>JBIIKG010000036.1:0-18351 GCA_044233275.1 Crocinitomicaceae bacterium | reverse complement strand
TAGTACTTGCGAATAAACGCATCTATTTGCTCAATTAATTGACTAAAAGACCCCATATTATACAATTCTTAAAGAATAACTTACTAAGTTAAAACATATCACACAGAAATAACAATTGTTAAACTATTTTAACGATACACTAACAACGGATAACAGTTCAAATGTTAATGCAAACATAAAACCTGCCAATGTTTTAAAACTAACTATCTTTGAAAAAAAAATTCAATGGCTCAAAAACCAGTTCGCGTTAGATTCGCACCATCACCAACAGGCCCCCTTCACATGGGTGGAGTACGCACGGCTCTATATAATTATCTGTTTGCCAAGAAAAACAACGGAACATTCTTGATTCGTATAGAAGATACCGATCAAACTCGATTTGTCCCTGGCGCTCAAGAATACATTATGGATGCGCTAAAATGGTGCGGAATCATGCCAACTGAAGGGCCTGGATTAGGGGGTGAATACGGACCATACGTTCAATCAGAACGGAAAGAAATGTACAAACCATATGCAGAACAACTTGTAAAAGAAGATAAAGCTTATTACGCATTTGACAGCGCTGAAGAATTAGATGAAATGCGCGACAAAGCAAAGTTAATGGGAATGCCTAATTGGCAATATAACAGTGTTACTCGTACATCCCTTAAAAACTCATTAACCTTACCACAAGATACAGTTGACGCATTATTAGCAAAAGGCGAACCTTATGTTATACGAATGAAAATGCCTCGTAACCGAGATATTCGTTTCGAAGATATTATTCGTGGTTGGGTTGTCGTCAACACAAATAATTTAGATGATAAAGTTCTTTTCAAAAGTGATGGAATGCCAACCTACCACTTAGCAAACATTGTTGATGATCATTTAATGGAAATTAGTCATGTAATTCGCGGCGAAGAATGGTTGCCATCTGCGCCATTGCACGTTATGTTATATGAAGCCTTTGGTTGGGATTGTCCAGAATTTGCACATTTACCTTTATTATTGCGACCAGATGGAAATGGTAAACTATCAAAACGGGACGGTGACCGCTTAGGTTTTCCGGTTTTTCCAACAGACTGGACAACTGCAGAGGGTGAATTATATTCAGGATATAGAGAAAAAGGATATTTTCCAGAAGCATTCATTAATATGTTGGCTTTCCTTGGTTGGAATCCAGGGACAACACAAGAGATATTTAGTTTAGAAGAGTTATCAGAAGTATTTACGTTGGACCGAGTATCTAAAGCTGGAGCTAAATTCGATCCAGATAAAACTAAATGGTTCCAGCAACAATATTTGCGATCTACCTCTAATGAAGAATTAGCAACTCAGTTAGCAAAATTAATTGATACAACCGACATAGATGTTTCACGTTTAGCAACTGTCAGTCATTTAATGAAAGAACGAGCAACATTTGTTCAAGACATTTTAAGTGAAGGAAATTATTTGTTAGAGCGACCAACAACTTTCGATGAACAAACAGTATCTAAAAAATGGAAAGAAGAAACAACACAACTGATGAAAGATTGGTTAAGTGTTTTATCTAACCTTTCGTCTTTTGATCATGACTCAATAGAAAATGCCTTCAAATCCTTCCTTGAAGACAAATCAGTTGGGATTGGTGCAATTTTGCCCAATTTTAGAGTTTTATTGACAGGAACAGGAATGGGACCAAGTATGTTCGAAATTGCTGCTTTCTTCGGAAAACAAGAATGTTTAGAACGTATGAATCAAGGACTTAGCGCAATTGAAAAAATAAAAGCGACTGCATGAAACACACAATTGAGGTCAATGGGATAAAAATTTACGCATTTCATGGTTGCTTGCCAGAAGAAGGAAAAATTGGAGGACACTATCTTGTTGATGTTATGTTAAATACAGATTTTAGTTTGGCAGCAGCTACAGATGATTTACAAAAAACAATCGACTATGTGGTAGTGAATAAAATTGTACGTGAAGAAATGGCTATTCGATCGAAACTAATTGAACATGTTGGACAACGAATTATAAATCGATTAAAAAGTCAAATTGCATCCATTGATAAGGTAAAACTAAAAGTGACGAAAATTTGTCCACCAATAAATGGCGATGTACAAAACGTAGCTATCATTATTGAGGAGTGGTAAAAGAACAAGTATTTATCATCTTCACTTACTTTTAAAAATATTACTTACATTTGTACACCAAAAATTGGTCTTGTGGCCGAGTGGCTAGGCACCAGTCTGCAAAACTGTGTACAGCGGTTCGAATCCGCTCGAGACCTCAAAAAAGCTTCGTTCATTCGGAGCTTTTTTTGTTTTATATCCGCTTAAATAAGGACTTTTTAACAATCATGTTTCATCCTTTATTGATACCTTTGCCAAAAATTACCGCATGGAAGTATTGGTCACTGGACCTGATGGAGTATTGGGCAGCAACCTTGTAAGAGAATTAATTCGTCGCGATTACAACGTTAGTGTTTTACTAGAGCCTGGAAAAGATCCGATTACTTTAAAGGGCTTGCCAATTCATTCATTTTATGGAAATATTTTAGATAAAGAAGCGCTAGATCAGGCTTTTATAGGCAAAGATGTCGTGTTGCATTGTGCTGCATCAACAAGTATGTTTCCTGCAAGAAGCGAGATTGTGAATAGAGTTAATATCGAAGGTACACAAAACATCATTGATGCAGCTTTAAAGCACAAAATAAAACGAATGGTTTATGTCGGAACGGCAAACTCCTTTGGTAATGGAACAACTCTCGATAATCTTGGAAAAGAAGGCGATCCCTACAATTCTGCGAAATTTGGAGTTGATTACATGGATTCTAAATATAAAGCTCAAAACATTGTATTAAAAGCCGTAACAGAAAAAGGTTTACCGGCAATTGTGGTAAATCCTACATTTATGATCGGTCCCTATGATTCACGGCCTAGTTCAGGTGCTATGATACTTGCAATACACAAAGAAAAAGTACCAGGTTATGCAAGCGGAGGAAAAAATTTCGTTGCGGTAAAAGATGTAGCATTTGCGATGGCCAATGCTATAGAAATGGGAAGAGTTGGTGAATGTTACATTCTTGGAAATGCAAATTTATCCTATAAACAAGCATTTGATTTAATAGCTAAAACATTAAACGTTAAACCACCTTCAAGAAAGTTAAGCACTTTCATGGTTACAAGCTATGGTGCTCTAAATTCATTTTTTGCTCGAATTTTCAATTATTATCCGGGAGTTACGAAAGAGCTATCTATCATTTCTTGTGAAAACCACTTTTACTCAGTTGAGAAAGCACGACAAGAGTTAAAACTCCCGCAAACTCCAATCGAAACAGCGGTTACTGAATGTTACAATTGGTTCGTGGAAAATGGATATATAAAAACTAAATAAAACAGTATGTACCAAACATTAGATGTCGATTTGGGCTGGAAAGAAGGTGATTTAATTACTTTTTTACCCGTAGTGCTTTCACTTGTTTTTTTCGTAATCTACTGGTTTACTGCACAATCAGAAGGAATTAAAAAGCGATTTTATGCACGCTATTCATTTGATGAAGCCTCTGTAAAGCACATTTTCTTTACAAAACTTTTTGGTTTTATAAGTATGGGAGTTCTTCCTTTGGTCATTTGCATACTAATGCTAGACGGAACCACGCCATCAGATTTCGGCTTAACAATAATTCCAAAAACAACATTTTTCTCCGTAGTATGGACGCTCGGACTGACTGTTTTGGTCGTTCCGATTGCTTACATGTCAGCTAAAAAACCAAAAAACTTAGTGAATTATCCTCAAATTAGAGCGAAAGTTTGGACAGAAAAAACGGTGTTTATCAATGCACTAGGTTGGGCTCTGTACTTATTTGGGTATGAAATGCTTTTCCGAGGGACATTACTTTTTCCCTTAACTGTCGCAATTGGTGTTTGGCCAGCAATAGCAATCAACATTGCTTTATATTCAGCCACACACATACCTAAGGGTTTAGATGAAACAATTGGCGCGATTCCGTTAGGATTAGTTCTTTGTTTATTAACACTGATGTCTGGTACGATTTGGATTGCCTTCTTAGTTCATGTTGCAATGGCTTGGACAAATAGTTTTACGGCGTTGAAGTTTCACCCGGAAATCAATTTTATTCCTAAAAGCAAACGGGGTTAAATATGACAAAAGTTGCCATCATTACAGGTTCAAGTAGAGGAATTGGAAAAGCAATCGCGCTTGAATTAGCAGCAGAAGGATACACTATCGTTTTGAATGGTAGAAGTGAAGAACGACTTGCAGACACACTAGAAATCATTCAAAGAATACAGCCTAAAAGTATTCATATTTGTTGCGACGTTTCTCTTTTAGAAGGAGCAAATTTATTAATCTCAAAAACAATCGAAACATTTGGAAGGCTAGATATTTTAGTTAACAATGTTGGAATTTCAATGCGTGGACATGTAGCAGAGCTCAATCCAGAAGTATTCAAAACCGTATTCGAAAGCAACGTTTTAGGAACCGTATATCCAACCATTCCTGCAATAGAACACATACGTAAAACGCAAGGAAGTATTGTTTTTATTTCAAGCTTAGCTGGTATTCGTGGATTACCAGGATTGTCAGCATATTGTTCTTCTAAAATGGCACTTCGCGCTATCGCTGAATCAATTCGAATTGAAGAGAAAAAGAACAATATACATGTAGGATTAATTTTCGTTGGTATAACTGACATTGAGCACAACAAAGAAACAATTGCAGCTGACGGCTCAAAACGCGTTTTAGCGTCTCGAAAAGATAAAAAAGTACAATCGACAGAAAGTGTAGCAAAAGCAGTTTACAAAAATATACGTCGACGAAAATTCATTACCGTATTAACTAGCATTGGAAGGTTGAACGCTTTTATGCAGCCTAGAATGCCGCTCATTGTTGAACGATTGATACTAAAGAACATTCATAAATTCGAAGAAGCCAGTAAATAATGATTATAGGAGCCGATTTTCCAAAAATTGAATTCAGTCTGTTTGGATTGGATTTAGTTGAACCCAATGCATTCATCGGGGACACTTTAATTCTGGCTGTTGCGCTGTTTTTTGCTTATAAGACGCATAAAATATCTGCAGATCAACCTTTTTATAAGTATTGGAAATGGTTCTTTATTGTTTTTGGAGTAAGTTTCTTTGCTGGAGGGTTAGCGCATGTATTCTTTAATTATTGGGGTGTTCCGGGAAAACATTTTTCTTGGTACTCAGGGATATTTGCTGTTTGTCTTATCGAATTGGCAATGATTTCTGTCTTTCCTATGCAACACTGGATAAAAAACCTTCAACGCATAGCACTCGCAAAACTAGTTCTTGTACTTATCGCACAAACGATTATCATTAATACAATTGACTTGAGTGTTGATCCACAAAAAGGATTAATTGTTCCAACTGTAAATTCTGTGCTTGGTCTTGGTTTAGCGCTTGGTTTTCTTTCCGCTTATTATCAGCGTAAAATATCTTCTACTTTTAAATACTTATGGATAAGCACCCTTGTGTTAATTCCCAATACAGCCATTCAAGGAATGAAAATCAACATACACCCGTGGTTTGATCGGAATGATTTTAGTCATGTGTTATTGATCACAGGCCTAATCTTTTATATGATAGCGATTACAAAAAGGGGGCAAGAAAACGTATTAAATTCCATTCAGAAATAAATTAACGTTGAATATATAGTCGACTACTTTTCGTCACCAATTCTCCTTGTCGATCTCGTGCTGTGATGTAGAATAAATATGCACCAACCAACGCTTGACTGCCATCCATTAACTCACCATTCCATTGAAACAAAGGGTCTTGTGATTGGAAGATAATCTTACTATTTTGGTCAAGTACAACTACATTAAAATCAGTAAGTCCTTCTGCTTTTACTTCAAACACATCATGAACACCATCTCCATTCGGAGTAAATACATTTGATAAAACCATTGAATAGTTTTCATCCGTTTTAATTGGACTATTCGGTTCTTCAGAAGGTGACGTTTTATCGACACGATTCTCTTCTTTCTTTTTATCAACTGGTAATTTAAAGACTTTTACAGGAGCAATAATTTCTTTCTCTTCTTCTTTTTTGATATCTGTTAGATAAACATCAATATGGTCGTTTGTTTGCACAACATCCATTCGATTTGAAATCACCTCTTGGTTTTCAATAGGCGGCAATTCATTTTGATTCGATTTTATATTAGATTTTTTATCTGAAGTTTCCGTATTATTTTGTTTGATTGAATCCGTTGTTTCGTCAGAAGTTGTAACATCTTGTTGGACTATTTTCTCTGTACTCTCTTCCTTCTGGTTCGAAGTTGTTTTGTTAATAACAAGATAAGCGCCAACTCCAACAGAAGCAGCAATGGATAAACCAATAATTGTTTTAGATAAAATTGAAAGACCGGTTGTAGCTACACTCGTACCTGCAACTCCGATTTGAGAAGAGATGTTCGCCCACATGTCAGGTTTAACTGGAGCTTCTAATTCTCCCAGTTTTTCCTTGAATAGTTCTTTTATAAAATCCTTATCTTCCATCTGCTTCCGATATTCGTTCTCTTAAATAAGCCCTTGCGCGTGAATATTGTGATTTTGACGTGCTCTCAGAAATTCCTAATGTATCTGCTATTTCATTGTGCGTATAACCTTCAATAGCAAACATATTAAAAACAACTTTGTATCCATCCGGCATGGAATTTATCAATTTTAACAAATCTTCTGCCATTAATTGTTCAGCGATATGATCATTGTTTTCTATCTTATACTGAACATCGTCAACACTTACGCCCCCTAACGTTTTACCGTTCTTCCGAATTTGATCAAGTGCCGTATTTACCATCACTCTTCGAATCCAACCCTCTAAAGAACCTTCATTTTTAAAATCCTTCAACTTGGTAAAAACCTTCACAAATCCATCTTGTAAAATATCATCTGCTTGTTCACTATCTTTTGCATAGCGTAAACAAACACCTAACATTTTAGAGGAAAACCTATCAAACAACATTCGCTGTGCTCTGGGATTACCTTTTACACATTCAATTACTAATGTTGTATCATCCATCGCTCCTGCTTATTTACCAAGACCATCATTTTTATAAAAAGGTTGCACGGTAGTAAATATACCTACAAAAAAGAGTATTTTCACCCCGTAATAAACCAAAATATGCGCCTTATAATCACTACAGTGTGCTTTATCTTCTTCTTGTTCTCTTCTTTTTCACAAGAAAAAGCCTTGCCGGTACTAAAAAAAGGTCAATGGATGGGAAAACTTCAACTAAATACTTCTACAACTTTACCTTTTGAAATCAACATCAATGGCAATAAAAAAGGACAAGAATTCATTATTATAAATGGAGAAGAACAAATTGTTTTAGAAAAAGGGAAGTTTATTAACGATTCAATTCATTATGTTTTTCCCGCATTCAATTCCGAACTAATCCTTCATAAAAAAAATAGAAAAAACCTTGTTGGATATTGGATAAACTATAACAAAGGAAAATCATATACAATACCTGTTACGGCTCATTATGGATTCAAAACACGTTTTCCTGTAAAGTCAGAAAGCACTTTTCCATATGTTGAAGGAAACTGGGAGACTACATTCGATCCTAAAACATTGGATTCATCAAAAGCACTAGGAATTTTTCATCAAAAGGAAAACAAAGTTCAAGGTACATTTCTAACAGAAACAGGTGACTTTAGGTATTTAGATGGAAACGTATCGAAAGACAGTTTGTTTTTATCTTGTTTCGATGGTTCACATGCTTATTTAATAACAGGGAAAATCACAGGTGATAGTATTTATGGTTCTTTTTACAGTGGTAAACATTGGCTTGGAAAGTGGAATGCTCGCTGTAATGATGCTTTCCAATTATCTAATCCGGATTCTCTAACCTATATAGTTGATGAAAGTAAAGAATTCACTTTTACCTTAAAAGATCTTTCACATAATGTTTTCACATTTCCAAATGAGCAATACAAAAACAAGGTAACTATTATTCAAATTATGGGAACATGGTGCCCGAATTGTATGGATGAAACCAAATATTTCAAAGAAATCTACGGTAAATATCACAATTCAGGATTAGAAATCATCTCTGTTGCATACGAAGTTGGTAATTCATTTGACGATTATGTCTTAAAAATCAATCGTTTAAAAGAACGATATGATTTAGATTATCAATTTTTAATAGGTGGTTCAGCTAATAAAGGATTAGCATCAGAACAATTCAGCATGTTAAACCAAATAATATCTTTTCCGACAGCTATTTTTATCGATCGTAAAGGACAAGTAAGAAAAGTACACACAGGATTCAATGGTCCTGGTACTGGTGAATATTATACTGATTACACGAAAGAAACAGAACAGTTTCTTTTAGAATTATTGAAAGAAAATTAATTAAGCACACGCTATTTTATCAACCCTTCCTTGGTGTCTACCCCCTTCAAAAGCGGTTGAGAAAAACACATCTACCATTTCCTTTGCTTCTTCTTCAGAAATAAAACGGGCTGGTAAGGTTAAAATATTTGCATCATTGTGTTTACGTGCTAATTCCGCAATTTCTTTTTTCCAACACAAAGCACTTCTCACGCCTTGATGTTTATTTGCGGTCATACTTATACCGTTTCCAGATCCACAAATCAAAATTCCTAACATTTCTTCATTTTCTTCAACCATCGTTGCAACAGGATGTGCATAATCAGGATAATCGATACTTGCATCGGAATGACAGCCAAAATCCTTAACTTCATAGCCTTTATTGGTTAAGTATGTTATAAGTGCTTGTTTTAAGTGAAAACCGGCATGATCTGCTCCAATTGGTATGATTTGTTTTTGCATTTTGAGATGTTTTATACAAAGGTAACTGTTATACACAATTGAAGCAAGTTTTAAACATTGAGTAAAACACACATCTTATAAACACTTATAAATAAAGGAAATTACTAATTGACTTATTCACATACATTATTCAATTATGGTGTATAAACTTTTAAAAATTCTAATATCTTTTAGTAGGATATTAAAAATAAAAAGTGATATGCCGCAAATGATTTAGATATGCAAGTGAAGTTATTGTTTATTATGAGAAGATATACATAAGGTTAAGAACATATTATTGTATGAATAAATTAAAAAGAAATCAACATCACAAAAAATTAACACTTTGTTTATAAAATCATAAAATATTGTTTTACAATGTTTTAAAGTTAAAAAACCTGTTTATAAAACAACTTAAAAATTTCATAACTCATATAACAAATCATTCACTTAATTTTTTTCACACATATCAACAGTCTTAATAAAAAGGAATAAAATTCTTTAAAATGATAAAAATCTATTCTTCTTCTTTTAGTTAATTCAAAAATTAAAACGAACTAGATAATGGTCAATTATTCAATTCGAAATTGTACATTCATACTAATCAAACAAAACACACACTGCAGAGCAATAATTTGTTCCTTACTAGATGGAAAAAAAAGTCAAAATATTTAAAAATTCTAGATCAATTTATTTAAGTGACTTTAAACCTTATTATGAGAAGGAAAATGACTTTAGACGCCTAGCAGTTTTACAAAGTATTGCAGCTTTTGTTATTAGTCCAATCTTCTGTTTTTTTATTTATAATTCAAGTATTTCTATTACTTATTTTAACATAGGAATTTCTTATACCATATTATTTCCTGTGTACATGATTCTTTGCTATTTCGTGAAATCATTGTCAGATAAATTAATTTATTTTTTCATTGCGCATCTTTTTGGTATAACGTTTTTTGCTTTTAGAGATTTAGTTGCGCATGAATTTGCCTTAATTGATTTCTTTAGTTTTTATGCTTTATATGCTGTTGTTTTATATGTAATGCAACGTTTATATCCAGCAATTATTTATAATTTTTATGTGTTATCTATGCTTTTGTATGGATTTCAATATGTTGACAACCCAGGGGTTTCATTAACTGCTTCATTTGGACTATTCTTAGTAATTGCACTTTGTTCGGTGGTGGTTTTGTTGTCACGTCAAAAAATGATTAATAGTGTTGAAGATTATTCGAATTATTTAAAAAAAATAGTCAATAATCCAGGTGTTGGTTATGTTCTTTTTCGTTTTGTTAACGGTAGACCAATTCTTGTGGATTACAACCAAGAATCTTTGCGTATTCTAAATTGCGAAGAGCAGAATATAGAGTTGCGCATGTTAGAAACTATAGATAAAAAAGAAATTGATAGCATCGAACAACTAAAAATAGGTGGCGAAAGGAGTATATCAGTCCTGCTTAAATCACAAAATGAAACAAGAGCATTAGAATATCACTTTTCTGTGATTTTTTTAAAGAATGGTCTTTATTGCTTGTTACGTGTTGAGGATATGACGAAGGAAATGAAAGAAAAAGAGATTCTAGAATTACGTGAACATAAGTATAGAAATCTTTATTATAAAAATCAAGCAGGAGTATTTACTACAGATTTAAATTCTATACTTCTCGACTGTAATCAAGCGTTTAATGAAATGTTTGATTACGAAATGATAATAGGAGATAAATTATTTAATGATTCCATGAAAAAAGAGTGGATGGAAATTATTGATATGATTGTTAACCACGATAATCTTAAAAATTACCAAATGCACTTTACCTTGAAAAATGGAGCAACAAAATGGTTTATTTTTAACTGGTATATTGATAAAGGCACAGGACAAATTGAAGGAACAATAATTGATTTATCGGAATTACAACGAGCGTCTTCAGCATTAAAACAAAGTGAAGAAAAGTACCGATTGATTTATGAAGAATCAAACGATGCAATTTTATTATTAGAAGGTGAACACATCATAGATGTTAACCGAAAAGGAATTCAACTTTTTGGCGTACCAAAAAACGAATTAATCAATCAAAAATTATGGGATTTTTCATTTGATAAAAGTGAAGAATCGGTTTTTGAATACAATCGTTTCATACAAAAACTTCTACTTTTTAAGCATTCTAAATTTAACTGGGTATTTAAAGGTAACAACCAACGAATTGAAGTAGAAGTGGCTATTGTAGAATTAACGCTCGGAAAAACTGTTTATCATCAATGTGTAATTCACGATTTAACAGAGTTGAATGAAACCATGCGGGTGTTGGATAAAAACCGTAAAAGTTTTAAGTCTGTATTAGACAACACACCTGAAGGAATTTTAATTGCAATGAACGAGTTAGTTGTTTATACCAATCCAGAAGCTCATCGTTTGTTGAATACAGAAGAAATACAACTAAACCTTCTATTTAAAGGAAATGATCAACGAAATTTCGAAAAAATACTGAACAAACATCGAGAAAATAAGCAGATTTATCAACAACAATTTGTATTGCGGGATCCAGGAAAAAGAGAAATTCCGGTTGACGTTACATTAGTGGGAACCTCCTTCGAAGAAAAGGATGCTACATTAATCATTTTAAAGGATATCTCATTACAGAATAAACTATCTAAGGAAATGTTGCGCGCAGAAATTGCCGAAGAAACAAATAAGAAATTAGCAATAGAAATTAAGGATAGAATTAAAGCTGAAAACTTATTACAGGAGCAATTTTTAAGAAGTAACGCGATTTTTGATAGTTCATCCAACACCTTGCTTTTAACTTTAAATACGAAATTAAAAATTTCTTCTTTCAACACTCATTGTCAGAATTACTTCTGGTATTTTGCGGAGCGGCAAATGCAGGATAATGATTCATTTTATGTTTTTTTTAAAAAAATACTCGAGGAAAAAGATATACGCGTCTTTATACGTTTGTTAAAACGTATATTGAAAGGTGAATCGAGACAAATAGAGGTTTCATTTCGACCTAAAAAGAAGGTAGTGTGGATGGAAATTTTCTTGAATCCAATTTTTAATACAGAAGGTGAGGTGACAGAAATATCACTTGTTGCGCATGATATTACAGAAAAGAAAAAAACCGAAAAAGAGATTGTAGAATCCCTTAAAGAAAAGGAAGTATTATTAAAAGAAATTCACCACCGAGTGAAAAACAATTTACAAGTAATTTCGAGTATTTTGAATTTACAAAGCTCTTTTGTGAAGGATAAACAAACCTTGGATATTTTAGAGGAAAGTAGAAATCGTATTCGTTCAATGGCCATCATTCACGAGAATTTGTACCGAACAACAAATTTTTCTTCTATAAATTTTTCAGATTACTTAAAAAACTTAACTTCCAATCTAATAGCTTCTTATCAAGTAAATACCGGAAAAATCACACTAAAGGAGAATTTATCTAAAGTTGATCTTGTTTTAGATCAAGCAATACCGTGTGGTCTCTTGGTAAATGAACTAATTACCAATTCGTTAAAGTATGCTTTTGTTGATGGAAGACCGGGAGAAATATCAATTATTTTAAACGAAATTAAAAACAATATTCACCTTTCTATTAGTGATAATGGAGTAGGCTTACCAATTGATTTTGATATACTTAACTCTGATACACTTGGCTTACAGTTGGTATCCACTCTTGTTGAGCAACTTGACGGACAAATCGTAGTTGATAATTCTATCGGTATTAAATATTTGATTAAATTTGAAAAAGCCAAACTGTAAGCTTAATGTCAAAGCCAAATATTCTAGTTGTAGAAGATGAATCTATCGTTTCAAAAGACATTCAACACAGTCTTAAGAAGCTTGGCTACCATGTAGTCGGAGCCGCCTCTACTGGAGAAAAAGCATTAGAGCTTGTGCGTTTAGAGCGTCCAGACATAGTTTTAATGGACATCATGTTGAAAGGAGAAATGAACGGCATCGAAACAGCCGAAATCATTCGTACCGAATTGGCGATACCAGTTATATTTCTAACTGCCTATGCCGATGAATCGACGTTAGCAAAAGCAAAAATTACAGAACCATACGGTTACATCATTAAGCCTTTCAAAGAAATTGATTTACACACATCAATTGAAATGGCGATATACAAGCACTCAAAGGAGCAAGAGATTATTCGTGAGCGTGATTTGTTGTTTTCGATTATTGAAAACAAAGAAGTTTCAGCCGATTTCATCTTTGTAAAATCAAACAGTCGGTTGGTGAAGTTAAAAACCGAGGACATTTATTACATTGAGGCCCTGAAGGATTATGTGGTTATTCACACAGTTGACACGCGTTACACTATTCATTCAACGATGAAGGATATTGAATTAAAAATGGGAGCAGCCGATTTTGTTCGTGTTCACCGTTCGTTTATTGTGCGCTTAGATAAAATTGCTTCAATCGAGTTTCCTAATCTTACACTCGAAAACGACAAAAAAGTTATTCCAATCGGCGGATCTTACCGAGATGAACTGAATAGCCGAATTCGAATGGTGTAAAGAGCCGCCCAATAACCTCTTACTTTCTATATTGTTGATTATCTGCCAATAGCAGAAGTGTTTACACGTATTCACTTGTTGCTAATGGCCAAGTAGTGGTTACAAAACGAATGATGAAACAGTAATACTGTAAAAAGCCCTTCCGCAATCTAACGGAAAGGCTTTTATTTCATTTAGACGTCTCGGCTCACGGCTCACGGCTCTATTTACACCACCAACTCCAAATCAATTTGTCGCTTACGCGGGTGAACTTCATATATACGTACCATTACTTTATCTCCGAAGTTATATTCCTTCTTTGTTTTTGCGCCAACAATGCGGTACTTGTCAGCATCAAAACTGAAACGATCGCCCGGAATATCATTCATCGCCACCATTCCTTCACAACGGTTTTCGTCCATTCTGACAAATAATCCAAATTCAGCAATACCAGAAACGGTTCCCTCAAACACTTCTCCAATGTGATCCTGTACAAAGATTGTTTGGAAATATTTTGTTGATTCTCGTTCAGCCTCTACAGCTTTGCGTTCCATGCGCGAAATCCGTTTGCATACATCGTCTAATTCTTTTCCGTAACGATGCTTTTTAGTTGTTAATTCTTCCAAAAGGATGCGATGTACCACAAGATCTGCATAACGACGTATAGGAGAGGTAAAATGGGCGTAGAAGTCAAATGCCAATCCGTAGTGGCCAATGTTTAATGTGTCGTATGTCGCTTTCGCCATTGAACGAATTGCCATTGTTTGAATTAAGGAATATTCGTTCTCCAACTTGATTTCTTCTAACAAGGCATTGATGCTTTTTGCAATTTCATCTGGATGTGAGAAATCTAACTTGTGTCCAAACTTGTCAATAAACACTCTAAACAAAGCAATTTTTGCAATGTCTGGTTTATCGTGCACACGGAACACAAATGGAATTTGATCTTTCCCTGGTTTCGGTGCGGCAATGAAGGTTGCCACCTTTCGATTCGCCAATAACATGAATTCTTCAATCAATTTATTGGCATCTTTCGAGGTCTTAATGAGCACTTCAATCGGATGACCTGTCTCGTCTAAACGGAAACGCATTTCTTCAGATTCGATATTTAAGGCTCCGTGTTTTAAACGCGCTTTTCGCAAAATTTTAGCGATTTTATCGAGAATAAGTATTTCACCTTTAAAATCACCTTCTTTTCCTTCGATTATTTCTTGTGCTTCTTCATACGAAAAACGGCGATCGGAATGGATGACTGTTTTGCCAAACCACTGGTTGTATACCTTACCATCTTCGTCCATTTCAAAGACCGCAGAGAAACTGAATTTATCCTCATTCGGTCGAAGTGAACACGCTAAATTAGATAATTGTTCGGGTAACATTGGAACAACACGATCAACCAAATAAACTGAATTCGAACGCTTCAAAGCTTCTTTATCCATCGGAGAACCTGGACGAACATAGAAGCTCACATCGGCTATGTGCACACCAATTTCGATGTGACCATTTTCTAAACGTTTGAAGGAAAGGGCATCATCAAAATCTTTTGCATCAACGGGGTCGATAGTGAATGTGGTAATGTTTCTGAAATCACGTCGTTTTGATACTTCTTCTGCGTCAAGTTCAATTCCGATCACTTCAGCCTCAGCTAAAACCTCTTGTGGAAATTTATAATCTATTCCGTGGTTGCACAGAATACTAATCATCTCAGTGTCGTTAGAGCCCGGCTTTCCCAAAACTTCAATAACTTCACCGTAAGGGTTTCCAGCTGATTTTGGCCAAACAGTAATCTTCACCAAAGCTTTATCACCTTGTTTTGCACCGTTTAATTTTTCTTTCGAAATATAAATATCTGTGCCTGCCTTTAAGTTATCAGGAACAAGAAAAGCAAATTTTTCGTGCATTTCAATTGTACCCACAAACTGTGTTCTTTCGCGCTCAAGCACTGCGGTTACTTGTCCTTCCTTTCGTGTTTTACCCGTTTTTAAAATGCGGACTTTTACACGGTCACCACCAAGTGCTTGACCAATATTTTGAGGGGCAATGTAAATATCTGATTCTTCATCATCGGTTACTACAAATCCAGCACCACGCGTTGTTAATTCAATAATTCCCTCTATACTGTTATCACTCAATGACATAGAATAGACACCGTGTCCATGGCTTTGAAGGAAGCCTTCAGCCTTTAGATCTTGTAAAATATCAAAAACTAATTTTCGCAAAGGAGATTCGCGAACATCTATCAAAGCGCATACTTGTTTGTGTGTAAGGATACTTTCAGGATTTTTCTCAAAAACGTTGCGAATTACATGTAAAAGCGTGTTTTTGAGTTTGTTCTGTTTGTTTGGTTTATTTTTCGACATATATGCGAAGTTAACGCTTATTCTTAAAAAGTACTTTTATGTGCTTTGAAGAAATGAAAGTAGAATGATAAATTTGTATGAATTAAATGTTAAACACCTTTTTTTGAGTGTTTTTCCACATAATCACTAAAAAAATGAATACTTTTAATGAAGGCTTTGTTTTTTATGTCGAAAGCCTAGATCAAAAAAACGAATTATTTTTAAAATATACTATGAATACTCGAGTTGAAAGCGCGTTAAACGATCAAGTTCAGAAAGAAGCATCTTCATCACAATTTTATTTAGCAATGGCCTCTTGGGCTGAAAATAATGGTTTAAATGGTACAGCTAAATTTATGTATACGCATTCTGACGAAGAGCGTTTTCATATGTTGAAATTGGTGAAATTCATCAACGAGCGTGGTGGTAAAGCTGTTATTCCAGCGATTGCATTACCTCCAAAAGAATTCAATGGTTTGGAAAATGTATTTGAAATGTTGTTGCAGCATGAGATCAAGGTGACAGAAAGCATCAACAACCTTGTTGATATTTGTTTACAAGAAAAAGATTATACAACACATAATTTCGTTCAGTGGTATGTTTCTGAACAGCTGGAAGAAGAAGCTTTGGCACGATCTGTTCTTGATAAATTGCGATTGATTGGTGGTGATAAAGGTGGCATGTACATGTTTGACCGCGATCTTGAAAACGCTGCGATTATGTCTGATGCATCAAATTCCGCAACTCAAAAATAATTTCCGTGATTTAGTGATGAGGTAAATATGAAAAGGTGGATCCTGTTCTTGGTGTTTTTAACATTCGTTTTATCGGGTGTATGGAGCCAAACAGCCTATCGTTTTAGAAATTACACCATTAATGATGGACTCTCACAGAGTTCTGTCACTTGTATTTTACAAGATGACAACCATTCTTTATGGATAGGAACGCAAGATGGACTCAACCGTTTTGATGGCAAAACTTTCGAAATCTTTAATTCAGATGAAACAGAAGGATTAGAAAGTGAATATATCAAATGTTCTGTAAAAACGAATGATGGAAAAATCTGGTTTGGAACAACGAACGGATTAACCGTGTATGATCCAGAGAAGGAACAATTCAAAACATATTCAATGGGTGCGGTTACCGCCCTTCAAATTGAAAGCATAACAAAAGATGCGTCAGGTGCGCTTTGGTTGGGCACAATGGGGTATGGGGTACTAAGGTTTGACCCAAGAAAAGGGAAATTTGACGAATATCCAGCGTTGGTTCCTTCTCGAAAAATTCAAGCAATTTATTGCACAAAAGACGGAGATTTAATTATAAACACTGAAGACAAAGGTGTTTACCGCACAACGGTTGAGTTAAAAAGTTCCGCTCCAATTGTGTTGCCATCAAAAAATAATTTACCTGTAGTGGTGCAAAGAATTATTCAGTTTACAGATGGTAAAGTGATTTTTGGCACAAATCAAGGTGTCTTTGAGTACAACTTGAATACGTGGAATTTTATTACCATGTTTTCTAATTTGGACAAGGAATTTGGATTGGTAGGAGTGAATGATGTTTATTTATCGAGCAATAATACATGGTTTATTGCTTCGGTAAATCGCGGATTGTTTACCATTCATCCAGACGGTACAATTTTCAATAGCACCCAAGATATTTTTCAAAAAAATGCGCTCTTGTTTGATGATATTAATTTTCTGTTTGAAGATGAATCAGGAACAATTTGGGCAGGAACAGAAAGAGGATTATCGAATTTTGACCCGCGAAACCAAGGTTTTTTAGGGGTTGGACCAAGTGGTAATTTAGAACAAGGAATTTTAACACCGAATGTTTGGAGTTTTGGTGAAGATGCAGCTTCTAAGTATGTTTTCATTGGAACAGACAAAGGAATCTCGCGATACAATAAAAAATCAGGGAAATTCGAACAATTTTACAGAGACCAAACTCCCGCTTTATCTGGTGAGGCCCTCGAAACAACTGTCTTATCCATCCATGTTATTGATCAAAACCGTTTATTAGTTGGTTGTGTTGATGGTTTATTTGAATTAACAATTCAATCGAAATATGCCTATTCATATAGACTCATTAATTATTTTACTGATGAGCAAACAGCACTAAAACACGCGCGGATATATTCCATTGTACCTTACAAGGAAAACCAATACTTCCTTGCAACAAAGACCGGGGCGGTGTTGATAGATCTTAAAAAGAAAAAAGCTCAAGCCTTTGAACATAATCCAAAAAAAATTCGAGAAACGATTGGTTTAGGTGTGTGTCGTTTGGCGTTTAAGGATAAAAAGAATCACATTTTCTTCGCTCCAAGTTCTGGTGGATTAAGTCAATTAGTGGATAACAAGGGAGAACTAAAAATTATTCCTTATCAATTTAACAGTAAACTTACTACCAATACGAAAGATTACATTTCATCCGTTTGTCAAACAAGTGAAGATGAATATTGGTTTGGAACATTTGGTTCCGGCTTACTGTTTTGGAACGAAAAAAAGAAAGAAACGCGTTCGTTTACAAAAGCACAAGGCCTACCAAACAATGTTGTTTATGCTGTTTTACAGGATGGATTGACCTATTTGTGGTTAAGTACCAATAGAGGTATTTGTCGATTCAATCGCTTTTCAGGAGAAACAGCAAATTACACCGAAGTAGATGGATTGATGAGTAACGAGTTTAACCTCGGTGCTTACATGAAGTCAAAAACAGGTGAATTTTACTT
>JBIIKG010000176.1:0-5983 GCA_044233275.1 Crocinitomicaceae bacterium | reverse complement strand
AATTCAAGGTACTGCAGGTGAAGAATTGTTTATGGGCACACTTACTGCTCCTGACGTAGTTGGGAACTGGGAAGATAAATAAACAATGGAGCTTAGACATTTAGTCATTGAGCTAAACGAATCTTCTGTTCAATTTACTTCTTTAATTGATGGTGTAGTTGAAACAACGAATGCTTTTGTTTTTGCAGACAAAAAAGATTATCGCTACAAAGAACAATTGGATGAATTTATTCTTGAAAGTGGATTGAAAAATCGTGAGCATGATGAACATACCATTTCTTGGTCTTCACCACGTACCGCTCTAATTCCATCAAATGTTTTTGCTGAAAGCAAGTCTGAAAAGGTTTACCGTTTGTGTTTTGGCGAATCAACAGGTAGTTCAGATATCGACTACAATCGTTTGCCTGAATTAAGCATCGTAAACGTTTACGAAATTCCACTTTGGGTTAAATCATACTTTGTAGTGCGTCATCCCCGTTCAATCATTCAACATGAGGGAACAATGATTTTACGTACCTTATTTGCAAGTCCAACATTTCGTTTAAAAATTGTACTCGTTCCTTATGCAAATTACTTTTTGCTGGCGATTGCTAAAGAAAATAAATTGATGTTTTATGCAGCTTTTGATTTTCAAACGGCTGATGACATTATCTATCATTTGATGTTTAGTTTACAGCAAAATAGTTTATTGAAAGAAGATGGCGAATTGATTTGGGTGAATGGAAATGGTTCTTCTGAAGCAATTTATGATCAGGTAAAAACGAATCTTGAACGCATCAATGACTTCAAAAATTTAAAAGTACAATTTGATCATTCATACATCGCTAATTCCCATAAACTTTGCGTATAATCAGTGGATTTCTTAAAGCACGTCGCTTCACCGTACCAAAAAACTTCCCTTCTCGACCAACTACTAATTTTGCGAAAGAGGGTCTTTTCAATATTCTTGGAAACAGAATCGATTTATTTGATTTAAAAATACTAGATCTTTGTGCAGGGACAGGAAACATTACCTTCGAATTTATCTCGCGTCAAGCCGGTGAAATCACAGCCGTTGACAGTCACCCAAATTGCTTACGCTACATTCAAAAAAATGCAATTGATTTAGGAATTAAAGATTTAGTAACAACCGTAAAGGAAGATATCATCAAATTCGTTCAACGCACCGATCAAAAGTTTGATTTGATTTTTACCGATCCACCTTATGGTTATCCGCATTACGAAGAATTAATACGCGTTATTTTTGAACGAGAATTATTGACTGAAGATGGATTATTAATCGTCGAACACAGCAGGGATACAAAATTAGAGCATTTGCCTCAGTTTGAATTTTGTCGTACGTTTGGAAACGTGTACTTTAGTTTTTTCAAAGTACAGGTTTAAAAATCTTCCTAACATGAAAAGAATAGCTGTTTTTCCTGGTTCATTTGATCCTTTTACTAAAGGCCATGAGGCAGTTGTGCGTAAAGCATTGAATCTGTTTGATGAAGTTATTGTCGCAATTGGCTTTAATTCGACCAAGAATTATCAATTTACGCTTGAAAAAAGAACAGAGCATATTACTTCTCTATTTTCAGCAGCTGATAATGTTCGCGTGGTGAACTACCAAAAATTGACAGTAGATTTGTGTAAAGCTGAAGGTGCTCAATTCATCGTTCGTGGCTTGCGCGATTCAAAGGATTTTGAATATGAGAAGTCAATTGCACACATGAATGAGGCGTTGGCAGGAATTGAAACGGTCTTTTTGTTGACCAATCAGGAATACAGTGCTATCAGTTCATCTATTATTCGAGAAATTTATAAAAATGATGGTGACATTACTCAATTTGTAACGAACACACATCTTCTCGTTTGATAAATGGTACAATTACTGCTACCACAAACAAATTTTTCAACTCGTATTATGGCTCTCCGCATTCAACTTTTCCTCATCTTTCTATTCTCTTTTGTTCAACTTTTTGGCCAAGAAAAAGAGATTGTCACAATTAATGGTTTTGCGCCAACTTATGTAGGTGGTACAATTCAAATTAACGAAATTGAAGATTTCGTGAGTATGAAAGAAACAAGTATTGCGAGCACAACCGTTAAGGAAGATAGTACTTTCACTCTTTCATTCTTCGCTAAAGAAACCCAAAAAGTAGTTGTTCGTGCGAATAAAAATCATGGATTAATGTACATTCAACCGAAAGGTACTTACGATATTTTTGTTCCAGACAAAGACCCTTATGAGCCAAAACGTCCAAATGGAAATCTTATCGAAGTCACATTTTTTGATTTAGATTCCCTCGATGTCAACTACAAAATTTTGAGTTACTTGCGTTGGCAAGATGACTTCATTGGTAAAAATTATCATTTACGCGGACCGCAACCAGCCGAGTTTGTCAAACGATTAGATCTTTTCAAAACTAATGTTGAAAAAGCCTATAGTTCTGATACGACAGATGTTTATTTTAAAACATTTGTGCGTTTTTCAATTGCTTCTTTGGATAACATTCAGACTGCAGCAGATCGCAATCGTTATGAAAAACATGATTTTTACTTGAAGAATTTTCCCGTCTCTTATCAGAATGATGCCTACATGGGATATGTGAATACATTTTATGAAAAAATGCTTCCACGCTTGGCAATGGAAACGAACAACCGTGTATACCTTGGGATTTTAAAAAGCAGTCCAACGCTTGTCATGAAAGCCTTAGCTGCAGAATATACGTTGATCAACATGCGTATCCGTGAAATGGTCATGATTAAAGCGTTGAGTGAGGTATTTTACACGAAACAATATCCACAAACCAATATTTTAACAATTCTAGATAGTTTATCGAACAATAGTTTATTTGAAGCAAACCAAGTGATTGCTCGCAACATGAAAGCGCGATTAACCGAATTGGTTCCAGGTGGAAAAGCACCTGATTTTGCTTTGACAAATGATAAAGGAGAAACAAAAACTCTGCTGAATTACGCAAAAAAATACATTTACATTCATTTTTACGATCCAACTGGACCGAAATCGACCATTGAAATTGAACCGCTGATTCAATTGCATACGAAGTATCAATATGACGTTACATTTATCACCGTCTATCCAAACAAACCCTTAGATGAAACCGCTAAGCAACATTTAGCGAAGCTTCCATGGGAAAAATTCAGAGCAGATGAAAATGCTAGTATATTCAGTAATTACAAAGTTGAAACATACCCTTACTATGTTTTAATTGACGAAACTGGATATGTTGTCGCTTCACCGGCTTTAACTCCGATGCCAAACGGTCAATATGAGACAATCGACAAAACGTTTTTCTTTATAAAAGAAGCACGAGAAGCTTTGCGTCAAAATAATCGCCGTTAATTTTTGGAGGAAACAGGTCTCCTTGCGTTATTAAAAATCCCAATTTACGTCTGTGCATTCCTGTTTGAGATAGGTCATACCTAAGGGATTCAAAACGGCTTAATCTAAGGATTCAAAAGTCGCAATCAATGCGGAAAGAAATCTGTTTTCACGGGAATTTCTTAACTTTGTGCAAGATTAAATAAGCTATGAGATTCAATTTATCAGAAGTCAACGATTTGATTCGTTCGCGCAGGACAATTTACCCAGAACAATTCAGTGATCGACAGGTGCATCAAGAACAAATTGAGCTTATTTTGAATAATGCGCAATGGGCACCAACGCATGGCAATACACAACCATGGAGATTTAAAGTTTTCATGGAAGAAGGCCGTCAGAAACTGAGTGATTTCCTAGGTAAAACCTACTTAGAGTTAACACCTAAGGAACAACAAAACGACTTGAAATTAGCAAAAATGCTCACTCGTCCAATGAAAGCATCTGCTGTAATTGCGGTTTGTATGGAACGTCAAGCAGAAGAAAAAATCTTGGAATTAGAAGAAATTGAAGCGGTGGCTTGTGCCATTCAAAATATACATTTAACATGCACTGCATATGGTTTGGGTGGATTTTGGGCTACACCAAAACTGATTTATCATCCAAAAATGAATGAATTTTTAGAAATTGGTGAAAAGGATAAATGTCTTGGTTTATTCTATATCGGATATCCCGCAATTGAATGGCCAAAAGCACACAGAAAACCGTTGGAATATACCACCAAATGGATCAACGAATAAGATGAGCAGCTCTGCAGATCATACCTTAGACTTGGGATTCGTTAACTATGTTCAACATCCTGAGAACAGTAATTATTCGGTTTTTCGTTTCTATGATGACAATCGTGCTGCTAGTTTTGAAAAGGAATTAACTGAACAAAAAATTTGGTTTGAAAAGGCAGAAGAAGAACGTAAAGGAAAGATGGTAACGCTTTTCGGAATTCATAACAACGATTTCAAAAAGGCAGAAAAAATTAACTACAAGGTAGAAGCGATGCACAAAAAGAGACTCATACCTGGACGTGTTTTTCGAACAGTTTTGCTTCTTTTTTCATTCACTGCACTGACACTTGCCATCATTGGATATTGTAAAGCGCCAAAAATCGACCTTGGAAACAATAAAACCAACACTTCAATCAACCGGTGACTTTTGAACCAAATATTTTACTTTTCTTAGCGTTGTGAAATCAATGGTTAAAACTTTTCTACCCCTCCTATTTTTACTGCTGACTTTTTATTCAGTTAGTCAAACGGCTAAACGAAAAAAAGAACGGTTCCCTTCCTATTTTGGAATTCAAGTAAGACCTGTTTTACCAACACGATTCATTGGTGAAGCATCAGCGACCTTTTCACAAGATGGATTTTCAACTACAATTTCCCAAAAAGTGGGCTATTCGTTCGGAGGAACGGTACGCGCGGGTATTACCAATTTAATTGCGCTCGAAACAGGTATCAATTTTACACAACGAAACTTTAACATTGATATGTCTGTCGCTGATTCGAATGTATATGCAACGAACGATCTTTCTTTTATACAATATGACATTCCGATCAATGCTTTGATTTATGTACAATTAAGTGAAAAGTTCTTCATGAATGCTTCATTGGGTCTTGCCTTAAACTTCAAACCTACCGATGTCGGTGTTTTGACTTTGCCAGGAGGTTCCTTTTCTTTCACGCATACCGGAAGAGTAAACAGTTTGGCAACGATTGATTTGAATGCGAATTTTGGTTTTGAATATCGAACTGAGAAAATTGGCTTTTTCTACATTGGAGGTTCGGCAAGAGTGCCTTTTTCTCCTCTATTTACACTTGTTTCACAGTACAAGTATCAAGGATACAAAACAACGATTTATAGCGATATTGACGGTTCTTTCTTGTCAGTCGATTTCAAGTATTTTTTCCCGAACATCAGCAAAAAAGGAACTCAATTTCAACGGGGACCGATCTTATAAAATGAACGCAACTATTCAACAAATAATTGATGAACTTCGACTAGAAGCACATCCAGAAGGAGGATTTTTCATTGAAACCTATCGAAGCACAGAGGTATTAGCGAATCAAGATCGAAATTTGATGACGTCCATTTACTTTTTGTTGACTTCTGAAAACGTTTCTAAATTTCATCAAATCAAAAGCGATGAAATGTGGTATTTTCACAGTGGAAGCCCACTCGTTGTGCACATGCTAAGCGAAAAAGGTCATGAAGAACTCATCATCGGAAATGATTTAAAAATGGGACAAAGACCTTATGGGATGGTTCCAAAAGAAAGCATTTTTGGTTCTTGTGTTCTCGAAGAAAATAGTTACTCGCTTGTTTCTTGTGCCGTAGCACCTGGATTTGATTTCCGCGACTTCAAACTTTTCACTAAAGCAGAACTTATGCAGCATTACGCTGCATTTGAGGAAATCATTGACAAGTTAACTTAATTATTGTCTGCTCTCAACCAATAGTATAACAAGGCTAATTTATCTTTAGCGGTGCTTACTTCGAAACTGTATTGTGGTTTCATATAATTGCTCGTGCTTACTTCAATCGAAAACAAAATCTCATCCCGCGAAATCAATAATTCAGCTTTTTCGCCGATCATCAATCCATTTA
>JBIIKG010000175.1:0-5999 GCA_044233275.1 Crocinitomicaceae bacterium | reverse complement strand
GCCGGGGCAGGGTTCGGGTTTTCTAAACTGAATGAATTTCTTCCAACTATTTTGGAAAAATTGAATGCGATGTAATCTATCTGCTACGCTATTTTGAGTGTCATCTTTGCTCATCTATCAACGCATATAATTATGTTATTATGTGGTTGTATTCTTATTATTATATAATATTTTGTGGTTTTAATGCTTTTGATTAATTTAGATGCATGATTAAAAGATTGTTAGAACAAAATTTACTGGAAGATTTAGATTTTAAGAAAGCCCTCGTAGTTTTAGGTCCGAGACAAGTAGGAAAAACAACGCTAATTCAAAATCTGGTAAAGGGAAAGAACACCTTATTTTTAAATGGCGATGAGGCACAAACGAGAGCGAATCTTTCGAATACCAATTTACCCTTTTTACTTAATCTGGTTTCTGATTATGACGTAATTGTCATTGATGAAGCCCAACGAATAGAAAATATCGGTGTGGCTGTAAAAATGTTGATCGATGCTTCTACAAATAAACAATTTATCTTGACAGGATCATCTTCGTTGGATTTAGGAAATAAAATTAATGAGCCCTTGACCGGCAGAAAATGGGAACATTTATTATTTCCATTATCCTGGACAGAGTTGCGTAACCATTATACTTTTTCAACTGCCTATGAGCGCTTAGAGGAATATTTAATTTATGGTCAATATCCAGAAGTGATTACCCATACAAAAAAACAAAAAGTGCTGTCCCAATTAGCGAGTAGTTATTTGTATCAAGATATTCTTGAACTAGTTAATATAAAAAAGCCGGATTTATTAATGAAGTTGTTGCGCGCCCTTGCACTTCAAATGGGGAGTGAAGTGTCTTATAATGAATTGGCAAAAATTCTACAAGTTGATCGAATGACCGTTGTGAATTACATTGATCTGCTAGAAAAGGTATTTGTTGTATTCAGACTTCACCCTTATTCTAATAATCAACGAAACGAAATCACTTCTAAACCGAAAATATATTTTTACGATACCGGGATAAGGAATGCCATAATCGGGCAATTCAGTCCATTAAATAGCCGTCAGGATGTGGGGGCTTTGTTTGAAAATTTCTTCATAAGTGAAAAAATGAAAAGTCATGCTTACAAAGGATTTTATGGAACGACTCACTATTGGCGAAATACGCAACAAGCCGAAATAGATTTTATTGAAATTAATGAAAATGAATTATCGGCGTATGAGATAAAATATAATCCTCAAGCAAAAGTAAAATTCAGTAAATCCTTTACGGAAAAATACCTCCCTGCAAAAACGATTGGAATCCATAAAGAAAACTTTTGGGAGTATTTATAGTTATTCCATCAATTGATTTATCTATCTACTTATCGAGTTTAACATGGGGGAACTCTAAGAAGTTTAATGAGGCTGAAGTAGCTTCGAAGGATAGCATATCCTTCGAAATCTTCTTTAGATTGTTCATGTATTAGGCAATAACGAACAATTTATATTAGCCCAGGATTGCAAATCCTGCGAAGCGGGGACTTCTGGTTTATGCTTAACAAGCAAAGTAACTCTATCATATTTATGGAGTGATTTTTAGTATTTGAAGACCTGAATTTCCCGTTATATTGGTCACGGAAGTTAATACTTGCGCTGAGTATTCTAGAGGAATTGATCCGGTATTCCAAATAACGATGTAAAGGTTGTTCGATGAGTCAAAATCTAATCCGGAAATATAAAACTGAGGACCGAAATTAATCTCACCAATTCCTATTACACTTTCGTAACTGCCTGTATTTGTTTGTTTTATCAGCCATAAAACATTTTTGTTAAGGCTGTATTGAGGATTGAATGAAATATAATAAACATCATTACCATTTGGGATACAAACAGGGTCTGTGTTTTTTAATGAGGAACCACTCCATGATGAGGGTACATTAGTTACGGCACCAGAACTAGAGATTAAAAGACAAGATCCAGTTATCCCACTAATTTGAATTGTGGTTCCCGCTGAAGAAAAAACATAGCAGTTTCCATTATTATCCGATCCAATAGCCAATGCTAAACCCGCACTGGCACAGGGCGTTGCCGATATATTTTGTGTTGAGGATCTGGTCCATAGAGTTGAGCCATTTGTAAAATTAATTTTCGTTACCACAACTCTCGTGTTACCGGATAAGCAACTTGGAGCACTTATGTTATACAGAACAAAAGCATCTCCATTTGGGGCTAAGCTTAAATCAGCATTGGCACTTGAAAGTGATGTGGACCCAACTCCAACGTTCCATATAGTGTTGCCCACATTCGATAATTTTACTAGGTTAAAATTCAAATTACCATAAAGGCAAAGAATGTTCTGGTTAGAATCTACTTCTACGCCAATAACATTTGTAAAGCTTTTACTCCAAATTAAGTTCCCGTTTTCATCTATTTTTACAAGGGTTGAAGCAAATCCTGCATACAAATTATTCATTGTGTCTATACCTAAATCGCCCAAACCAACTGTGCCAGAATTTGGTGTATTCCCAATGTATTTTGCCCAATTCAATGTGTTTTGTTGTGATAGTTGAATAAGAAAAACGCCGTGCTGCGCGCCCTGTCCTGTTGAAACAAAAGTTGTATCGAAAATACTTAGGCTACCAGAAAAATATCCAAGAATATTTATTCGTCCCTCATTATCCACTTTAACTTTGCGCAAAGAACCACTGGCTTGATTCATAAATTCGGATAATGAAATGTTACTTGCGTATCCGTTACCCACTATTCCTGACATTCCTGCGCCAACTGCCAGCGTAGAGCTTGTTCCATCACTGTATGTAAAAGTGACGGTACCATCGTTGTTTGAAGTTGTGGTAACTATTCCAACACCGTCTTGCCCATCGTTACCAGCTGAACCAGCCGGCCCTGGAATACCTTGTATTCCTTGAGCACCTGCCGGACCTGTTAAACCGATTGGTCCCTGCGGACCTATTGCACCTTGAACTCCTTGCGGTCCAACCAACGTGTTCAAAAAATCTTGTTGGGTTCCGATGTTGCCTTGTGCGAGCCAAATTTCATAGGCACTGGCATTCAAGAAATCATCTACCGTTCCAGCGTTACCTTGAGATAACCACAAATCGTAGGCGCTTAGTCCCGTTGCTCCTTGCGCTCCGGCCGGACCTTGCGGACCTTCAAAACCCACCAATGCTTGCGTGGTGTAAGTTGTGCCATTGTCGTAAGTAATTGTCAAGGTCTGATTGCCATTGGAAGTTATCGTTGATACTCCATTTCCTGATTTACCAGCATAGAAAGAATAAGGAACGGTTACTAATTGCTCAGGAGCGGTTGAACTGATCGTTCCATTGATATCAAAATCAACTACTAAATAGTACTTCCCAACTCCCCAATTAATTTGGTTGAAATTAGTAATTGGACCTGCTGTGTACAAACCATCACCCATTTTAACGGTGATAAGACCGTTTGCATCCGTGGACGCATAATGCTCTTCACGGTACAATAGATTTCCCAATTCATCATTGATATTGACAAACGTAGAAAACGATTGGTTGGTTAACGGTGAATTTGGGTTCGCACCATTTACGTCATACAATACCGCTTGGTAATTGATGTAAGGCGGTGGGATTGTTTGCGTTTGCGCTACAAACGCGAAGAGGAAAATGGAACATATAGTGAAGAGCATAGACGCGCTATGGTGAGAAAAGAAAATTTGTTTTATCATGTTTATCAATTGGGTCAATGCATTATTTTCTTGCCAGAGCTAAATTATAACAAAATCTCTTTTATCCTACTTCGGAATTTCATTTACTATGAAAAATTTCAATCAGGTATCGACTTGATTGACAGTTGAATGTCGCAAAAGCGCAGTTCGCTTGGAATCGAGAATAAACATGGTTGGGGTACCAAATAAATAGTAATCTTGCGGAGGTTTAGATGCTCATTTCTTACAATCACAAAAACTCTCAAAAGGGAAGTTCTATACGAAATTCGAGAAGCTGGTCTTACTCTCGTCTAACGAGATGAAAACCAATAAATCACTTTCTTTCCAGTTTTTTTGGTTCTCGCGAAAATATTCTCAAAGCTGCCGTTTTCATTATTCTTAATGGTTGGTATAGAATTACCAAGGAATCAAAGCGATTTGCGAGTAAAATCTAAAAGAACATGGATCTTTTAAAGCTAACGTTTTAATTCTACTTATTCTTTACCGTCAGCAAGAACTCAATCACATGATTGTTAAAGAATTCGGGCTGTTCAACGTTCACCACATGACCACAATTTGGAACAATAAGTAATTTAGAAGAGGAATGATTTTTTACTAATTTAGAAATCGATGATAAAAACATGTAATCTTCGGAACCCATAACATAAAGTGTTGGGATTCCAGCATCTTTGATTCGAAATAAAGATAACAATGGATTTACTTGTGATATAAGTGTAAACCATCTTTTAAACTCTTTTTTGTATAGCTTTTTTGCCTCATTAATAAATAAATTTCTCGACTCTTTGTGTTTTTTCTTAGGCATAATAACAAAGGCCAATAGCTTGTACATGATTAAATATGGAATAATTGATTGAAAAAATAGAGCGGACTTCATTAATATTTGACCTTTCAAATTCAATTTCATAACTGCACCTCCCAAAATCATACTTTGAGTGAATGTTGGAAACCGTTCTGTAATTTCTCTGATGATAATTGTTCCCAATGAAATCCCTATAAAGTGCGTAGATTTGATATTTAGTTCATTCAGGACAGCTATGACTTCATCGCCAATGGCTTCAAAAGAATATTTCTTAATTTTTTCGTGAATGAGTTGTTTCGATTTACCATGACCTCTTAAGTCTAGGAGGAGAACATGAAAATGCTTTTGAAAATCTCTTATTTGTTTATACCAAATGGAACTGCTTCCTCCAGCCCCATGGACGAAAGTGACCCAACTTACATCGGGATCTTCGTTTATATAAACAGAATAATTTAACATTTAATCTTAGAACAAATCAAATACAATAAAGTTGAATTCTGAATTTTTTTAAGAAAAGAGTCATCCAAAAAACCAAAGTAAAAAATATTGATATAATCAAGGAAGTGATTTTGGGAATTAATACTTTAACTTGATCTTTCATTCGTGTTATGGACTCAAATAAAAAATGTTCAAACCGCTGTAACTTTTCTGTAACTTGCATGTCTAACCCAAGGAACCAAACAACGGGATGACATCAAAAGAGTACAATTTAGCGGTTGATGAATTTTCGGATAATATTTTCCGATTCGCGTTGAAGCACCTCAAAAATGAGATGTCAGCTAAAGATATTGTGCAAGAAACGTTTACCAAAGTCTGGGTTAAACACGAAGAAGTAGCGTACGAAAAAGTGAAGTCCTATTTGTTTACGACCGCCTATCATGCAATTGTTGATTGGGTGAAAAAAGAAGATCGCAACGGCGATTTCGAAAAAGTAGAACATACAGCATCGACTGAATTTTCAATATCGTTCGATCTACAGAAAATATTGAATGAAGCCTTAGACCGCTTGCCAGAAATTCAAAAGACTGTGGTACTATTGCGCGATTATGAAGGGTATAATTATGCAGAAATCGCAGAAATAACGGCATTGAGTGAATCACAAGTGAAAGTGTACATTTTTCGGGCAAGACAAACATTAAAAGAATACATTAAACGAACAGAACTAGTAGTATAAAAGAATTACAGATTGCAGATTACAGATTACAGATTACAGATTACAGATTACAGATTACAGATTACAAATTGCAGATTACAGATTACAAATTGTTAGTATGGAGCACATAAGCATTTTTAATTACGAAGCATTTTACCTCGATTTTCTGGAAGGAAACTTGAACGAGGAAGAAACTGCTTTGTTTTTAGCGTTTATGGGAGCTCATCCTGAATTGAAATTGGAGGATGAATCTCTCGTTTCTGTTGAGGTAGAAACATCTAATTTAGATCCACAATTTAAAACCAACTTGAAGCAAGTTTCTTTTGCAGATACGCCAATCACACTTTCTAACGTAGAACAATT
>JBIIKG010000035.1:0-18757 GCA_044233275.1 Crocinitomicaceae bacterium | reverse complement strand
CACACCTAGAACGGAAAATACATGGTTCGTTGATGGCCAATACTCAATTGTTGAGTTTATTAAATATTTCGATTTAAATATTGAAGAAGATACTGCATATGATTTTACTACGGTTGCTGGACTAGTAATTCATAAAAATCATACACTGCCCGATATTGGTGATACCTTCTTTATTGAGAATTATCAATTAGAGGTAATAGATAAAGACGGTCAAAGAATTGACAAACTATTGGTGACGCGATTAGATTAAATCAATTTTTTTGCTTTCAATTTAAACTCCTCATCACAGTCATTGCATCTGTAGACATAATTCGTGTAAATTGGAAAAACAGTTAGAATAAAAGCGATAAACATAGATACAACTCCTCGGATGCCTTTCATGGATCGAAAACCACTGGTTATATTTTTAGAAGCACAATTAGGACACAAAATCACTTTGTCCTCCTCATCTAAATAAGGAGTTTCACTAATTTCTTTCAGGATTGCTTTTGAACGTTCAACATCCTTTTCGTAAACTTTTACCTTTATTCCACCAACAGCTTGATTCAAAAGAGGATTTTGGGTAACGATATGTTCATCGTAAATAAAACACTCGATTCCTTCCGATTCTAATCGAGAACTTAAGATATGAGCATCAATTGCGTTGTCAACTACCTTAATGATTATTCGCTCCATTAAGAGTTGATTTTCCGTTTGCGATCTTCTACTTTTTTTGTGATTACATTAAAAAGTAACTTAGCATCTTTATCATTTAGTTTACGTGCAAGTCGAATAACTTTGCCTAAGTATTCAAATTCAACACGTTCTCCACCTTGTATCCAAGGAGATGCTTCCCAAGCTGATTGAAATGAATGCGGTTTTGGTATAAAAAGGTTCATTTTCTTGATGTTTTCTAAATAATACGGAACTGATTTTCCATATTTTCGAATGGAACGCTTATAGTAAAATGCGACCTCATCAATTTTTATCAACTCCTTACCCCACATCATCCACATAAAGGAACGGGTAACACGCACAGCATAATATGCCCAAAATGACATGAAAATATAGATGATAATTTCCTCTTGATCATTCAAATCAAAAGTGAAATATGACCAAACTACAGCGGCACCAATGGTAAACCACATTGCAACCCAAGCGCCCATTGCGCCCTTAACCCATGTAATGTTTTCAGGATAAATTACAATCGTCGTTTTGTTCTTGTCATCAACAAAGCTGATGCGCTCTCCAATCCATTTCATGGCACAAAAGTACTTAAATTTTCATCAAAATTAGACAAGAAAAAAGGGCGACAATCTGCCGCCCTCTTCTATATTCAGTTGATTATTTATTGAATAATCAATCTTTTTGTAATTTTTTCATTGTTCACTGTTAACTCAACTAAGTATACTCCTGAAGTCAATGTTCTTGTATCAATTGTTACTTCACTTGAACCATTCAATGAGCCGTAGTTTCTAGCAGCAATTTCTTTACCAGCCATATCTAACAAACGCATTTCAACACTTGCCTCAGAAGTTAAATTGATTCCAACAGTTGTAAACGTTGATGCTGGGTTTGGATAAACTTTAAACATCGCATCAATCTGATCAGCATTCATCTCAGAAATACCAGCAGATGTTCCTGAAACATAACCATTGGTTACTGCCTCTGCGATTGTTGCCTTTCCTGCATTGTCAATTCTACCGTTTGGAGCAATCAGCATACCGATGATATGCATGTCATCTTCACTCCAAGCCGCAGGAAGAACAAAAGTAAAGTTTACCGTATGTAATTCTCCAGCTGCTACAGTTGCTGGGAAACTTCCAGCGAAACCACCAAATGAAGGAGCAATTTCTCTAGCTACATGGTCGTAAACCATTTGTGCAGCAGGAACTGTGCTAGGCAATAACTCATAACCACCCATAACTCCATTGGCACCACCCGCATAAGCATTCGATTGTGCATATCCCGTTGTTCCGGTAACTCCATCTTCTGTTAATACACAAGCTATTTTATAGTTGCTATTTGCTGCTGCTTGAAAATCAGCCGTAATTGAAACATTTAATGTTCTTGTTCCTGCATCCCATGTTGCACCATTTTCTATGAAAGCTGTTGGAGCGATTTGTAAACGAGAGAAGAAATCTGTCGCCATTCCTGATGGATCTACATCTGGACCGCGGTCAACAAGTGCACTTGGGTAACCACCAATCAAAGTGCCAATACCTGTATCGTAAGTTGTTACCGCCATTGGATCATCATTGTGAACTGCAATTCCAGCCCAAAAATCAGCGTAATCGTTTTCATATAAATCCATGAATACTGCTCCACGAGGACACCACTGACACCATGTACCAGTTGCTTCCTCACCAACAACCATTTTACCTAACGCAGGAACAACAGGAGCAACCATTGTTGAAGAGGCATCATCTGCGGCATCATCATCCTGTCCGTTTCCGTTAATGTTACTAACTGTATAAGTCAATACGTTTGACCCAGCTACCAACGTAATAGGGTTTGTCATTGTGAATGATTGCTCAGCCAATGAATTCATTGTAAGTGATGAGTAAGACTGATTGTAATCTACACCATTGTAATTGCATGTAATATCAAAACTTGTAACAGGATTTACTCCTAAGTTTCTTACTTTAAATGAAGGTACAACTGAATTTGTTGCGATATTTCCACCGTTAAATCCTGCATAAGTTGTTGCTGCATTCAATACTGGTAAAACGTAAGGAGTAATTGTCGTTTCGAAATCATCAATGTAAAATTGAGCATCGAAAGGAGTATCTCCGTCTACTGGGAAAATATCAATTGCTTCAATTTGATTCACTGTATTCGAGAAATAACCAGCAGATACGTTGTTAATAAATACTTCCCATTTATTAATATTGAAGTTAATTTCAAGACGGAAATTAAACCAAGAACCTTGCGGATAAGCTGCTGAAAAACCTGCAACTTGATTAAATACTAATGTTCCATTATCTCTGAAAAATGCATCAAGAGCATACGTATTTCCCATAACTGCAGTTTTCTGCAAATTGAAATAAGCTGCTTTACCTGAATTTACTTTCATATTGAATTCCATCACAAATTGACCTGTATTTAATACACCAAAATGACGCACTAAATCTACTGGACCACCAGTTGATGAAGTTGATGAGAAGTACAAAGAATTTGAGGGGCTCGAAGCATCGGCATTTGAAACGTTTACATCTTCAGCAGCGTTATATGGATTACTCCAAGTAGTCCAAGCACCGCCACTTTGCGGCCCTAACTTTAAGCCTGGAGTATATGAATCGAAATTATCGAAAAATGTTTGGGAAAAAGTCGATGCAGAAAGCAATAAACTTAATCCGAAAAGTAATTGTTTTTTCATGTAGTTGTTTTTTTTTGAGTTTTAACTTCCTAAATGTACAATAAGAATTACAATAAATGATCGATTAGTGAATTCAATCTTAGTGCATTATTGAAATCCAAACTATTTGAAGTATCTGAAATCTTGACCTTTTTGGATTGTTTGAAGCGTTTCATAAATCAATCTAATACAATTTTCCACATCTTCTTTTCGAGCCGTTTCAACGGTTGTGTGCATATAACGGAGTGGCAAAGAAATCAACGCACTTGTCACCCCTTCATTCGAATATGCAAAGGCATCTGTATCTGTTCCGGTTGCACGTGAAGCAGCAGCGCGTTGAAAGGGGATTTTATTTTTTTCTGCAGTTGATATAATCTGTTTCAATAAATTATTCTGCACGGCCGGACCATAAGTCAACACAGGACCATCACCTGATTTTAAATCACCATTTTCAATTTTATCGACCATTGGTGTATGTGTATCATGACATACATCTGTAACAATTGCCACATCTGGTTTAATGCGTTGAGCAATCATTTCTGCACCACGAAGTCCCACCTCTTCTTGAACAGAATTAACAATGTATAAACCAAATGGCAATTTGATTTTCTTTTCGGACAAAAGTCGAGCTACTTCAGCAATCATAAATCCACCCATTCGATTATCTAAAGCTCGACCAACATACCTGTTTTTGTTGAGCATCATAAATTCATCTTCAAAAGTCACTACGCAACCTACGTGAATTCCCAATTTCTCTACTTCTTCTTTTGAACTGCATCCACAATCTAAAAAGATGTTTTTCATACTAGGAGCTTCGTCTTTTGTTTGACGCATGTGAATCGCTGGCCAACCGAAAATCGCTTTTACGATTCCTTTTTCGGTGTGAATATTCACTCTCTTCGAAGGTGCTATCATATGATCAGAGCCTCCATTTCTCCGTAAGTAAATAAATCCTTCTTTCGTTATATAATGAACAAACCAAGAAATTTCATCGGCATGTGCTTCGATTACAACTTTATATTCAGCTTTTGGATTAATCACCCCTACTACCGAACCATAATTATCTGTAAAATACTCATCGATGTATGGCTTAATGTAAGACAACCATAATTTCTGTCCTTCAGACTCAAAGCCCGTTGGACTCGGATTATTTAAATAGCTTTCTAGAAATTTTTCTGATTTTGAAGTGATAATTTTAGTCATGACTGTTTTTTAGCTTTCTACAAAGCTAGTTATCTGTATCTCATATAAAAATCATGGGTAATAAACTTACTTACTTGTGATTGTGGAAAGCGAAATCTACTTCAAAAGAGTAACGTTTCCTTTGATGATGGATTCTTGTCCATCGACACATATTGCTTTCAGATAATAATCGTAGACATCTGGATCCAACGCTTTTCCTCTAAATGTCCCATCCCATCCGGACAAACGATTAAATGACTCAAAAACCATTTCACCCCAACGGTCAAATACTCTAAATACCATTTCTTCGACAAGTGGACCGCGCACATATAGCACATCGTTTTCATTATCACCATTTGGAGAAAATGCATTCGGAACAAAAACATACGGTTCATCACAAATGAAACCATAAGCTTTCACTAAAACAGTATCCGATTGTGTACAAATTCCATCCGTTACCGAGAATGTGTAAATCGTAGTTTGATCAACTTGAACACTTGTTTGTTGCATTGATGGATTGGTTACACCTGTTGTTGGGGTCCAAGAATACGTGTATCCTGAAGGCTGACCAATTAAGGTTGTTGTGCCACCTTGAGGAACGGTGTATTCAGATGCTGTGGCAATGACGGAACTAGTAGGAATCGAACTAACCGATATTAATATTGAGTCCTCCACTACACAGCCATTCGTTGCAGAGGCAGTCACATAAATATACTGAGTCGTTGTTGGATTAACCAATACTGTATTAGTTACAGAGGGCGTTACGATTTCTGAAGCAGGTGACCATTCATACGTAAATACAATCGAAGGATTTGCATTGACCGCAGTTATTAGTGTGTTTTCTCCCTGACAAATGGTTTGATCAGCACTTAAAGTTAAATCAGAACCAATAAAATTGACGACGACACTATCTATTCCCGAACACCCTGCGTTTCCAGCCATGCAATAATACGTTATTGCACCAGGAGGAGTAATTGTTAGCGTGGAATCAGCAACTGAAGCATTCAAGGTATCTGTAAAATTAATGTTAGATGACCAAATAAAATAGGTTGCTGTTCCATTGCTATTCGCAGTTAAGGTAATTGGAACAGGAACACACAATTGCAGATTAGCATTAGCTGAGATTTCAATTGAATCGGTCACCGTAATTTGCAAAAAAGCAGTGTCAGTTAATAAGCAAATGCTATCAGTAACGTATAGAAAAATATCATAAACACCTGGAGTATCATAAACCATAGTTGGATTAAAAATAATGGAAGAAGTATCTCCATTTCCAAAATCCCATAAGTAAGAATCTGAGTCGGTTGAAAAATTATCAAATGTTACTTCAAATGTCGCGCAACCAAGATTATTATCAACTGTAAATTCAGCACTTGGTATTAGTTCGAAATCAAATTTAAAAACGATATTGTTGCAATTCGAACTTAAGTTCGCATTCGACCATGCACCAGCCGATGTTGGAAAATCCGAATGTCCGCCACAACCACCGCAAACCGACTGATAAACAACACCATTTTTATCAAAACGAGATGTTCCGCCGTCAACATGTTCTTGTGCTAAATTTCCTCCTAAATATGACCCATACAACAAGCCATTAAATTCACGTTCGATCACAAGTAAATAAAAATCAAATCCATTTGGGGCTGTCGCTTGAAATGCATTGGCAGAAACGGGCATCCCAGAAAGTGGACTACTTTGTAAAATGTTTGCTCCCCATCCTGAAATGTACATATTACCGCAAATATCTACCAGAAACGCCGCTGGCGAAATATTAAAATTTGCCCCACCATTTCCAAAAACTGTTGAATTAAGGTTTGTAGTTAATGTTGGATCTAATTTAATGACGTATTGACTGCTATTTGGATTTACAAAAACTGCATTGAAGACTGGAAATGTCCCTCCAGAAGATTGTCCCAAAATAAAGACATTGTCATTTCTATCTATTTCTACAAAAAAGGATTGATCATAATTAGAAGTACCAACATAACTAGCATTCGTAACAATCGAACCACTAGGTGCTAATTTCACCACAAATCCGTCTGCTTTCCCACCATTATATCCGGGTTGCCAACCTCCTGATGTATATTGTAAATTATTCGAACTCGTTCCACCCACAAAAAGGATGTTTTGACTTGAATCAATTTTCACTGAATAACAAGCATCGTTGTCACTTCCTCCATAATAACTCGACCATTGAAGGGTAGAAAGATTATTTGAAAGTTTAAAAACGACACCGTCTTGCATTCCAGCATTTGTAGCTTGAAAAGCGTTCAGTACTGGAAAGTCAGTTGATCGCGAACAAGACGCTACCAAGCAATTCCCTGTTTGATCCAACATAATTTCTCCTCTAAACTGATCTCCATAATTGGACGTTAAGGAATCATAAGCGGCAACTGAATTGTAAATTCCTGATGTAACTTTAGAATTTACTCCATCATTTAAAGATCCACCCATATAAGTAGAGGCTATCAATGTTTGTCCATTTGCACTTATTTTGGCCACATAAATATCTGTTCCTTGATTGTTGAAATAAACTCCATTGAAATAGTGATTCGAATTTGGGGAACCTCCTCCATGCGCGGTTTGATAACCCCCAACAATTGGAAAATCAGTACTTGAAGTGGATCCGTATAAATATAAATTATTGTTCTGATCACAAATCATACTTTGTGCTGTTTCCGTTCCGTCTGTAGGTCCACCTCCACCAAGAAAGGTTGTCCAAATCATAGTTGTTCCGTCAGGTGTATACTTCGAAATGAAAGCGTCTGTTATTCCATAAGTAGGATTTGTCGGCAGCGTGAAAGTTGTGCTAACATTATAAGCTGTTGGATTCGGTGTTGGATATGCATTTCCATATACCATTCCGCCAGAATAGGCTGTCCCGTCATAACCGTATGTCGCCGTCATCCCAAAATTATCTGTTACCGAACCCGAGTAAGTTGCAAAAACTAAAATTGGATCAATCACCAAAATCGCAGACGGATTATAACTTCCTAACTGAAAATGAACGGTTTCACCTTCCAACACAAAATCACATTTGACCTCGCGTAAGTTTCCATTTACAATCTGATAAGCATATGGTTTTTGCTCAATAATTTCACCTAAATCTGTCTTTACAACGAGGTTTCCTTTTTTATCAATCGCAATATTTCTGTGCCCTGCATAGGTAAAAGAAATTTTACTCGGATCAGCTTTTGCTTGGACATGAAATTCATATTTTAATTGCTCTTGATCCTCGATTAATTTCAAATCAATTCCGTTATAAAATTCTTTCAATACTGCTTCACCGTACCCCCTAACCTCAGATGCCCAGCGATCTTTATCATTACCGATGAAATAATTATAGTATGCTTTTGTAGGATGAATTTTTTCTATCGATGAAACTTCGTTCGAACCATTAAAATTAAGGTGAACAACTGTTTGACGAATTTCAGGTTCTTTCACATTGTCACGTGGATTTCCATGTACTTCTTTTAAATCAGAAAAATCTTGTAAATGAAAAACGAATTTATGTTGCTGCACCCATAAGTTTCCGCCCGAAAATTTAGACTTGAACAAAATTGGCTCAACCCATTGACCTTTATTCTCTATAAATGAATGAAGTGCAGAATGTTTATGCTCTATTTCTTGAGAAAACAGGTTCCCAACAACAGAGCAACAAAAAGTCCATAAAATGATGATTCGACGTAGCATTTCAAAAGTATGATTGACCTAAATTAATGAATTTTAATTTTATAGACGAAAAAAACTGTATTCAGGATAATTGAAAATGATAAGTTGAAAGAAAAATCACCCCAAGTCCTTTAATTACCTTAAAAACATTAAATTCGTAATGCGACAAAAAAAGCGGCATTCAAACTTCTCAATTGTCATCAAATGAAAAATAGAATAACATCACTTTTCGGTATCCATTATCCCCTAATCCAAGCTGGTATGATTTGGTGTTCAGGATGGGAATTGGCCTCTGCGGTTTCAAATGCAGGTGGATTAGGAATTATTGGATCTGGATCCATGTATCCGGAAATTTTAGAAGAACAAGTTTTAAAATGTAAAGCAGCAACAAATAAACCTTTTGCGGTGAATTTACCCATGCTGTACCCTGATATTGAGAAACATATTGAAACCATAATAAAACATAAAGTTCCGATTGTTTTTACTTCAGCTGGAAATCCAAAAACATGGACCGCACACCTTAAATCTCATGGAATCATCGTTGTACATGTCGTTTCGAGCCTAAAATTCGCATTAAAAGCTCAAGATGCTGGAGTTGATGCGGTAGTTGCTGAAGGCTTTGAAGCAGGCGGACACAATGGCCGTGATGAAACAACCACTTTAGTTTTAATCCCCAAAGTAGCGAAGGAAATAGCTATTCCGTTAATTGCCGCTGGAGGAATTGGAACTGGTCGACAAATGCTTGCTGCAATGGCCTTGGGTGCTGATGCAGTTCAAATTGGAAGTCGTTTCGTGGCCACACCAGAATCGAGTGCTCACCTGAATTTCAAAAATGTTGTTGTAAATGCTCAAGAGGGCGACACACAGCTAACGTTAAAAGAATTAACACCCGTTCGATTGGTAAAGAATGAGTTCTACCATCAATTGGAAAAAGCATATGAGAATTGTGCCACAACAGAAGAACTAACGCAGATTTTAGGGCGAGGAAGAGCGAAAAAAGGCATGTTTGAAGGAGATTTAGTGGATGGTGAATTAGAAATCGGTCAAGTGGCTAGTTTGATTGATGAAATTATCCCTGCAGCAGAAGTAGTCAAAGAAATTATGACAGAATACCAATTAGCTCGACAAGAATTACAAACCGAAAAATATTCATTTGAATGATTCATTTTGAACGATTTAAATTAAAAAATGGCTTAACCGTATTGTTCCACAAAGATGTAACAACTCCAATGGCAGTAGTGAACACTCTTTATAACGTAGGAGCGCGCGACGAGTCAGAAGATAAAACAGGTTTTGCTCACCTATTCGAACATTTAATGTTTGGAGGCTCTGTGAACATCCCCGATTTCGATGCTCCCTTGCAAATGGCAGGCGGAGAAAGCAATGCATTCACATCCAATGATATAACAAATTATTACGATGTACTTCCTGCTCATAACTTGGAAACCGCTCTTTGGTTGGAAAGTGATCGTATGCTTTCACTTGGTTTTACACCGAAAAGCCTAGAGGTACAACGAAATGTGGTAATTGAAGAATTTAAGCAACGCTATTTAAATCAACCTTACGGTAATGTTTGGCTTGAATTGCGTCCTTTAGCGTATCGAGTTCATCCATATAAATGGGCAACAATAGGAAAAGAAATTTCGCACATTGAAGAAGCGGTAATGGAAGATGTTCAAGCATTTTTCAAAAAACACTACACGCCCTCAAATGCAATTTTATGTATCGCAGGAAACTTTGAACTGGAATACATTAAAGAAATGGTAAACAAGTGGTATGGTGATATTCCTGCTGGAAATTTACATTCTCGCATGCTACCATGTGAACCAGAACAGACAGAATTTAGAGAAAAAATAATTGAAAGTAATGTCCCTGCTGATGCATTTTATTACGCATTCAAAATGGCTGAACGAAAAAATCAAGAATATTATTTAGCTGATATTCTTTCTGATGCACTTGGCAGAGATAAATCATCTCGTTTGTATAATTCTTTGAAAAAAGATCAAAAATTAGTTTCAGAAATTGGTGCCTATATCACAGGTTCAATCGATAATGGTTTATTGGTTATTTCAGGAAAATTAAACGAAGGCGTTTCATTCAATATGCTTGATAGAGCGCTTTGGGATGAACTTGAAATCATCAAAAGTAAGGCTATGCAAGAGGATGAACTTGCTCGCTTAATGATCAAAATTCGCACTGCCAAGGAATTTCAAGACCAGGGCTTATTGAATAGAGCAATGAACTTATGCATTTTTGAGTTATTGGGAGACGCCAACGGAATCAATGTAGAACATGAAATTTATCATGCGATTCGACCTCATCATATTTTAGAAGCAGCGAAGACAATTCTTCAACCAAGCAACTGCTCATTATTGAAAGTTAAAGCCACTTCAAATGTTGAATAGAACAAATACACCGATACTTAAATCAATTGAAACGATTGATTTTGTTAAACCAAAGATTTACGACATTTCGAAGTCAGCACGCCTTTTCTTCATGAAGGAAGTGCCTAATGATACTTCGCGAATTGACCTCTATTTTGATGCTGGTACGATGAAGGGCAACCTAGGAATTGCCGCTTTTGTTAATGGATTATTATTGTCCGGAACAAAAGAGAAGTCATCAATAATCATTCACAACGAGTTGGATGCATTAGGAGCATTTCATGAGTCTACAATTTCACATGAAAACGCAATTATTAGCATTTATGCCCTTAAAGAAAATCTCATCCCTATTCTACGCCTTTACAAAAATGCGATAGAAAATGTCATTTTCGATCCGCAAGAAGTGGAAGAACTCGTCAGTGATCGCAAGCAAAAATTCCGTGTTAACATGGAAAAAGTGAGCTTCTTAGCACAACGTGTTTTTCAAAATCAACTGTTCGATGGTAGTCCTTATGGTCGCGTTTTAAACGCAGAAGATTATGACAATTTATCGATTGCTGAAATGAAATTGTTTCACAAAGAACATTACATGAACGGCCTTACGAAAGTAGTTGTTGTTGGTGATTTATCGCAAGACGAAATCGATGAAATAATTGATTTAACGGGCACTTGGGCGACTGAAAGCGTATCAGAATTCGAAAAAGAGTTAGTGAACCGAAAAGAAAAAACACATGTTGAAAAACTAGGTGCTCTGCAATCAGCTATTCGACTAGGGAAAATTCTTTTTAACAAAAGCCATGAAGATTTTATAGATTTCCAAGTGTTGAATACCATTTTGGGAGACTATTTTGGAAGTCGTTTGATGTCAAACATCCGTGAAGATAAAGGATATACTTACGGAATTGGCAGTATGTTGGCTGAATTGCATGAAACCGGCTATTTCCTTATTGCAACCGAGGTTGGTAAAGATGTGAAGGACGCCACCTTAAAAGAAATTCAATTCGAAATCGAGCGTTTAAAAACAGATTTGGTACCGCAAGAAGAATTAGATTTAGTCAAAAACTATCTGTTAGGACAATTACTAAAAAGTGCTGATGGTCCCTATTCGATGATTGATTTATATATGGGATTAGAACCATATGGATTAGATATGGAGTTTTACAACGAATCCATTCGAAAAATCCAACGAATCACTCCAGAAAGAATAAGGGAATTGGCTCAAAAGCATTTGAATTGGGAAGATTTCACCATCGTTTCCGCTGGATAGCAACTTTGCCTTAAACCCTGCGTCTGAATACTATATTCAGGGTTTTTGCGTTAAATTAAAGCATGCATAAATTTTCACTCATACTTGTAATTCTTTTCACCTTGACTTTCAAGGCTGAAGCGTCGCATGTTATGGGTGGCGAACTCACGTGGCAATGTCAAGGAGGAAACTATGTTTTCACGCTTGTTTTTTACCGTGATTGCAATGGCGCTGAAGTCAATACAATTTCCGAAAACATTCGCGTCTGGAATCATCCTACAATTACATCACTTACTTTGCCTTTTGTAAATCGAATTGATATTTCACCGACTTGTAATCCTGTTGCGGGCTCACCTGTTCCCTTGGATTGTGGAGTTGGAAATAATGGTGGAAATGGTGTTGGTGCAATTGAAAAAATCACCTACAGAAGTGCTCCAATAACGCTACTCGGAACACCCGGAGCAAATGGTTGGATTTTTACCTACGAAAATTTCTCGCGCAGTAACTCACTGACAAATATTTCAAATCCATCCACTTACGGAATTACACTGGCTGCAAAAATGTATGCTGTTCCCGGGGCAGCAACTGGTTGTATTGATAATTCACCTATCTTTTTGCAGGAACCTTATTTTGTAAGTTGCGCTGGGACACCTTATCAATACAACATGAATGCGGTGGATCCAGACTTAGATTCTCTTTTTGTATCCTTTGGTGTTCCTTATAATAATTTCCCTACCGGAATTTATGACCCACCAAACAGTCCAGTTGCTGTACCTTTTGAACCCGGATTTTCTTTTACAAATCCAACACCCGGACCTGCAATTAATCCATCTAATGTTGCCGCTCAAATTGATCCAAGTTCTGGACAATTAACTTTCGAAAGTTCAACAACTGGAAATTACGTTGTGAAAGCTTCGATTAAAAGTTACCGCAATAGTATATTGATTGCAGAAGTTGAACGGGAAATGCAACTCGTTATTGTTGGATGTACAGGAGCTAACAATCCCCCAATAATCAATGCTCCATTTGGTGGAGGATTATTCGAAACTACAATTAATGCAGGTACACTGGTGAATTTCAATCTGAATTCAACCGATATTGAATTGTTACAAGATGGTTCACCACAAAGCAATCTATTAACCGCAACTGGACCAATGTTTGGGACCAACTTCACTTCTCCTTTGGGATGTGCAGTTGCGCCTTGTGCGACTTTAAATGCTACTCCAATTATTTCTGGTGTGCAAGGTGTCAACTCAACATTCGATTGGCAAACAAGTTGTGATCACTTAATCGGTGCCGATGGTAATGCTTTAGATGTCATTCCTTATCACTTTGTTTTCAGAGTTCAAGATGATTTCTGCCAAGTTCCTAAAGTAAGTTACGCAACAGTTACCATAAATGTTGTGAATCCTGGTGTAATTCAAGCAACTCAAATAGATTGTATTCAGGCAAATGCTGCAGGAGACGTTACGATAAATTGGACAACAGTTGCCGATCCATTTGGAACTTTTGTGTCTTATGAAATTCACACAGTACAAGGCGGTTTGTTAGCGACACTTCCAGCGATTGGCACTGCTAGTTACACGCATCTTGGCGTAGCACAACAATTTGACTATTTCATTGCGGTAAATTCTGGTTGTAACGGAAACACAGCTCGTTATAGCGATACGATTTCAAATATCTATTTGACATTAAACAATCCTTCCAACGGAACGGCTGTTTTGCAATGGAATAAACCTGCTGATCCACCAACAGCTGAAATTAATGGATATTACCACATTATGAGAGAATATCCTGCTGGAACTTGGACTTTATTAGACAGCGTTCCGTATGACTTACTTTTTTATAAAGATACCATCGATATCTGCGATGCATTTTTAAGCTATCAAATTATTCTTCCTAACCAACCTTGTGATTTTATTTCCAACGCTCCAGGAGATGACTTTGAAGATATGCTAACGCCTGACATTCCAATTATCAGCTCAGTTAGTGTCGATACGTTAACGAATGAAGTCATTATAACTTGGAATGAAAATTACCAATCTGATACCTATGGTTATGTCATTTATGCTTTCGATCAAAATGGCTTTATTTATGAATTAGATACTGTTTGGGGAATTGGAAACACATCATATACTTATGCAACGGATATTACTTTAGGACCACTCTCCTATTCTGTTGCAGCTTTCGATTCGTGCTCAACACCTTCAATACCACCGACTTTTCAAACATCGGCAAAAGCAGATGTTCATACTAGTATGTTTTTGACTTCAACCTTAGACATTTGTGCTTATGAAGTTGCGCTCAGCTGGACACCTTACGTTGGATGGTCGAACATTGATAGCTATGAAATTTGGGGTCAAATTGTTGGTCAAAACTGGGTTTTATTTGGAACTACAACAAATACAACCTTCACGGCAGATGTAATTGGATTGGAAGATTATTGTTTCTTTATAAAAGCAATTAATTCAAGCGGAAATTATGCGTTTTCGAATCGTACGTGTTTAACGATTGTTGCACCGACAGATCCTTCCTATCATTATCTGCAAGTTGCAACGGTCGAAAATGAAGTAATACGATTAAATCATTTTGTTGAGTCTGCAAGTGGCGTTCAAGCAATACAATTTGAGAAAATGGACAAAGATGGAGTATTTCAAAACCTCGTTCAAGTCCCCGTAACTTCAGATAATATGACATATTTGGATACCGACGTGGAAGTGAATCGATTCAGTTATACCTATCGTGCAAGAGTGGTGGATAGCTGTGGTAGACCTGGAACTTCTTCTAACATTGGAAAATCAATTTTATTGAACATTCAGAAAGATGATGTTCGCTTGCTGACCTATTTAAATTGGACACCCTATATCCAATTTGACGGTTCTGTTATCGCTTACAACTTATATCGCGGAATTGATGATGTTTTTTCGACTGTTCCATTGGCTACTTTAAGTAATGATGTTTTGTCTTTTACAGACGATTTAAACAGTGTCACGTTTACCGGAAAGGTTTGCTATTATGTCGAGGCCATTGAAGGAAGTAACTTGTACAATGATCCACAAATTAGTCGTTCAAACGAAGCCTGTGAAGTTTTTGAACCAATTTTGTACGTTCCAAATGCTTTTATGCCTGATGGAGTCAATAAAATTTTCATTCCAGTTATTACGAATTTTGACCCAACAGATTATCGATTTACTATTTTTGATCGCTGGGGACAAGTTCTTTTTCAAACAACTACACCTGAAGAAGGATGGAATGGCAATATTGCTTTTTCAAATAAAATGGCTGAAACGGCAACTTATGTTTACATGATTACCATGCATGATGGCAATGGAATTGAAATTGTGAAACGAGGACATGTGACTTTATTGAAATAAGGTCGAGCAAAATTCTATCTTTGAACTGTGAATAGAATCTTAATTATCCAAACCGCCTTTTTAGGAGATGTCATTTTAGCTACTCCTGTTATTTCTGAATTGAAACGTCTTTATCCAACAGCTGAAATTGACGTTTTGGTAAAAAAAGGAAATGAATCCTTATTGAAAAACAATCCGAATATCCATTATTTGGTGACATTTGACAAAGGCGTAGGAAAATTCATGGCCATAAGAAGTTTGATTCGCCAATTTCGTGCGCGAAAATATGATTTGGCCATCAACCTTCATCGTTTTGGTAGTTCTGGATTAATGACCGTACTTTCAGGTGCCAAACTAAAATATGGCTTTAAGAAAAATCCCTTTTCTTTTCTTTATTCTAAGAAATTTGATCATTCAATGGAAGGCGGATTACACGAGGTTGAGCGCAATTTATCACTCATCAAAGAATTTGGCGCTGCAGAAAAAAAACGTCCTGAACTTTTTCCAAGCAATCAACATTTCAAGAATATTGAGCGATATGTAGGAGGCGATTTCTTTTGTTTTGCTCCAGCAAGCATTTGGTTTACGAAACAATTACCAAAAGAAAAATGGGTTGAATTAATTCAACAAAAATCGAAGGAAGGAAAAGTTTATTTGCTTGGAGGAAAAGAAGATGTTGCTTTGTGTGATGAAATTATTCAAACTGCTGGAATTTCAAATGCCTTCAACCTCGCCGGAAAACTAAATTTATTAGAATCAGCTGCTTTGATGTCAAAAGCGAAAAGAAATTTTGTCAATGATTCTGGTCCATTGCATTTAGCTTCAGCAATGAATGCTCCTGTAACTGCATTTTTCTGTTCAACTATTCCCGGGTATGGTTTCGGACCTTTATCCGATGATTCAATTGTAACTGAAACAAGCTTGAAATTAGATTGTCGCCCGTGCGGATTACACGGCCATAAAGAATGCCCAAAAGGACATTTTGATTGCGGTAAGTCGATTGATGTTACGAACTAGATTTTACCGCAGAGTAACCGAAAGTACCGAGAAATAAATTAGTTATAAGCAATGCTCGGAATTTAACACAGCCACTAACTATGAGAATAACTCTATTTGTTTTAGCTATTCTTCTTTCCCTATTTTTAATTGGGCTAGGAATAATCGGTAGTTTAGGAACAGCTGTAAGTTATAAATACGAAGTGGACGACCCAACTGTTAAAACCACAATTAACCGGTTAGACGAATACGATCAAAAAAATGAAATAGACAATCTTGAAAATAGAAAGCAACAATTGAATTCAAATGCAATTATTTATGGAGTTGTCATTGCCTTAGGAATTACTTCTTCTAGTATCTTGATGCTAAAAAGAAAGCAAATTTTGAAAAATGGATAGACTATTAACTATTACTAAAAATCTCGCTTGGCTAATAATAATTTCAATTGCCTTTAATCTCTTAATAGTTCTTACACAAATCATTGAACAGAGTGCTAACCAAGAGTTTTATATTAGCATAGGATTTCCATTTCATTTTTTCTATTTCAACGATCAGCATGGTTTGCATGGATCGAACATCCTCCATTTCTTATATGATGGAGTAATCTCTATTCTTACGGTTTCAATTGGATTGATAATATTTAAAAGGATCTATCGTAAAAATTTTGATAAAAATAGGTCAAACGAAGTTCTTGATTCAGATTCATGAATACTTAAAAAGGCTGTCTAGCATCAACCCTTTAATTCTTGACTCGAAAGAACGTAAAATTTAAAGAAAAATAATTTTGATTTGAGAACTATAATTTATTTAGAGAGTCGGGCCGATTACCAGGCGGGAAATCGATAAGAATACAACCTTTAAATTTCATAATTCATGACATAATCTTCCATCAAATATCCATTTCCGATTTCAATATTTTCTTCAAATTCGATTGTAAACCCAATGTGCGTATAAAAATCAACTGCTTTATTAAAACGATTAACATTCAACGTTAGTAATTTGAGTTGCTGTTCTTTCGCCAATTGAGCAACAAAGTCGATTAATTGCTTGCCCAAACCTTTTCCTTGTAGATTGGGAAGAACGTATAGTTTATGAATTTTAAGTTGACCTTTATGAGGATAATTTTCCTCAATCCCAATAAAACCTAGCGGCTCTTGATTTTCCTTTAGGACAAAAAAACGTTGTCCTTTTGCCATCTGCCGCTGAAGGGTTTCAATTGAATACATCCAATTCAACATATAGGAAAGTTGCTCTGGAGAAAGAATATCCTTAAATGTATCTGGCCAAATACGATGTGCTAAATCATGGATGATGGGCGCTTGGTTTGGTGAAAGTTCAACAATGTCCATTTTACAATTTAATAAACGATTGTTGTGTTACTCGTCCATTGACAACCATGCTCAACCAATATTTACCCGGTAGCAACTCCTTCACATAAACAACTCCTTCCAAAATTGGTTTTTCGATAACCTTCCCTGCAGAATCAATCAATTTCACCATTTTAGGAAGTTCTTCAACCAACGTAAAATGTATTGATTCATTGACAGGATTTGGATACAAGGTCCATGGGATTTCATTTTCCATCACTTCCGTTCCTACAGTAATCAATGCTAATTTTACAGCATCATAGGCATTCAGTTTACCCCATCCCCAGCGAGTACTTCCATTCATTGGAATCACACCTGTGAAATTATCTGTTCGAGCTGTTTCAATTATAATATCCTTTACTTGTTGAGCTGACAAATATGGATTCGCTTCTAAAATCAACGCACACACTCCTGCTACGACTGGTGAAGACATAGAAGTTCCTGAAAAACGCGCAAAATGATACGTTTCTGAACCGAATACCACTGAACCCACTGAATTATACGCTGCATCTGTAAAAGAAGAAATTGATGACGCAACGGAAGATCCTGGCGCGGCAATATCAGGTTTAAGTACTTCGTCATAACGCGGTCCGTTGCTTGAGAAAGACGCAATGCTTCCTCCAACCATACTTGTTCCACCGGTTGAATATTGTGCAGCATAGGCAGCAACACTTATCAAACTATTTGAACACGAAGGTTCACTAATTCCATATAAATTATCTCCAGCAATTGTTCCTGCACCGTTAGTAGAAAAAGGCATTCCCCAGTTTCCGACATTATTCGATAATTCGGTTACATTCCAATAATGAACTTTCCCTGCAACAGCTCTTGATTTTAAAAGAACACGTATGTTTGTATTCGTGTTTTTCACACGCAAACGCATTTGAGGACGACCATTCAACGGATGTGCTGCATCTACAGATAAATTATACCAAACTGTATCTAATCCAAGAACAACAAACGTATCGATATAATCTGTCGTTGTCGCTGTTGAAAAATAGGGACTTTCAATAATACTTCCGCCAGCATTGACAACTTTTATTGCTGCTTCAAATGGACTTCCACTTTCTCCCCACATGTGTATGCTTTGTCCCCACATATTCGGGTTTGCTGAATAATCATAAAATTCAATTCGTGAAACAATCTCATCATTGTTGAACTGTTTTTTAATGTGAAAATTTACATTGCCATTGTTTCCCCCAGAATTTGAGAAGACAACA
>JBIIKG010000174.1:0-6068 GCA_044233275.1 Crocinitomicaceae bacterium | reverse complement strand
GGTTTTAAGGACCTATTAACTTGTTCCCCACATCTTCATTCAATCAATGAAATCTATATTTCTTCGACAATTGATAGAGCACTTGTGTCTCGAATGGAAAGAAAACTGGCTGATATAATTCAAATGGAAATAAATGAACCGTCAGAGGTGCTCTATCGGTTAATTGCAAAAGCGTTTGGATCTAAAGTTAATCAATTGCCTTTTGAAGAACTAACAATTCGTTTGCCCTACAGTCTTTTGAGACAATTAAACAAGAGAAAGAGAAAATTAGCTATTGAATATGCAAGTGGACTTTTTCATCCAAATCGCATTAGTGAATTTTTGAATGAAGAAAGAAATCTTAGGGATATTGCATCATTGAATATTGGAAGTGTTAATAACAAATCTTGGAAGTTCGCTGGGGTGCGTCCAACAGGATTTCCTACTATACGAATTCAACAATTTTCTGCATTTATGAATTACTTTGATATTGATGAAATATCACTTGAAGTAAGTCCTAACGAATTGCTCAATTTAATTGAAAATGCAATAGCTAAAGTTAACAATCAACTAACAACAGGTCATTTAAAGATTTCAAAAGCCTTAGGAGAACTTATTATTATTAATGCTTTTGTTCCATTTTTAATCTGGTTGGCAAAAAGCATAGAAAGACCAGATATTACACAAAGTGGAATTGAACTTTTACGTTTATTATCTCCTGAATCTAATGCGATTATTTCATTATGGAAGCAATATGGCATTATTCCAAAGAATGCGCAAGAAAGTCAAGGTTTAATTGAACTTTACAATGAACATTGTTTGAAGAAAAAATGTTTATCTTGCGGAGTTGGAAACAAAATCTTAAATCGATGAAGTTAATTCAAAAAGTTATTTTTTTCTTTGAAATGCGTTCCTTTGGTGTTTGTAGATGGTGGGCTAGTAAACTTGGAATAAGTTCTTCCAAAGTGAGGTTAGGTTTTATTTATTCTTCTTTCATCACCTTAGGCTCACCGTTAATTCTTTATTTAGCAATGGCTTGGATCCTTGAGAACAAACATTATTTTAAGTTTCAAGCAAAGAAAAAAACTTCAATCTGGGAATTGTAATGTTTAAGCGTTTCTTTACTATCTTTTTACTACTTGCTGGCGTAACTGCTTTTGGCACCATTGGATATTATATAATCGAAGGGTGGAATGCATTTGATTCATTTTACATGACAGTAATCACTGTATCCACAGTAGGTTTTGGTGAGGTTCATGAATTATCTACGGCAGGCCGTTTGTTTACTTCCTTTTTGCTTATAACAAGTATTGGCTCATTTGCTTATGCAATTTCAACTTTTACGAATTACCTAATAGGTGGAGAGTATACTTTATCGTTGAAAGAATATAAACTGAATAAAAAACTATACAAAATGAACGATCATATTATCATTTGTGGATTTGGACGTGTTGGTCGTCAAGTAGCGGAAGACTTACTTTTCTGTGAAAAGGATTTTGTTATTATTGAGAAAGATGAGATCATAATTTCTGAATACAGCAAGAATCCTAAGTACATTTTTATTAAAGGTGATTCAACAAAGGATAATGTTTTTGAGAGAGCAGAGATAAAAAAAGCGCGAGCTGTTATTTCTTGTTTACCTGAAGATGCAGACAATGTATACGTAGTGCTAACGGCTAGAGAAAAATGCTCTAATATTGAAATAATTGTTAGAGCAACAAGTTCAGAAGCCGTTTCGAAGTTAAAGATGGCAGGTGCTAATCAAGTGATTCTTCCCGCTGCTATTGGTGGATCTCATATGGCATCACTAATTACCAATCCTACTGTAAGCGAATTCATGAACATGGTCAAAACAGAAGGATCAACTGGTGTTAACATAGAATCAATTTCATTCAACGAATTGCCCGCCGAATTTCAAAACAAAACTATTGGTGAGCTAGAAGTCAAAAGGCAAACAGGCGTAACCATAATTGGCTTCAAAACACCGAGCGGGGAATATATAATTAATCCCGATTGGAGCCTGAAAGTTTTACCGCAATCACAACTTTTTGTATTGGGTTCTACCGAACAAATAGAGAAATTTAATAAGTTATTTGAAATACATCAATAATGAGAATTCTAATCACAGGGTCAAATGGATTGCTGGGACAAAAATTGGTTCGACAATGCCTCAAGCGAAAAATAAACTTTTTGGCAAGCTCAAAAGGAGGAAATAGAAATATTGATTGCCCAGAAGGAAATTATAGTTCGCTTGATATCTGTGATGTAAACAATATTCATGAAGTTTTTGACTCTTATAAACCCACGCATGTAATTCATACAGCTGCAATCACCAATGTTGATTATTGCGAAGAAAATCTAGAAGAATGTGAGCAGGTTAATGTCATAGCTACCCAACTATTATTTGAAGCTGCTCTAAAGTGTAAAGCGCATTTTCAACTTCTTTCTACAGATTTCGTTTTTGATGGTGAGAAAGGCAATTATGAAGAAACGGACGATCCTGCACCTTTAAGCGTGTATGCGAAATCAAAAGTTGATGGAGAGAATTTGTTATTGAAGTCTCCCAGCGATGATTGGTCAATCGTTCGAACCATTATTGTATATGGTATAGGTAATAATCTTTCGCGTTCGAATATTATTTGCTGGGCAAAAGATGTTTTGACCAAGGGACAAGAAATAACGATTGTTGACGATCAATTTCGAGCACCTACCTGGGCAGACGATTTAGCATGGGCATGTATACGAATATGTGAATTAAATGAAAAAGGGATTTTTCATATTTCAGGTCCTGAAACAATGTCGATTTTTGAATTGGTTAACAGAGTTGCAAATCATTTCAATTTACCAACTGATAAAGTAAAATCAATTTCAAGTACACAATTAAATCAAGCTGCAAAGAGGCCTCCTAAGACTGGCTTTAATCTAATGAAATCACATCAAAAATTGGGCTATTCCCCAAAAACATTAGAAGAAACACTTGATTTGATTTAAGTACAAAGAAAAATACTATATTCGTCAATCAAAATAAAACTATGGCACAAGCAGAAACAGCAGGATGGGGTTCTAGAGTTGGTTTAATTCTAGCAATGGCAGGAAACGCAGTTGGGTTAGGTAACTTTCTTCGATTTCCAGCTCAGGCAATTGAAAATGGCGGAGGTGCCTTTATAATTCCATATTTAGTTTGTTTTCTATTGATGGGACTACCATTACTTTTTGTAGAATGGTCAATGGGAAGATATGGTGGTAAATTCAAACAGCATAGTACACCATTTATCTTCGATTCAATGGGAAAAGCTCCTTATTGGAAATATTTCGGTGTTTTTGGTATTTTCACAAATATTGCAGTTGCTGCCTTTTATTGTTACTTAGAATCATGGGCTTTGTCATGGGCATATTATTCTGTTGCTGGCACATTTACTGGGATGTCTCAAGCTGAGGTAACTGGATTTTTTCAAAATTACATTGAATTAGGAACGAGTCATCCTGTTGTTTTTTGGTTGATTTGTTTGTTAATGAATACTTGGATTTTGTCTCGGGGTTTAAGCGGTGGAGTTGAAAAAGTAGCAAAAATAGGTATGCCATTGTTACTAGTTTTCGGATTGATATTGGGTGTGACTGGTATTACTTTACAAGCTGGAACGGATGGTACAGGACCAATAAATGATGGTATAGTAGGTTTAAATTACTTATGGAATCCCGATTTTAGTTCTATTTGGAGTTTTGATGTTTGGGTAGCTGCAGCTGGACAGATTTTCTTTACTTTATCACTGGGAATGGGAAGTATTCATTGTTATGCCTCTTACTTAAATTCAAAAGAAGACATTGCTTTAAATGCAATGAGTGCTGGTTGGATGAATGAATTTGTCGAAGTCGTTTTAGGCTCAATGATTATAATTCCAATTTCAATTGGATATTTAGGAATCGATGCAGTTTCTGAAATGGTATCCGGTGGATCAGGATTAGGAATTGGTTTTGCTGTACTACCTAAACTTTTTGCAGATTGGGGAGGATTTGGTGCAGTGGCTGGACTAATGTGGTTTGGTTTGTTATTCTTTGCAGGGATAACATCATCACTAGCTATGGGAACCCCTGTAATGGGCTTTCTTTCAGATAATTTTGGTTGGAAACAAAAGAATGCCGCATGGATGTTTGGTCTAGTAATTATGTTACTCGGAATTCCTGCCGTTTTAAGTCAAGATGCCTTTAATGAGTTTGATTATTGGGCGGGCACTATTGCTTTGGTCATATTTGCATTAGTTGAAATTGTACTTTTCGCTTGGGTCTTTGGAATGGATAAAGGATGGAAGGAAATCAATACGGGTGCAGATATTAAAGTTCCTCTTGTTTTTAAATTCATTATTCAATATGTTTCCCCAATATTCCTATTGGTAGTTTTCATTGGTGCAATTCCTAGTATAATTGAGAATGCAACTAAGGAAACTTCTTTTTATGGCTGGTTAGCGCGATTCCTATTGATTGGGTTATTTATTGGTATTTCTATTTTAGTATATATCGCTTCAAAGAGAAATTCATCTTCTAAATTATATTAATTCTTATGGAAACTCCAGCTTTAATATTAGTAATAGTTGTGTGGTCTGCGGTCACACTCATAACAGGTTTTTTCTTCTACAAGGTTCTTACAATTAAACCTAATCCTGAACCAGATTCGTTTAATGATAACGACGAAGAGTCTAACTGATTGATTTCATGAAAAATGAAAATCTGTTTTTTCTTTCGAAAAGAAGCAGAAGTGGTGTTATCAGTTTACTGGTTCTTGTTTTAATTATAGCGCTTGTCCCAAGGTTACTAATGTTTCTTGAGAATAATAAAGAAATTCAGTTAACCGTAAGCAGAGTCTCAAAAGAAGACATTACTGAATTAAAAAATCAACGTTTATCCTCAAAAAGGAATTACAAAAGCAAGAGAAACAAGTACAAAGTTCCTCCAACTAAATTTAATCCAAATTCCTATTCTCAAAAGGACTGGGTTAATCTTGGGTTATCAGTTAAACAAGCGGATGTAGTGCTCCGCTTTACGGAAAGAGGTGTATACAATGAAGCCGATTTCAAAAAGATTTTTGTAATTCCAAATGAACTATTCGTACTTATTAAAGATTCCATTGTTTATACTGAAAAACCTGCATATGTTGCGACTGTGAACAATAAACTCGCAAACGAAAACAAAAAAAAAGTCGTAATAGATTTGAATTCGGCTAGTCAAGAACAACTTGTATCAATTCCAGGTATTGGAGAGTATGTTGCTGGCAGAATTATCAATTACCGCGAAAAACTTGGAGGATTTTTTAAAAAGGAACAATTGCTTGAAATCAGTAAAGTAGATGTTGATTTATATTCACGCATCGAAGGTTATTTCAAACTGAATGAGGGGGAATCACGAAAAATATCAATCAATACAGCAGACGCAAAGGAATTACAAGCACATCCTTACATTGATTGGAGTGTTGCTAATTCAATTGTAAAAATCCGTAATCAGAAAGAGAATAAATATAAATCTATTGAGGAGATAAAAGTTTCTGTATTAATTGACGAAGAACTCTTTGAGAAAATAAAACCATACTTATCTTTGTAGAATGAAATTGTCAGAAAAATTAGAAACTACCATTCGTGATGTAGTCGATTTTCCAAAAGAAGGAATCGTCTTTAAGGATATATCAACAATTATGTTGGATGCAGAATTAAGTAACGAAATCGTTGAATCACTTTACCAAAAACACAAAAATAATTCACTAGATGCAATTGCTGGAATAGAAAGTAGAGGCTTTTTATTTGGATTTCCGCTCGCAATGCGCTTGGGGATACCATTTGTTTTGATTCGCAAACAAGGAAAATTACCTTACAACAAAATCAGTCATTCGTACGATTTAGAATATGGTAGTGCGGTAATCGAAATGCACACGGATGCTATTCAATTGAATCAAAGAGTATTAATTCACGATGATCTTTTGGCTACCGGAGGATCAGCTGGAGCAGCGGCTGAATTAATTACGAAGTGTGGGGGAGTAATTGCTGGATTTGATTTTTTAGTAACCTTAGATTTTCTCGATGGGAAGGAAAAATTGAAAAACTATT
>JBIIKG010000173.1:0-6096 GCA_044233275.1 Crocinitomicaceae bacterium | reverse complement strand
GTTTATAAAGGTCAAAAGAAAGAAGCTTATCCAATGATTAATTTAGGATATCAACCTTTAGATCAGGGATCTAACCACGTTCGCCCTTATGCCGGTATGGTTTTCGAAATGAGTCTACCATTATTCGATAGAAATCAAGGGAATATTGCTGCTGCAAAAATTGGTATTGAACAAAATAGATATCGTTATGATTATGCGAAAAACGAGTTGGACAATCAAGTAGTTGCAACCTATTTGCAACTCATAAATTCAAAGAATATTTATGATCAATTCACTTCTGAGATGCTACAACAAATTGAAGAACTGTCACAAAATGCTCGAATGAATTTCGATAAAAGAAATATTTCTTTAATTGAATTCATAGATCATCAAAGAGCATATATTGATCACCAAATGAATTGGATAGACGCAACGTCAAATTATTATCAAAGTATTAATCAAATCCATTTTGTAGTGGGTAAAGAAATATCATTCTAATATGAAAACATTATTAACTTTATTTTTACTTGTTGGTCTTAATTGCCTTGCTCAATTTAAAGCACCCACTTCTATCACAGCTAAAACACCTTACTTTGAAAAACATTTATTGGTAGGATTCGCTGTGAACAACTCTTGGTCTTCATATCGAGATTTACAAGGTGACTCGGCTTTTTATAGACCAAGTTTAGGTATTCACTTAAAAACAGAATACTTTTTTAGACCTTTCATTGGTATATCTGTTGGTGCTGGATTTCAGCAAAGAGGAATGGGTATTATTACAGAAGATGTGGATAAAACAGTTGGAAATCAAGACTCAACTGGTCGCTTACGTTATATAACAAACACATTTGATTTTCCAGTAATGCTCATTTTGAGAACGCCAAAAAACATTTGCAGAGGCACACGTTTATCTTTAGGTTTAGGTGCTGATTTTAGTGTTGTTAAGAAAGCGGTTAGAGTTTGGAAAAGTGTCGACGATGGTTTTCATGATCCAATCGATATTACCGATCGTTATCAAAAGTTGGATATCCCACTAAGAGCGTCGATTGGTGTTGATGTGGAAGCAGGAGTCGCATGCTTGTTCAGAGCGCACTTATATGGGGAAATGGGAACAAAAAACCTTTACACAAACCCAATTAGTGGAGCAAAATCAAGTCAAAATGTACTCTTGGGAATTGACCTAAATTTTCTCTTTTGATAAAACTTACATTCATATTTGTAACGACGATCAGTGTCGTCTTTTCTCAAGACGCACTGATCGTTTTTGACCGCCCAGGCGTAGCTGATAGTCCATACATTACGGATAAAGGTAATTGGCAATTAGAAACTGGATTGGCGTATTCAGAAGTTGGTGGTATTAGTGAAGCCATCTTACCCTCCTTTATGCTCAGAAAATCTTTTCTCGGCGCAAATGAATTGCGTTTAGCATTCAATTATGAACCGCAAATGATGGGAGTCATTAAACGACATATGGCTTTGGATCAAGATCCGATTGCGCTAGGAATTAAAAGAAAACTTTGGAAAGAACGCGGAAGCCTACCAGAGGCATCACTTCTAGCAAATACCTTTTTCCCAATGCAACTTTTAAATAAAATAAGCAAATCGAATACCTATAACGTTGAACTGGGCTTGCAGTTTCAGAATAACCTTAATGACCATTTTGCACTCAATTATAACATTGGTACTATCGTTACTAACTTCTATAATAAGGGAATTCTTAATTATTCATTGTGCTTAAATATTACCGCGACAGATAAATTAGGATTCTTTATAGAATCGTTTGGATATTCACCTATACAACATAAACCAACTGAATTTGGATTTGATTTCGGTTGCGTATTTAATCCAACTGACAAATCACAAATTGATATTTCATTTATTGACAATATCTATTCTAGCAACCATTACGGTAGTCTATTAATTGGTTATTCAATTATTTTGTCAAAATAATTCCTTCTTTTTTATTGGCTTAACTTTTCTTTGATTTATTATACGTTCCTGTGGTATAAATAATTTAAGGATTTGAGGAATCTCTATTTTGTGAATTTCACAATTTCACAACTGTCAACTTTTTTATGTAAGTATTTGATCAGCAGTAATTTTCACCTTTGCTTTATTACAATATTGGATATGTTTCAAATTGGTAAAATTCAAGCAAAGAAGGATGACAACTGTAAATAAACTCGGAATTATACTTGAGAAAACCACGAATTGTTTTGAATGTAAGGTGCAGAAGAAAACAACGTCAATTTGAATCAAGGTGCAGAATCTACTTTAAGCTATTTGCTGTAGTGTTTAGTAATTGAACGCTTAAGCATTAGCGAGAATAAATCAAACAAGCTGAGTAAAAATGAATTTCTTGTTCCTATTGATGAGTATTTTGACGTAAACGAATTTGATTATGTGAGTTAATTTCAATTTATTAATAAACCTACTTTACAATTAACCTATTTTCAAAAGTCGTATATCCTAATTCCTATATAAAACAGAAGGGGCTGTTCCAAAAGAAACAGCCCCAACATTTTGTAATTAGAATTAATTAGCGCACTCTTGTGGTTGCATGAATGGTACCATTAGCATCCTTTAAAATTGCGAAAACAAATTGTTTATCGTTTGAACTATTCAAAACTTCAAACTTTCCAGATTTATTTATCAATTGAATTTCTTGAACTGAATCTCCCTGCGCATTTAAGAACACAAGCTGCATTGGTGAGTTCACAGAAATTGTATAATTTACCTTGTAGGCATCTTTGTTTCTTGTTACCAACAACTGAGTTGTCGATTGCAATGCCATTCCTGGATTTGGCGAATTAGTACTCGCGCAGTCATCACTGATGAAAAACAACTGAACACACTCTATATTACAACCGTTCGCATCAGTAACAAAATAGGCATAAGATCCCGGTGACAATTGCTCAAACGAACCTGTATTATTCGTGATAAGATTAGACTGTGAACTTCCGGCGATAGAATAAGTGTAAGGTGCAGTTCCTCCAGTTGCATTAATCACTGCACTACCATTATTAGCATCGCACACTGAGTTTGTTGTAGAAACTAAATTTAAAGCGATGGAAGACGGTTCTGCTATTGTGAAGACCGCACTTTGTTCACAACCATTCTCATCTGCAGCTACTACACTGTAATTTCCAGCACAAAGTTCAGTCAATTCAGATCCTGTCATTCCGTTACTCCATGTGTAAGTCAAATTCTCAGCAGAAGAAGTAACCGTTATTGATCCGTTACAAGCTGCATTACAAGAAACATTCGTTCCTACGCCGGAAATAGCAAATGCAGGGGTACCAGTCAATGTAACTGTTAAATCTTGTGAACAAAGATTAGCGTCACTGACAATAACATCGTAAGTCCCATCAGTCAAGTTACTAAAATCTCCTGATCCTGCATCAACACCATTGATAGTATAAGTATAAGGGGCAGTTCCCTGAGTAACAGAAACAGAAAACGATCCATTTGGTGCTCCACATGTAGGCTCTGAAACATTAACAAGCGAAGCGATAAGATTAATAGGCGCATTCACCTCTACGGAAGAGGAAGTTGAACATCCATTTGCATCTGTTGTATTAACCACGTAGTTACCTGGTGAAAGATTTGTAAAAGAACCGTTACTGTTTTGTGTCCCATTCAATTCAAAGACGTAAGGACTGTTTCCTCCACTAACTGCAACATTGAAAGAACCATTACTTACAAGGCAGTTAGGTTGAATAATATCACTTATAGAAGTCTGAAGTGGACTAGGCGAAGTGATCACCGCAGAAGCTGTTGCTGCGCAATTATTCGCATCAGTAACAGAAACATTGTAAGAACCTGCTCCCAATCCGCTAATCGCACCAGCATTAACCGGCTGACCATTTAATGAAATATTATATGGTGCTTCTCCCCCGTTTATATTGATTGTAAGTCCTCCATTGTTGAGACCACAGAAATCAGGCAAAACATTGGTTACGGAAAGAACAACCGGTAAAATATTACTAATTGAAGCTGTGGTGCTAAATGAACAACCATTCGCGTCCAAAATGTTAATATTATATGTTCCTCCGGCTAATCCAGTAAAAGTATTTGATGATTGGAATTGCCCTCCGATTGAATATAAATATTCGGGAGTACCACCTGAAGCTGTAATTGTAAGATTACCTCCTGAAACATTGGCACAAGGATCAGAAGCAGCATCTACATCAGCAACAATTGGTTCATAAGATCCTGAGATTTCAAAATTCAAATTCGTACACAACGGTTGACAATTATTCGCATCTACAACAAAAACAGAATAACTTCCTGGAGTTAAATCAGTAAAAACTCCACTGTTTCCTGAGAATACCTCACCACTTGTATTGTTAAGTAAGGTATAAGTATAAGGTGCTACTCCACCTGTGGCGATAATCAGTGCGCTTCCATCATTCTCACTGCAAATGATTCCTTGAACATCTTCAACAGTCACGCTAACGTCACAAGGTGTGTTTTCTACAATAATTTCATAGTTGAAGTTTTGAAATGCACCACAGTTATCCGTTAAAGTCAGAACAAAAGTAAATGACCCCTCTTGATTACTATTCGGTGTCCAACAAAACGTTGATCCCTGTTCCCCATTATTCGTAAATGAAGCACCTGGAATAAGGTCTGAATAACTAATTTCTACCGGCTGTCCAGCTTGAGAATTCAAAATGAACACATCAAAGCAAATTTCAGATCCAGCTGTTACCGTCGCTGTATAATCGCTTGTTCCATTAACACCAGATAAGCTTGCTGTTCCCGGAGCATAAACATTAACGTTCACAGGTGCAGCAGTACTACTGATACAATTGTTCGAAATTGCCTCTACTGCGTAGTAAATAAAATTCCCTGCAATGGCAGTGGAAGGTATAATCTGTCCTATTGCTGACCCACCAGGGAATTCTGTATAATAGTAGATTGAATTTGTACTATTACTTGGTGTTGCAATTATTGGCACAGCCACTTCATTTTGACAATATGTATAATCAACAACCTGAGGCGTTGAAGTAAGTAATGAATCAATTACAGTAATAGTTAATTCAATTGCACATGGTGCATCCGTTCCCTGAGGATATGCATAATAGGTGGATGTTCCGAAAACTGCAGGGAATCCAACGTTCGTATATTCAATAGACGTAGTTGTAACCGGGCTTGTATCGAAGAATCTTGTTCCAACCGGAAAAGACCCACTTATTTGATTCGTTTGAATATTTGTATTGTTTTCTAACCCACAAAAAACAAAGCTGTATGACGTTTGAACATCGCTGCAGTTCTCTTTTACAAATTGTTCAGCATCGATAGGAATAGCTAAAGGTTCAGTGATTGGGAATCCACTGCATGCAGAATTCTGCTCATAACCTGAAATAAAATTCTTAAACAGTTCCGTACCGGTTATTATCCCGACACCAGTAATGGTACCATTGACTTCAATCACGTTTTCACAATTGAAATTCGAAAGGATCAAACAATCTTCAGTCGCGCTAAGTGTATAACTTAATTGAGCAAGAACAGTTGTTGGTGTAGCAGGCACAGGTAAATCGCCAATATTCCAAACGATAGAACCATTCGAACCAAGGCTTGGATCAAAATAAGGGGCTGCGTTGCTATTCGGAGAGAATAAATAATTGCCACTTGAACTTTCGTAGCTTGCATTGTAAGGAATTGGAATAATTATCTGCCCATTAGAAATAGGCTCATTGCCTAAGTTTAATACATCAAGATTATAGTCCAAATTTTCACCAGGAAGCACCGTCGGTGAAGAAGAAACCGGAATTCCATTGATTGTTTCAAGAGTGTTAATGCCAACTATATCAGGCTGGTAAGCATCAACTGCGAACACAATAGAAAAGATAATATAGGTATCTTGTGTTGTTCCGTAACGAAAAGTTGTAGTTGTTTGATTGTTTGCTATAATACTATTATTTGTGTTTGGAAGATTGAACATGCTTATATCAAGTCCTGTATTGTTCAATAAATTTGGGTTCCTTGTGTTTGCACCAGTAAAAATGGATGAATTAAAAAAGTTATTTGCAGAATTACCTCCGTGATTCAGATTAACCCATGCGTTATTATCAGCATTTCTGATTTGAAAAAAATCTCCGGAAATATTCC
>JBIIKG010000172.1:0-6100 GCA_044233275.1 Crocinitomicaceae bacterium | reverse complement strand
TTTACTTGGTTTACCCAAAAATCACATGCCAACTGATACTATTTCCTTAACTTTCCGCCATGAAAATTAATTACAAAATTGAAGCAGCTGATTTTTTAGCGTTTCAATTGTTTACCGCATCGACAGATGATATCATTCAAAAGCGCAAGCGAAAAAGTCGTTTTTTTTATAGTGTCTTATTCGGAATGGCTTCTGTATTCTGTATTGTAAATGATACACTTTTCGTTGGAATTTATTTCGGGATATTGGCCATCACGATGGCGCTTTTCTATCCTCATTTCTTTCGATGGAGGTATAAAAAACAATACGCTAATTTCATTGAACGCAATTATTCTAAGCGCTTTGGAGAACCCGCACAATTAGAAATTACGAAAGACTTTATTTATTCAAAAGACAAGGTCGCTGACGGAAAAGTAAAACTATCAGAGATTGAAAGTATTCACGAAACTGCGCTTCATTTCTTCATTAAAATGAGTTCAGGAATGTCGTTCATTTTACCTAAAAGGGAATTAGAATCAGTTGAACTTTTTACTGAAACGATGCATAAACTAGGTCTTAAAATTATAGACGCATCCGATTATAAATTGTAATTTTTACCCTCAAAACCTAAGATATGAAAAACATATTTGACAAAACTGTAGCAGAGGGATTGATTTCGAGAATCGATAAATTAAATACTGATAGCAATCGTGTTTGGGGCTCTATGGATGCAGCACAAATGCTTGCACATTGCAATGTAACCTATGAAATGATCTATGAAGAAGGTAGGCATCCGAAAGCAAAAGGGTTTAAAAAATTCATTCTGAAAATGTTTATTAAACCAATCGTTGTTACTGAAAAAACGTACAAAAAAAACAGCCCAACAGCACCCGCTTTTATTGTTAAATCGGACAAAAACTTCGATGATGAAAAAGAACGTTTGGTCAATTATATTCGGAAGACGAGTGAATTAGGTACCGCTCATTTCGAAGGAAAAGAATCGAATTCATTTGGTGTTTTAAACAGCACAGAATGGAATAATATGCTGTTTAAGCATTTGGATCACCATTTAAGTCAATTTGGCGTTTGATAGTTATTGTTTGTAGTATCGGAGTCCTTGAATTTTCATTGTCCAAATACCATTCGTATCAATATTTGGTTCTTCCTGAATAGTTAATACAAGCGAGTTTGAGCTACCTATTTTCATTTGCGTTTTGGACGTATTCATCACAGCTTTTCCTACTTGCGTACTAATGCAATTGCATAAATCAGCTCCGCAAGGTAAACAAGTATTCTTGTACCAACCATCTGCGCCATCAATCAGAATTTCACTGACTACATTGGCATTTAAAATTGTGTCATATACCACTAGCGAACGCCATGTTCCTTCAAAATCGGGATTGTATTTATATACTGGTTTGTTGCAAGCAACGATAATTGTTGTGGCTGAAATGAGCAGAAATAAGGTGAAAATGATTGATTTCATTGTTTCGGATTGATGATAATCAAATTTAGTATAAATCTTCTTCTTTTTTTCTATCGCAAAAAAAAGAAGCAAAAAAGTGCTCTTTTACAATTCACCAAAGGAACTTAGCGGCGCTCCGTTGCACTTCGGCCGCTACCGCCGACAAAGCTCACGATCTAATTCGATACCAAAATTGTTACACTATAAATTGAAATATTCAGAAGCAGTAATGTTTTTTATTCTATTCCCTTTGCGGACTAGTTCTGCTGGTGAATTGTGGTTACTCACTTCGATTGTTTTAGCAAAATTGATAACTACACTCGAAGTGAGGATTTAATATGGCCTTGAAAAGAGAATCGTAGAAAATATGTTGAATGCAGGGAATAAAGAACCCATGTTTGAGCTCAGTCCGCCGCGGCGGACGTTTGCGAGTTTGGGTGATTTCCCGAAATGAAACGTTATTTTCAAGATTACTTTTCACAGCCTTGATTTTTTTGTTTCTTTTTTGATCAAGCAAAAAAGAAAGGAAAACTTTCTGAGTCACTCGTGCATTCTTGGCTAAAAAACGAACAAAAAAGCGAATACCTTAACGATTTAACCAAATCAACTGCGTTTCTTCCGGCTCTTGCATTCTTTCCGCCATGCGGTAATAACGTTGCGACAACGAAGAAAGGTAATCTTGAGCTTTTTTTCCTTGTTCGTTTAAATCCATCAACTTGTCGATTCCCCAATACTGAACCAAATGGTCAATGATATTGGCATAGTCCAAACTAGTATAAACACCAATTTTCTGCGTAATATTCGCGTAATTCAAGTATTGATTTTTCTTGGTTCCAAAATCCATTAAGGTTGCTGGCATAACGATTTTCTTTTTCATCATCGTAAGAAAAGCATCTATACCGCCATTTGGATCGATTTCAATGATCTTACTCATAAAGAACTTATAAGCACGCTCATGTAAAGCCTCCTCACCTGCTATTGTATTACAAATTTTCGTCAAAACTGAATCGCCTGATTTACTCGCCAATTTGCCTGTATTGACATGCGAAATCTTCGTTGCTCGTTCTTGAAAAGAGGTGTAAATCAATCCTTGATAAGGATCACCTCCCGTCTTTAAGTCAACTCCATTATATAACAATTGTTGAATTGTTTTTTCAACAGCGTTCATATCTACCCTTCCACTCAAATACAAGTATTTATTGAGCAAATCACCGTGACGATTCTCCTCCGCTGTCCATAAGCGAGACCAGCGAACCCAAGGACTCATACTTGCAACATTTCGTTCATCATTCACACCTTCCAGTAAATTAAAAAACGTTTGATAACTAGGTAAAGCCTCCTCTGTAATCATGTTCCCTACCAACGAAACAAGCACAGAATCAGGTAAATTAGCCATTCTTTCTTGAATTAGTTTGATAGTTTCAGGAAAATCACGACTTGAAAAATCGGGTAGAAAATCAGAAGGTTGCCATGATTCTTCCGGAAGATTCATTTTATCGTCTATAAATTCACCAACATTGTGTTCTATTGCTTTTAGTACTTCTAGTTGCTCTTGGAAAACCATTTTGTTTGTTTGGAGATGTAACAAGCGACGAAGGTACTTTTATTCCGAAGACTAAAGACACAATGAACGTTAATAAATAGAAGTATAATTGGGGGATTGTTGGAATACTTTGATTTCAGAATTAGAATAAAAATTGATTTATTGAGAAAATTGAGGTATACTATTTTATTTTACCCTTCTTGCAGTTTATTCAATACATCAATACTTGATTGCACGCCTAATTTTTGGAAAATATTGTGCATGTGTTTTTTTACAGTAGTATGGGATAAAAAAAGTTTATCAACAATTTCTTTATGCCGGAAACCTTCCGATATCATGAGAATAATTTCTCCCTCTCGCATAGTCAACTTATATTTTTCGATGGATTTAACTAATATGCTTTTTTTAGATATCGGTAAAGTCCCTGATTTAGCTGAATGACTATATAGTGCAATTTCGATGGCAGAAAAAAGTTCTTCGTTGCTAAACGGTTTGATTAGAAAAGCATTTGGCAAGGTTTCTTTACAGCGCTCTATGGTAGCCTTATCACTGTTGGCAGTTAGATATAAAATTGGCAGAGCATAATTGGCATTTATGTGATGACCTAAATCTATTCCATCCAATTTTGCATTAAGGTTTATATCCAATAATACAATATTCGGCTTTTCATTTTCTATCATTTGAAGTGCTTTTTCAAATGAACGAGCAGGCTTGCAATAGTCATAATTCAACGTTTGAAGTGCCAAACAAATGGTATCAGCAATGATCATTTCATCTTCCACTATTCCTACTTTAATTCTTTCCATAGAAATTTTATTTATTTAATTCAGGATTAAACTGAATGACAAAAACACTTCCTCTCTCAAATCTATAATCCAAATTGCCATTTATTTGTTCTGATAACCCACTGATCAATCTCAAACCTAGTGTTTGCGCATTTTCAAAATCGATATTTGGCGGCAATCCTGGGCCATTATCTCTGTATTTAAATTCATAGTTGCCATTTTCCAAAATTGTTAAGTTGATTTCAATTTTTTTATCGGACTGCTCAGGTGGTAGATATTTATAAGAATTTGTTAGCAGTTCATTCACAATTAAACCCAGTGGAATAGCAATATTAATATCTATTGGTATATCATCTGATTGAATTACGCAGTCGATGATGCGTTGCTCATTTTCAAACAGTTGTTTCACAGCAATGACTAAATCTGTTAAAAACACTTTGAAGGAAATGGTTTCTAAATTGGTTCCTCGATAGAAATTCTGGTGTATTAGTGCAATACTGGAAAGTCTGATTTTTCCTTCATTCAATGCTTCAATTGCCTTTTTATCGGTCATCCGTGCTTTTTGAAGATCTAATAATCCGGTTACAATTTGTAGGTTATTTTTGACCCTGTGATGCAATTCTTTCAAGAGTATGTCTTTATCACCGAGTGCTTTTTGCAAATCTTCCGTGCGATCGATAATTATTTTTTCAAGTTTTGCATTTTGTGCTTTTAGTCGTTTACTGCGGAACCAAAATATTCCTATAATCAATAATATTATCATACTTATTGACAAGATGATAAACCAAGTGCTTAAATAAAATGGCGGAATCACTAAAATGGGAACTTGAAGGATTCGTTTTTGCCAAGTTGATTGTTCCTTGTCCGTTTGACTTTAAAAATGTAAATTTGAGCAGATAGAACATTTTTTGTTAAACGCGAAATCAAAATTTTACTCCTATGAAAAACACTTTACTCTTGCTATCAAGTTTTTTGATTCTTCTAAGCACTTCATTTGCTGCTGAACTGAATTACAAGTGGAAAGTAAATTCCTTCTATGCTTTTAATTCTGTTGTTACTGACAATATCACCACTTCCGGAATGGGCATGAATATTTCTGAAAAATACACTACGACCGTTGATTTTGTTTTATTTATTCAAAGTGTTGATGCTAATGGCCTAGCTACAGGACGATTGTATCTAACTAATTTCAGTGTAAAAGACAGCAAAGGTTTGGCAGTTGCAAGTCTTATAAATATTCCAAAAGATGCGGTTAGAAGTGAAATTACTGTTGACAAAAAAGGAAATTTCACTTTTGCTAAAAAAGTTACATTAGTAACTACACCTACTTCCAACGTATTGGTTTATGTAAATACTAGCGAAAATAGTGCTTCAGCAGGAATTCAAACTGAAGGAGAAAAAGTTGATGCCTATGCCGAATTCGACCCTAAAACAGGAAAGTTGAAAGCCGGATATACCCTTCAAACGATTAAAACAACAAAAAAAGTTACAGTGAATGAAAATGAACAAAGTGATGAACTTGATGTTTTTCCGTATGATTTTCTTCAAATGTTAGTAATGCCTGACGGCGAAGTTGCAGCAAACAATCATTACAATGCGAAAGCTGGGATGTACACTGTGGATTTAATGGTAAAATCAATGACCAATGGAATTGCAACGATTGGTGAAACTATTTCTACTGACAAATCAGCCGACATGTTTGAAGGTAGCGCATCTGGAGAGACAGAAGAAGGCTCTTTTAGCACGGGGATGTTTGGTGGAACAAGTCAAATGGATTTAACAACAGAAGACCAAGAAGCAATTGCTATTTCTAAAAGTATGTCACCTGACATGGATGGGGATTTAACGACTACATTTGATTATACCAACGGCATGTTTGTTGGAGTTAGTGGTACGATTAATACAAACATCGATATGATGGGAATGAAAATGACCGTTAAATCAGTTCTGACAATGAAAAAGAAATAATACAATCGATTAATACATTTTGAAGGCTTTCGAAAGGAAGCCTTTTTTAGTTTAAAATTAGTTGAAGACAAACGCTTGATTTAAGACTTCATTTACTTCTCTAAAAGCTTTCTGTATTTTTGAAGGTTTTCTTTTTTCAGAACGCACCATTCATAACAAGCATAAAACCCCGACTTAAACAAGCCGGGATTTCTTTTGTGACCTCAAAGGTCTAAAAATCAAACTTTTATAAGGAATTAAACACGCTAATTGATTGGGAGTTTAACAACCAAAAAACGAAAGAAAATAAAATAAAAATTAAATGATAATAAATCTTCTAATAGATTTGTTGAATCAGTTTCTTAAAGCACATCGACACAT
>JBIIKG010000171.1:0-6105 GCA_044233275.1 Crocinitomicaceae bacterium | reverse complement strand
AGCCATTTAGGTTTAGGCTTAAATTTTGTAAACGATGCGACAGGAGATTTACGATTGACATCTAATATCATTTCTGTTCCAATTAGCTATACCATTGCTGCGGATAAAAATACTTTTATATCACTTGGTATTGCTCCAGGATTTTACCAACAAGCAATTAAAAACACAAATTCCACATGGAATAATCAGTGGGACGGTTCAACTTATAACCAAACAATATTGAGTGGTGAAAGTTTCTCACCTGATTTAGCAGTTTCTACTTTCGATATAGGTGCAGGACTTCATGTTAACTATAAATTTGATGCTAGCAATAATATTAACGTCGGTGTATCTGTTAATCACATAACTGCCCCTTTGGTATCATATAGTGCTTTAGAAAATAAACTTTATCGGAACGCTAATATTTATATTTCTGGTACTCGATTTTTGGATGATCGTAATTTTGGTTTTTCACCTCAAGTGCTCGTTTCGTTGTTTGGTCCAAGCAGAAATATTTTATTTGGAACATATTTCGATCATGAGATGTTTGAAAGCTCAAAAAGAACGGATTACGTTCAGCGATCTTTTATTTCCTATGGTGTATTTATGCGCTATGGAGACGCAATTATTGGATCTTTAGCTTATAAATTCAAAGGATTTAAGCTTGGAGCCAGCTATGATTTCAATATTTCGAAATTGAGCAGTGCAACTCGATCTTCTGGAGGATTCGAAATTTTCCTTAAATTCTCTACATTGACAGATCGAAGCGCTTATATTCATGACCGCAAACTATTCCGATGGAAAAGAGGAACACGAAGATTATAATTTAAAAAAGGGTTGTTAAAAAACAACCCTTTTTTCTTTCTCAAAAATTGATTTTGCACCTTGAATACCACCAGTGTGAACAAATAAAATGCGTTTGTTTTGAATATCTCTAAGTTCAACTTCTTTTAACAGTGCGAAAACAACCTTTGCCGTATACACAGGATCTAACGGTATGTTTGTTTCTTTGTAGAATGACTCGATAAAATCTAATAAGTCAGCAGTGTATTTTCCATAACCACCAAAATGATATTTATCTAGCACCTCAATTTTACTCAACCAATCTGAGATTGTTTCAGCATCAAATGCAGCATATCCGTAAAGAGTTTTCATTTCAGCAAGTGCATTAAAGCCTTTTAAAACCGGTACAGCCCACAACATACTTTTTTCAGGTAAGCTCATCAATAAGCCTGCGGATGTTGTTGTCGTTCCTTGTGCAACAATCACAAGGTCATAATCATTCGTAGTTTCAGACAAAATTTCTGAGCAACCAACTATTCCCCAGTAATTCGCTCCGCCTTCTGGAACAATGTACATGGAAGGAAATTGCGTAGTTAACTCTTCTTGATACATGCGCTCATTTCTAAATGCATAATCCCCGCGACTCACAAAATGCAGTTCCATTCCATATTGAGCGCAACGTTTCAGTGTATCGTTAGAATCATTCGTCAACTCCTCTCCCCTAACAATTCCAATAGATCGAAGGTTCTTCTTTTGACATGCTGCAGCTGTTGCGACCAAATGGTTTGAAAATGCCCCTCCAAAGGTTAAAATTCCTTCGAATTTTTGCTGCTCAGCATGCAAAATTGAATATTTCAATTTTCTCCATTTGTTGCCTGAAATTTCCGAATGAATTAAATCATCACGCTTAACAAAGAACTTAATATTCCTTGCTTTTAGACTATTCAAATGAACTTCTTGGAGAATTGATTGTTGAACTGAAAGCATAAGTAACTGCTGTTTAAACTATATATTTACATTTGCAAAATGAGTGAAGAAAATAAGCAATTTTCAAATCGTCCAAATATTGAACCCCAAGATTATTATCTTACTGAAGATGGATATATAATCTTTACTGAATCTTATCATTTAAAAAGAGGATATTGCTGTCAAAACTCTTGCAAACATTGCCCTTATGGTTTTAATAAAAAAGCCAAAACAAACAAAAAGGATTAGTAAACACCTTTCTCAGGAAATTTTCCTTTATATTGTGCTAATACACTTTTTATATAATTAATATCTTTCTCAATATCACCAGTAGGTTGAAACAAGCTGTGAAATCCGCCAATTTTCTTCTCGTAATCCATATAGCAAATGTAAATTGGGACATTGGCCTTTTGAGCGATATAATAAAAACCTTTTTTCCAGTTGGGATTGTAGCTCCGCGTGCCCTCAGGTGTAAAAACTAAATATAATTGATTGTATTCTTTAAATAGCTTAGACGCATAATCCGTCATGTTGTTATTTTTCTTTCGATCAACTGGAATACCACCCATCAACCTTAACAACCAGCCAAGTGGTGGAAAAAACAAATCTTTTTTAATAAGAATTTTTGGTTTAATACCGTACATTATAAAAGCCAATCTACCTAGAAGAAAATCCCAGTTCGAAGTGTGTGGTCCTACCACAATAACACATTTATCAACACCGACTGGAGAATTTTCAGCAATTTTCCAACCAAACATCCAAAAAATAAAGCGTGCAATTTTTCTCATTCGACAAAGTTAGCTATTAAACAATTACTTGTACTTTTGTTTTATGCGTTTTAGCCGTTCACTGCTTCGTTTTTTATCATTTTCCATTTTATTGATGGCCAGCTGGTTTGTTTTCCAATTTGCGCGCACCATTCTCAGTGAAACACAAAATGGAAACTTGTCTTTTGTTCCCGCGAATGCAACTTTTGTAATGCGCATTGACGGCAGACAATTGGCAGAGACTGCGCTTTTCTCTATTGTAATGGATTCGAAAGACGAGGAAATTATTCGCCTAATAGAACGCTCTTTTAAAAATAAGGTAACGGATAACAAGGAATTCAAGAATACTGGAATCAATTTTTTATCCGATGTGGTGATTTTTAAAATGGACTACCAAGAAGGTTTAGTAAATGGTGTTTTAGTGAATCTCGCTAATAAACGACTATTTGATAAAAATATCACAGCAAGCGATCAAGAACAGCACGCCTTTTCTTCAACTGAAAATGTTGGACTAATTTTAACGTATTCATCTAAAAATAAAGAGAAAGTTTCAGCTAAGGGTTTACAAAAATTAGCCGATTCAATTCTTCAGAACAAAACAACTTTTAAAGTTCAACAATTTATTGCCAATCGGAATGAAGGTAAATTAACAGAAGTATTTATTAAAGGAAATTTTCTTGGCAACGCTCTTCGCTCAGCGGAATCGTCAATTGTATTTGAACAAAAGGAACAGTCTTTTTTATTACACGGTGATTTATCAATGAATGATGCAGAATCTGATACACATAAATTATCACATCAGTTGGTGGAAAAAGGATTTCACATTACAAGTCGTGTTTTTTCGAAAGAGATATCAGATACCCTTGGACGTTTATTATCCTTTATTGATAGACCAATTCCAGAAATTACCGCATTTTCATTAAACTACGAAGGAACAAAAATCATCAATCACACATCAGGCTTCTTTGTTGTTCCCAATATGGAAATGGTGATTCAATGTGCAAATCCTTTTTCAATTCAATCGTTTTTAAAAGAATCAAGTTTATCGGCACAACTCGATTGTCAAATAACGGATAAAACGGTTCAATTTCAAGATGAAACTCTATACTACAAGCAATTAAGTTCGAATAGTTTTTACATTGGAAGCGCTGAACAACCTAAATTTAAACAAAGAAGCGAAAACGAATTATTACATATATCTGGAAAATTAAATCCTTTATTGAACATTCAAGGAGGTGGAATGATGACTGCCCTTCTCGAGATGATTCCTGTATTTAAAGCATGTAAAGGAATTTCAAATCACTCAGAACGCATCCAATTTGACATCGTTGAAAAGGGACAAAACAAGGCTGAAATCAGAGGCGAGTTGCTTTTTAAAAAGGAATATTATCCAATGAATGAAATTCTAAAATTCATTTTGATCAGTCAAATGGCTAATTAAAGATCCAACTCTTTTATTAAACTGTTGAAATAAGCTGGTGCTAATTTCATTCTTGAACCATACCAACTGCACATTTCCCCGTTAATTATTCGAATTTTTGATGTTGGAAAACGTTTTTGATAAAGCTTAATGTGTTCTTGCGTAAAAGGATAAGGTTCAGAACTCAGAAAAACACAATCAGGTTGCATTTCAGTTTCCCTCCATTGAGGATATCTATTTTCCTCACATAGATTATGGAATCCAATTTTGGAAAGTAGCGAATTAACAAACGTATGCTGTCCGACAATAAAATCTGGATCTTTCCAAATAAAATAAAGAAAGGATCTACTTTTCGATGGAATATTGATTAATTCAAAATTCTGTTGAATATCTAAAATGAGTTCTTCTGCGACTTCGTCTTTACCAATCATTTCTCCGAGTTGCTCAATCATTTTCAAGGCATCATCGAAGGTGTAAATATCACTCATCCAAACTGGAGCAATCGCTTCCAAGGCTTGAATATCTTCCTTTGTATTTTCCTCCTTGTTGCCGATAATTAAATCCGGACATAATTGTCGAATTGCATCAACATTCAACTGTTTGGTTCCTCCTACTCGCTGCTTTTTACGATACCACTCATCTGGATATATACAAAACTTCGTAATTCCAACAACTTCATCTTGAAGACCTAAATCATACAACAACTCGGTTTGAGAGGGTACTAACGAAACGATCCGACGAGGAATTCCTTCCAGTCGGACCGTACGATTCATTTGATCTTTAAAAATTCGTTCCATTAAGACATTGCGGAAATAATGTCATAACGCGTCACAATATGATATCCACCAGCGGGCATTTCTACCAATACAGCGGGAGTTATTTTATTAATTAGTTTACATAAATCATCTAGATGGGTTGCTGCCTTTACAACAGGGAAAGGTGAGCCCATAATGGATGAAATAGGTGCATCACGTAATTCAGGATCTTCAACTAATAATTGATAAACGTGGCTATCGTCGATTGAACCAACAAATAATCCATCTTTTAATACCGGAATTTGTGAAATTCCAAACTTGCGCATTTTTGCGATTGCATGAGAAACCAATTCTTCGGCAAACAATGTCACTAGCGGTCGATCAGAATGCTGAGCAACAAGTTCGCCTGCAGTTTTGTACTCTTCTTCTAAGAATCCTCTTTCACGCATCCAATCGTCGTTGAAGATTTTTCCAACATATCGACTTCCATGGTCATGAAATAAAACAACTACAACTGCATCATCTGTTAATTCATCTTGCATTTGCAACAATCCTTTGATTGCTGAACCTGCTGAATTACCAACAAATATACCTTCTTCACGTGCCAATTTGCGTGTGTAAACAGCCGCATCTTTGTCTGTTACTTTTTCGAAGTGATCAATAATATCAAAATCGACATTTTTCGGAAGTATATCCTCACCAATTCCTTCAGTGATATATGGATATATTTCGTTTTCATCAAAGATTCCCGTTTCCTTGTACTTTTTGAAAACTGAACCATACGTGTCAATTCCCCAAATTTTTATGTTTGGATTCTTTTCTTTTAAGTATTTTCCAACACCTGAAATCGTACCTCCTGTTCCAACTCCGACTACGAAATGGGTAATTTTACCGTCGGTTTGTTCCCAAATCTCAGGACCAGTTGACTCGTAGTGTGCTTGACGATTCGAAAGATTATCATATTGGTTTACATACCAAGAATTCGGTGTTTCTTCTGCTAATCTTCGCGATACAGAGTAATATGAACGTGGATCTGTTGGCTCAACAGCTGTTGGACAAACAACTACTTCTGCACCGACAGCGCGAAGAATATCCATTTTCTCCTTTGATTGTTTGTCGTTTAAAACGCAAATTAATTTATATCCTTTGATGATACACGCCAAAGCAAGACCCATTCCTGTGTTTCCAGATGTTCCTTCAATTATTATTCCTCCCGGCTTTATAATACCTGCTTTCTCAGCATCTTCAATCATTTTCACAGCCATTCGATCCTTCACAGAATTTCCTGGATTTGTAGTCTCAACTTTCGCTAAAATTGTACCTTTTAGTCCTTTCGTAACTTTGTTTAATCTAACAATTGGTGTATTTCCAATTGTTTCAAGGATGTTATTGTAGATTTTCATCTGTTTTTTTTTACAAAGATACCAAAAGGTTT
>JBIIKG010000170.1:0-6117 GCA_044233275.1 Crocinitomicaceae bacterium | reverse complement strand
ACTTCTTGCTGAAACCCAGTGACTACAGCAATGGTAATCAAGTTAACAACAACTGCAAGTGCAATACTTATCACCGATATACGCACAATGGGTCTGGAAACTTTCTTACCTTGCACCTCATTTTGGAGTACTTTACGCGCTATGAAATATTCGAACGGCAAATCTTATTTATCTTTTACCGTACTAAGGTACGCAAAGGTTTTGTGCCTGAAAAGTATTTTAATTTTTTTAGTCGCTTCGTGTACCGTTCCTTTTAAAAGACCAATTAACACAACCGGTGAGACAATTGTAATCGAAAATGAAACAATTGCCAATGAAGAAGCTATTCGTGAAGAGGCTTTGGCTGTTCATGGCAGTCTACATAAACCAATTTTAGGTATTGAGCGCCTTCATTTGTTTATGGACTCGTTGGTCGATAAACGAATTGCTGTTGTTAGTAACCAAACTTCAATGGTCAATAATACCCATCTCGTTGATACGCTGTTGGCAATGAAACTCAATGTAGTAAAAGTGTTTGCGCCTGAACATGGTTTTCGTGGAGAAGCAGATGCAGGTGAAAAAGTCCATTCAACAGTTGATATTAAAACAGGTTTGCCTTTGATTTCTTTGTATGGAAATAATAAAAAACCAACATATGATCAGCTGGTAGATGTTGATGTTGTGATTTACGATATACAAGATGTTGGAGTGCGTTTCTACACGTATATCTCCACTTTACACTACGTAATGGAGGCTTGTGCTGAAAATAAGAAGCAAATGATTGTATTGGATCGACCGAATCCAAATGGTCATTACATCGATGGTCCAATTCGTGAACCACAACATCGTTCGTTTGTTGGAATGCATCCGGTTCCAATTGTTTATGGGATGACGATTGGCGAATATGCGATGATGGTGAATGGCGAAAGTTGGTTGAGAGATAGTCTTGTTTGCAGTTTGTGGGTAATTCCATGCAAGTATTACACACACAAAACGAATTATGTCTTGCCAGTTGCACCTTCACCCAATTTAAAATCGGAAGTGGCGATAACGATGTACCCAAGTTTGTGCATGTTCGAAGCAACAACGGTTAGTGTTGGTAGAGGAACAGACCGACCGTTTGAAATGTATGGACACCCAAAGTTTCCAATTGATGAATTTTCTTTCATTCCAACTTCAAGAGCTGGGGCGAAGTCACCTATGTATGAAAACAGAATTTGTAATGGCTACGATTTACAAGAACATAATCAGAAGCGCAAATACGAAATCAACTTGAATTACCTGATTAGAGCAAAACAACTATTAGGTGATACAGTTAATTTTATTAATCAACCAGGGTTTTTTGACCGTTTGGCGGGTACATCTTCGCTCCGCATTCAAATTGAAAAAGGATGGAGCGCAAAAGAAATTCGTGCGCAATGGAAACCAGGCTTAGATGCTTTCAAAGCCGTTAGAAGTAAGTACTTACTTTATCCTTGATTTGCCTTTAATTTTTCACCGCTTTCCATTACCTTTTGCTTCATGTCTTCCATATAAACTGAAAGCTTTGCAAGTACTTCTGGATTAGAAGATCCAATGATTTTAGCAGCGAGAATTCCTGCATTTTTCGCAGCATTCAACGCGACAGTAGCAACTGGAATACCATTTGGCATTTGAAGTATCGAAAGAATACTATCCCAACCATCAATTGAATTGGATGATTTAACAGGAACACCTATAACGGGCAGGGGAGTCAACGATGCTGTCATTCCAGGTAAATGAGCGGCACCACCAGCACCGGCTATAATTACCTTTAAACCGCGGTTATGCGCGCTTTTCGCATAATCGAACATTAATTCAGGCGTACGATGAGCAGATACAACATTGATTTCATACGAAATTCCGAATTCTTTTAATATATCCGCTGCATCTTGCATGATTGGAAGATCCGATGCACTTCCCATAATGATTCCTACTTCTGCCATGTTCTTTTATTTTTTTCAAAGGTAAGGAAACAATAATAGTGAAGAATAAAAAAAGTTAAATACATCAAGTATAAACGATTTATAATATTCATGAAGATTGATAAGAAGGAAATAACAATTCATAAATTATATATGAATTAGTGCCTGTTTTTCGTCTAATGGTAGATTATGATGTAAAAAAAAGCGCGGTGATTAATTCACCGCGCTCCCTACTTATCGTAAATAGTCTTTATTATAAAGTACCTCTTTTCTCTTGTTCTCTTTCGATTGATTCGAAAAGTGCCTTAAAGTTTCCTGCACCAAATCCTCTTGCTCCCATTCGTTGAATGATTTCAAAGAATAAAGTTGGACGATCCTCAACAGGCTTTGTGAATATTTGTAATAAATACCCTTCTTCATCTGCATCAATCATGATTGCTAAACTCTGAAGAACTTTTAAGTCTTCTTTCATCATGTCCATGTGAACACCCAAGCGTGCTGGAATTTCATCATAATATGCTTGAGGTGGTGCTGATAAGAACTCAACACCTCTCGCTCTTAATTGACGAACTGTTTCAATGATATCGTCTGTAGCAACAGCAATATGTTGTGCTCCTGGACCTTCATAGAAATCTAAGTATTCTTCAATCTGCGAACGTTTTTTACCTTCTGCCGGTTCGTTGATCGGGAATTTGATACGTCCATTTCCATTACTCATTACTTTGGACATCAAGGCTGAATATTCTGTATGAATTTGTTTGTCATCGAATGAAAGGAAATTCACGAATCCCATCACATCCTCGTACCATTTAACCCACGTATTCATTTCTCCCCAACCTACATTTCCAACCATATGGTCGATGAATTTTAATCCAACTGGAGCTGGATTGTAATCTGATTCCCATTTTACAAAACCAGGCATAAACTCACCTGTATAATTCTTGCGTTCAACGAACATGTGAACTGTTTCACCATACGTATAAATACCAGCAGTAACAACTTCACCGTGTTCATCATTTGTAACTGTTGGCTCTTGATATGATTTAGCACCACGTTTAGTTGTCTCTTCCCAAGACTTGCGTGCGTCATCAACCCATAAAGCAATAACTTTAACTCCATCACCGTGTTTTTTAACATGCTCTCCAATTGGTGAAGTACTAGTTAAAGCAGTCGTTAATACCAAACGAATTTTATCTTGTTTTAATACATACGAAACACGATCTTTCATCCCTGTTTCTAATCCAGCGTATGCATGTGATTGAAATCCGAAAGCTGTTTTATAAAAATGGGCAGCTTGTTTTGCATTTCCCACATAGAATTCTACGTAATCTGTCCCTAACAACGGAAGAAAATCCTGAGCACCTTCAAAGATTTTTTCTAATCCGTATTCTACATTTTTCATCTCTTTACTCATATTACTATCCTTTAAATCAGTGGATATACCACTTCAACTTATTAATTTTTTAAAATACTTAGTCTAAATTTACAACAAATTAATGTTGTATCCAGCTTTTTACATATTCAGGATCTTGCATATCCATCGCTGCTTTCGTAAGTTTTAATGGTTTGAAAGTATCGACCATAACAGCAAGTTCTAAAGTTTCCGTTTTACCTATGCTTCTTTCATACGCACCAGGGTGTGGTCCGTGAGGTATTCCTGCTGGATGCACTGTGATTTGTCCTTTTTCAATGTTGTTTCGACTCATGAAATCACCATCTACATAATACAGAACCTCATCTGAATCAATATTGCTGTGATTGTAAGGCGCAGGAATCGAATCTGGGTGATAGTCATATAAACGAGGAACAAATGAGCACATTACAAATCCGGACGTTTCAAATGTTTGGTGAATTGGAGGGGGTAAATGCACGCGTCCAGTTATTGGTTCGAAATCGTGAATAGAAAAAGCATACGGATAATTGTATCCATCCCAACCTACTATATCAAAAGGATGAGTTCCGTAAATATAATCGTAGAGAACGTCTTGTTTTTTAATTCGAATCAAGAAATCACCAATTTCTTCAATTGGTTCTAGAACGTGAGGCGGACGAATATCTCTTTCGCAGTAAGGAGAATGTTCTAGTAATTGTCCGAACCAGTTGCGGTAACGCTTTGGTGTGTATACTGGGCTAAACGATTGAACAATGAATAACTTATTGTCTTCATCTTTAAAATGTATTTGATAAATCATTCCTCTTGGAACAACCAAATAATCACCATAACTGAAGTCAATATTGCCCAATTGTGTTTTTAAGGTTCCTTCTCCACGGTGGATGAAGATTACTTCATCTGCATCCGCATTTTTGTAGAAATAGTCAGTCATTGACTTTTTGGGAGAAGCTAATTCTATGTAACAGTCTGAATTAACCAATACAGGTACACGACTATCTAAGTAATCATCCACAGCTGGCACTTCATATCCTTTCAAGCTACGAGCAATCATGTTTTTTTCCAAAGCAACTTCGGGTGCAATGTCTTTTTGACCTCTAACTTCTTTTACGATTGTTGGTGGATTAATATGATACATAAGTACAGACATACCATCGAAACCTACTGTTCCGAATAATTGTTCATGGTAGAGTTTACCATTTGGTTGTCTGAATACTGTATGTCTTTTATGAGGGAAATTCCCTAGTTTGTGATAAAATGGCATAATATTAAATTTTAATGAGATAATATAGAATAGACAAAAATAGCTAATCACTCCGGATTACGCTTATTCATATATTTTAGCAATAAAGCTAGTTCAATCCACATTTTATAGAAAATTATCCTCCAAAACTAAGTTAGTTACATAATGAAAAACATGACTAAAATCAGTTTTAACAAAAAAGGAAGAAATTAATATAAAACGATAGGCTAAATGAAGGCAAATTTTAACTTTGTTGGTACAAAACATCAAAATGGGAAAAACAATTATAATTGGGGCTTGTGGTCAAATTGGCACTGAACTTACACTAGAATTAAGAAAACTTAGAGGAACCGATCAAGTCTATGCCGCTGATGTAAAAGCAGAATGTCCAGCTATTTTATCAAATGGACCTTACGTGCAGATGGATATCTTGAATCGTGAAGCAGTTAGATCCTTTATTATAGATAATGAGATTGAACAAGTTTATTTACTTGCAGCACTTTTATCGGCAACAGCTGAGAAAAATCCAAGTTTCGCATGGCAATTAAATATGGAAGGACTTTTTACGATTTTAGATTTAGCGAAGGAAGGACATTTGAAAAAGATATTTTGGCCTAGTTCGATTGCCGTTTTTGGTCCAACAACTCCACGTGTCATGACGCCTCAGTATACCATTATGGAACCTTCTACGGTTTATGGAATTTCAAAATTGGCAGGTGAACGTTGGTGTGAATATTATTTTAATAAGCACAATGTAGATGTAAGAAGTATTCGTTACCCTGGCTTAATATCTTATACGAGTTTACCAGGTGGCGGAACTACAGATTATGCAGTAGATATTTTTTATCAGGCAAAATTAGGCAAGAAGTTTGTCAGTTTCTTATCTGAAAACACAGAGTTGCCAATGATGTTTATGGAGGATGCAATAAGAGCAACCATAGAATTAATGGAAGCTCCATCTGAAAAAATCGCCATTCGTTCATCCTATAATCTCGCTGGTTGTAGCTTTACACCTAAACAATTGGCGGAAGAAATAAAGGCGCATATTCCTACTTTCGAGGCAACGTACGAACCAGATTTTCGTCAAGCTATTGCTGATAGCTGGCCAGGTTCAATTGATGATAGTAGGGCCCGTCAGGACTGGGGATGGAAAGAAAAGTACGGAACAAAAGAACTTGTAAGTATAATGCTTGACAACGTGAAAGTTGAACTATTAGAGAAACTAGATTAACAGTTAAAAAAAGTTTTTATCGCTAAATAGTGTCATTTTGACGAATTTATATATTGTCGGCATTATTTTTCGTTTGAATTTTGTATATTGCATGTGAACGTACTCCTAAATTATAAACACAATAACATGGTCGGGAAGTTAATATTAAGCTGGATATTTATTGGGATGATCATTTCTCCAGTATTTCTTGCTGAACTTACACAAGATGATAAGTTAAATAGGAAAGATGCAAACGGTAAAAAGCAAGGCCGTTGGTTGTATGTTGGAAAAGACAAGCCTCAGGAAGGCTATCCTTCTGATGGCAAGATAGAAGAAGGACCATATGTGGATG
>JBIIKG010000169.1:0-6126 GCA_044233275.1 Crocinitomicaceae bacterium | reverse complement strand
TAACAAAGTGTTTAAATCAAGTAATCGCGGCGACGACTGGAACGTTATTTCTCCCGACTTAAGTCAACAAATTGACCGTAACAAGCTTAAAGTTATGGGACAAGTTTGGTCAATGGAAGCCGTTATGAAAAATGCTTCTACGACAATTTATGGTAATATCGTAGCTCTTGATGAGTCTCCCAAGAAAAAAGGATTGTTATATGCGGGAACAGATGACGGACTCATTCAAGTTTCTGAAAATGAAGGAAGTTCATGGGTAAAATATGCCAGTTTTTCTGGTGTTCCAGCAAACACACGTGTGAATATGATTTCAGCGTCCTTGCATGATGAAAATGTGGTTTTTGCTGTTTTCAACAATCATCGTTCAGGTGATTTCAAACCTTATTTATTTAAGAGTTCCGACAAAGGGAAGACATGGGTTTCGATAAGCAACAATTTACCTTCACGAGGTTCTGTTTACTGCATCAAACAAGATCACATTGATCCAAATTTACTTTTCGCTGGAACAGAATTCGGTGCATATTTTTCTAATGACGGAGGAAAGGTTTGGACAAAACTAGCTGGTTTACCAACGATTGCTGTATATGATTTAGATATTCAACAGCGTGAGAATGATTTGGTAGCAGCTACGTTTGGACGAGGAATGTATGTATTGGATAATTACAGCGCCTTAAGAAATTTAAGCAAAGAAAATTTAGACAAGAAAGCGCACCTATTCAGTGTGAAAGATGCCTTGCTTTACATTCCTGCGGATCCACTAGGTTTAGACGGAACAGGTTTTCAAGGTGCCAATTTGTGGCAAGGTAAAAATCCAGATTTTGGAGCTACGTTCACACTGCACTTAAAGGATGAGTATAAAACCTTGAAACAAATCCGTCAAGAAAAAGAGAAAGCGTTAGAAAAGGACAAGAAAGATGTTGTTTACCCTTCATTTGACGAAATCAGAAAAGAAGAACAAGAGGAAAAGGCACAATTAATTTATGTTATCCGCGATTCGAAAGGGACGGAAATGAAGCGTTTGCTTTCTTCACCTTCTAAAGGAATCTCTAAAATGACTTGGAACTTGCGTCAAGAATCAACTGGACCAATTCAATCTGGAAGAAATAATGACAATAATGGATTTTTAGTATCTGCAGGAATCTATTCAGTAGAGATACTTTTGGTAAAGGATGTAAAAATTGAAGTTCTTGTACCTCAAACAAAGTTCACCGTGAAAGCATTGAATAATCAAACATTGGTTGCTTCAAATCCTGAGGCTTTACAAAAATTCAGATCAGATGTTGCTGAAATGAGCAGAAAAGTTCGTGGTACAGGCAAATTGATGAGCGAAACAAAAGATAAGTTAGATGTATTTCAAACAGCAATTCTTTCTTATCCAGGCGCTGAAATTTCATTAATTGAAGAGATTAAGAACTTGAAAATAGCTTATGATTTATGTGTTGTTGAAATGTATGGAGACCGTATCAAAAGTTCACGTGAATTTGAAACGTATCCGAGCATCAGTGATCGAATGGGATTGGTTGAATATCAAATCTATGAAAACACAGTTGATGTGAGCAATACGCGTTTAAAGAATTTACAGATTGTACAAGAAGAATACCTTGAATTGCGTAAAAAATTAGACGATATTATTGTCCGCACCCGCAAATTAGAAGAGCAACTTGATACGAAGGGGATTCCTTATACAAAAGGAAAAGACGAATCGTGGAAAGAAGATTAATCCATCATAGTTTATAGCAACAAAAAGCGCCGCATTAATTATGCGGCGCTTTTTTTTCAGGAATTGTAGGGTATTACTTTTTAATGACCAATTTACGCAAGTCGCTTTGTCCGAGTTTAACGAAATAGATACCATTTGATAAATTATCTATTTTCATCGAATTTTCTCCCAAACCTAAATCACCAGCTTCGATTATCTGACCATCGATTGTCATAATTTCAAAAGCAACTTGTTTGTCACTATTATTTCGGATCGTTAATTTTTCTCCAGCTGGATTAGGATACATGTCAACCGAAACCAATTCTTGCTCAGTTATTCCTAATACTAAGTTATCAATCGCATAAATACCGTCAGTCAAAATAGAAAAGTCAGCACCACTTACTACTTCATTCGCAGCAACATTGATTGCATGAACATCCACTTGAGGTATGTATGGAACATCCAATTTAATGTAATAAGAACCAGTTGGAACACTTTGGAATTGGAAATTACCATTTACATCAGAATATGTAAACGAAACAACTTGGTTTGAAGCGTTGAATAACTTCACCAAAGCACCTTCCATTGGTTCAGTCATAATTTTTAAATAAGTCGTGTCAATTACGATATTTCCTAAAATCATTCCGCTTCCACCCAATACAGGAAGCGTGTTAGAATTGATGTTTCCATTATCTAAGAAACATGGTAATCCAATCGCTTGAGCAGTTGACCATGTATCACCATTAGTATAATACAATGGAGCTACACCAGGAAATAATGTTGGATCAGGTGTAAAACGCACATGGTACATTCCTGTCTGCAAACTATCAGCTAAATAATTACCGTTTGTTACTTGAAGTGTTTGAACTGGCTGGGCCAATAAAGTGTCACCTACAAAATTAAATACTTCTAAAATTCCTTCTGCTGGTGAGCCATTTACGGTTAAATTTCCATTGATATCATTAAATGCCTCTTGTTCATCTAAGAAAATTGCTGAATCAAAAACACCGTCACTCACATCAGCAATAACCAATTTGATGTGGTATGAAGCACCAGTTTGTGCGAAAAACTTTGCTTCAAAAGGAGTTGTGTAAGCATCAAAAACAAAACTTCCAGCATTTGGGCCACTAAGATTGTCTATATAATATTGTGGATTTATAACTTGATTGACCGAATTAATTTCAACCGGTGTTGTTGTACCCGGTAAAAATGCAATATTTGCGTAGGGCGCACTATTTTCAGAAACCAGGAATAAGAAACGATCTGTAAAAGAGGTGTTTGCATATTCAGGATACTCTTCAGAAGCTAAAACGTATGTAAATCGAATCGTATCTGACAAAGTAGGAGTAAAATCAAATTCTACCACGCAAGCATCAAAATTTGTTGGAAACTGACCAGCATTTGCACCAAATTGTGCAATATCCGCATCACCCATCGTTCCGAAATTAATCGAATTAAACATAGCGCTCGGTTGCTCAGAACCAGAAACGATACCAGTTGAAAGAACTAAACCGCTATTCAATCCAATCATTCCACCGTTTTCAAATCGACCAACTTGAAGTGGCACCGCCATTAGTTGCACATTCGAAACGCCATCACATTGAACACCAAAAATATTGGCAATCATCATGTCAAGGTTATTCACCTGTGCAAATTGAATATTCTGTGCTTGTGAGAAAGTAGAACCAATAAGTCCTAAAGACAGTAGTAGTGTTTTTTTGAGTTTCATAGCTGTTTTTATTTGTTCAACGCAAGGAAGACGCAATTAAAGGAAAATGAGTTGCTTTAGCACCAATAAACTTAGAGAATTTGTTGCATAAGGGTAGCAATACCAATTCCCAGTATTACAAAAAGTACAATTCTCTTAAAAGTAGTTTCCGAAACTCTATCCAAAACCTTTTTGCCAATATACGTCCCAACAATACTTACAGCGATTAAGATTAACACAAACTTCATATCATGCCAATGCATGTATCCATTTGAGAAATAAACTATCCCACGACTCAGATCTACACCAAAATCTATTAAGGCTGACGTTGCTATAAAAACATCCTTATTGAGATTAAATGCCGCTAATGTCATTCCGCGAATAGTTCCCCCTGTTCCTAGTAAACCAGCCACGAAGCCAGAAATAGAACCTCCGATAATTGAATTTGTGTGAGTAGGTTGGATTATAACGTTTTGCGCTATCAAGAACAAAATACTGAATCCGATTAGGAAAATTGCTAAGATTAGTTCAAGAAGCGTACTGTCAAAAAATTTACTAAGGTAAGCGCCGAAACTAACGAAAATGATAGCTGGAATACCAAGATAAAGCACAATCTTCCAATTGACTCCCCTTTTAAAGAAATAGATTTTAGACAGATTACTAAACACATGAAAGATGGCTGTAATCCCTAATACTGAATGAAAATCAAAGAAATATGCTGCGACCGGGACAAAAAACACAGAAGAACCGAAACCACTAATGGTTCCAATGATTTCCGCGACTAAAGCCAGCAAGGTAAAAAGTAGAATTTCATCGATTGGCATGACCAAATCTAGGAATTCTACTTAATAGTTAAGCAATTTCTATAGGATGTTTCACTTTTTCTTTGGTCAAAGCAATATCAATCACTTCTTTCATTTGTGTAACAAAGTGAAATGTAAGTCCCTTTAAATAATCTTGCTTAATTTCATCGATATCCTTACGGTTCTTCTCGCAAAGTATGATCTCTTTAATTCCTGCGCGTTTTGCGGCCAAAATCTTTTCCTTGATTCCTCCTACTGGTAACACTTCACCTCGCAAGGTAATCTCACCTGTCATTGCCAAGTTTTTCTTTACACGACGCTGCGTAAACAAAGACGCTAATGACGTTAACATCGTTATTCCAGCACTTGGTCCATCTTTTGGAGTTGCGCCTTCTGGAACGTGGATATGGACATTGTAACGATCGAACGCTTCTTGTTCAATACTCAACCAACTATTATGTGCTTTCAAGAATTCTAAGGCAATAATTGCCGATTCTTTCATCACATCTCCTAAATTTCCAGTTAATGTCAATTTACCTTTTCCTTTCGTAATGGAGGATTCAATGAATAAAATATCTCCACCAACGCTCGTCCATGCTAATCCTGTCACAACACCTGCAACATCATTGTTTTCATATTTTGTTCTACCTCGACCAGCTCCTAAAATTCCAAACAAATCTTCTGGTGTGATTTTCACAACATACTCTTCTTCCATGGCAATTTGACGCGCACGATTTCGAACTAATTTCGCAACCATTTTATCCAAACCACGAACGCCAGATTCATTCGTGTATTCTTCAATTAATCGTTCAAGCGTCTTTTTATCGATTGAAATAACTTTTTTAGTAATTCCGTGCTCTTCAATTTGTTTAGGAAGTAAATGCAGTTTTGCAATTTCGATCTTTTCTTCAATCGTATAACCGTTTACTTCTATAATCTCCATACGGTCGCGCAAAGGACCTTGAATTGTCGACAAACTATTTGCTGTAGCAACAAACATTACACGCGATAAATCAAATTCTGTTTCAACAAAATTGTCATAAAACGCCTTGTTTTGCTCTGGATCTAATACTTCCAAAAGGGCCGAAGATGGATCTCCGTGATTGCTTCTTCCTAACTTATCAATTTCATCCAATACAAAAACAGGATTTGCCGATTCAGCTTTTTTAATGCTTTGAATAATTCGTCCGGGCATCGCACCAATGTAGGTTTTACGGTGACCGCGAATTTCTGACTCATCGTGTAATCCACCGAGTGACATGCGTACATATTTTCTTCCTAAGGCTTCTGCTATTGATTTTCCTAAAGAAGTTTTACCAACTCCTGGAGGACCATAAAAACATAAAATCGGTGATTTCATATTTCCTTTCAATTTCAAAACAGCCAAGTATTCTAAAATACGTTCCTTCACTTTTTCCAAACCAAAATGATCGCGCTCTAAAATTTTACGCGCTCTATTAAGATCCAAATTATCTTTTGAATATTCACGCCAAGGCAAATCAAGCAATAGTTCCAAGTAATTCAATTGGACAGTATATTCTGCGCCCTGCGGATTCATACGACCTAACTTATCCAATTCTTTTTGAAAAAGTTTCGCTACTTTTTCATCCCATTTTTTCTTATCGGCACGTTGATCCATATCGCGAACATCTTGTTCTTGCGGATTGTAACCTAATTCATCTTGAATGGTGCGCATTTGCTGATGAAGGAAATATTCGCGCTGTTGGCGATCCATATCCTTCTTCACACGGGACTGAATCTCATTTTTCATTTCCAACATTTGCACTTCCATGCTCAAATGCTCCAGTACCATCATGACACGCTTTTTCATGTCAAGTTCTTCCAACATTTCCTGTTTCTTATTCACATCCGCATTCATGTTGGATGAAATAAAATTGACTAAAAATGATGGACTA
>JBIIKG010000034.1:0-19220 GCA_044233275.1 Crocinitomicaceae bacterium | reverse complement strand
GGAATTTGGATTAAGTACCATACAGATGGATCGACACCAAAGTTAAAAGGTGAATATAAAAATAATCGTCCTGAAGGACAGTACACAAAATATTATCCAAACGGTAAGGTTAGAGAGCAAGGTGTTTTTGAAAGAAATTTATACCAAGATTCATTAAAACGTTTTCATGAGAATGGAAAAATAGAATATGAAGCGAAATTCAATTCAAATGGTAAAGAAGAAGGTAAAGTAAAATTCTATTATCCAAATGGTCAAGTTGAGTTTGAATATGAATCAAATAATGGTAAACCTTCCGGCAAAGCAGTTCGCTATTACGAAAACGGAGATGTCAAAGAAGTTATTTTCTATGACGCTGATGGTTCAGTTGCTAAAAGCGATCAGAGAGAGATGGTTAGTCCTGCAGTTAAAGTTGCAGATCCAGGTATTTCTAAAGAAACAGCTCCGAAAATTGCAACTCCGAAAACAAAAGGTGCAAAGTTCCAAGCAAACGGATACAATAAAGTTTACAACGTAAACGATGAAATTTGGCAAGACGGTACCTTTAAGAATGGTGCATTGTGGGATGGAAAAGTTTACGAGTATGATAGAGATGGTATCTTATTAAAAGTAAAAGTATTTAAGAATGGTGTCTATCACTCAGATGGGCAATTATAATCAAACATAGAAAACAAAAAAGGCTCTCGAAAGGAGCCTTTTTTGTTGCGCTAAGATTTCATATTGCGTATATTTGAACACTGACTTACAATCTTAACATGGGAAAAGAAAAAAAGGCCCAAAGCGAACAATTCCTAGACTTACGAAATACTCCTGTCGTTGACAAGGTGGGAGTAGAAGAGCGAATTGAACGATTTCAATCACGAAGTATAAAAGGTGAATCTAAAAAGCAAGGTCTTCGTTTGGCTTTGAATATGATTGATTTAACTACACTTGAAGGGAAAGATACTCCGGGTAAAGTAAAGCAAATGTGCTACAAAGCAATGCATTTACATGATGTTCAACAAGATTTACCTACTGTCGCCGCTGTTTGTGTTTATCCTTCAATGGTGAAAATTGCCAAAAATGAAGTGAAAAACTCAAATGTCAAAGTGGCATCGGTTTCAACCGCTTTTCCTAGTGGACAAGCACCAATGGATGTTAAACTTCGGGATACTAAATTCGCTGTTTCAGAGGGTGCTGATGAAATTGACATGGTGATTTCAAGAGGCAAGTTTCTAATGGGAGAATATAATTTTGTCTATGACGAGATTGCAGCAATTAAAGAAGCTTGCGGTAAAGCACGTTTGAAAGTGATTTTAGAAACAGGTGAGTTAGCTACATTAGATAATGTTCGACGAGCAAGTGACATCGCGATAATGGCGGGGGCAGATTTTATAAAAACATCAACTGGTAAAGTTCAACCTGCAGCAACAATGCAAGTAACCTACACCATGTTAATGGCAATTAAAGATCATTATGATCGCACAGGAGTATTGATTGGCATGAAGCCGGCTGGGGGAATTTCAACCGCAAAGCAAGCATTACACTATTTAGTTATGGTGAACGAAACATTAGGATCAAAATGGTTAACAAACGAATGGTTCCGTTTTGGCGCTAGTAGTTTAGCAAATGATCTGTTGATGCAAATTATGAAGCAAGAAACGGGTATTTATCAATCATCAGCTTATTTTTCAATCGATTAAGATGGCAGCAAAGAAAAAAATAATTGACAATTTGGATTGGTCGTATTCCCCATCTCCAGAAAGCACAGCACATATTCAATTAAAAGAACGTTACGATTTATATATCAATGGAAAATGGGTTAAGCCTTCTTCAGGGAAATATTTCGCAACAATTAATCCAGCTACAGAAGAAGTTTTAGCGGAAGTTGCACATGCGAATGAAAAGGATGTTGATATAGCAGTAGCCGCTGCTCGAAAAGCATACACTGATGTTTGGTCAAAATTATCAGGGGCTGAACGTGCAAAATATATCTATCGTATTGCGCGTATGATGCAAGAAAGAGCGCGTGAATTTGCTGTGATTGAAACCTTGGATGGCGGAAAAACAATTCGAGAATCTAGAGATATTGATGTGCCATTGGCGTGCAATCATTTCTTTTATTACGCAGGTTGGGCAGATAAACTGGAATATGCTTTCCCTAATAGAAAAGTGGAAGCCCTTGGTGTCGCTGGACAAATAATCCCATGGAATTTTCCTTTGCTGATGGCCGCATGGAAAATTGCACCTGCACTAGCTGCGGGAAATACGGTTGTATTAAAACCAGCAGAAACAACTCCGTTAACGGCTTTGAAATTGGCTGAAATCATTCATGATTGCGGTTTGCCTCCGGGAGTGGTAAATATTGTGACTGGATTTGGAGATACTGGAGCAGCAATCGTTAATCATCAAGATGTTGATAAAATTGCGTTTACTGGTTCAACAGCTGTTGGAAAGATCATTCAAAAAGCTGTTGCAGGCACAAACAAGAAATTGACCCTAGAATTAGGTGGGAAGTCAGCAAATATTGTTTTTGAAGATGCTCCAATAGATCAAGCAGTCGAAGGAATTATCAATGGAATTTTCTTTAATCAAGGCCACGTTTGTTGCGCAGGTTCCCGCTTGTTGGTGCAAGAATCTGTTGCTGATTTGGTGATTCGCAAATTAAAAGACCGATTGAATACGCTTTATGTTGGTGATCCGATGGATAAAAACACAGACGTTGGAGCAATTAATTCAAAAGAACAACTCGAAACGATTCATAAGTTTATCGAAATTGGAAAGCAAGAGGGAACAGAAATGTATCAATCTGCTTGCAGCATCCCTGCAAAAGGACATTTTTGCCCACCTACACTTTTCATTAATGTCGCACAATCGAGTGTTATCGTTCAACAAGAAATATTTGGACCGGTATTAACTATTCAGACGTTCCGTACAGTGGATGAAGCGATTCAGAAGGCAAACAACACTCCTTTTGGTTTGGCAGCTGGTGTTTGGACCGATAAAGGTTCTCGAATCTTCAACTTGACAACTAAGTTAAATGCGGGAGTAGTTTGGGCAAATACCTATAATAAATTCGACCCCACATCACCTTTCGGCGGATACAAAGAAAGTGGATTTGGTCGTGAGGGAGGATTACATGGCTTAAATGCCTATGTGAAATTGGTTTAATTGATAATTTACAATTCATTAATATGAGTAGATTGGAAGTATTAAAGACATACAAAATATATATTGGAGGTCAATTCCCTAGAACGGAATCTGGACGTTATTACGCTGTTTCTGATTCTAAAGCTAAGTTGTTGGGCAATATATGTCTTTCATCGCGCAAGGATGTTCGAAATGCAGTTGTGGCGGCTCGAAAAGCATTTGGTGGTTGGTCAGAACGTGCAGCAATGAATCGCGGACAAATTCTCTATCGTATTGCTGAAATGTTGGAGGGGAGAAGAACTCAATTCATTTCTGAACTAATGGCTCAAGGTTCAACAAAAGTGAAAGCTGAACAAGAAGTAGATTTAGCTATTGATCGTATCGTTTATTACGCGGGTTGGTGTGACAAGTTTACGGCAATTCTTAGCTCAGTAAATCCAGTGGCGAGTTCGCATTTCAATTTTTCTGTTCATGAACCTACAGGTGTTGTAGGGGTAATTGCTCCAAATGATTCATCATTGATTGGTTTGGTTTCCTTGGTTATGCCTGTCATTGCAGGTGGAAACGCTTGTATAGTCATCGCTTCTGAAAAACTGCCATTGTGCGCCATCACATTTGCTGAAGTGCTTAATTCTTCTGATGTTCCCGGAGGAGTTGTCAATATTTTGACTGGAACAAATAAAGAATTGAATGATACGTTGTCAACCCACATGGATATTAATGCCGTTGTTTATGGGGGAGAGGATGTAACTGCTTTCCAACAATTACAAGCAAATGCTAGCGTTAATGTGAAACGTGTGTTTCATCAACAAAAAGATTGGTTAAAGTCGGATGCGCAAGATCTCTATATGATTGCAGATACCTTAGAATTGAAAACGACTTGGCACCCAATTGAAAACATTGGTGGAGCAACAAGCACGTATTAAAGATCTTTTGATCCTTCTGTTGGATTGTTGAAGAAGTGTTTGTCGTGGTTTACAATGTGCATATCACGCTGAGGGTATGGAACCGTAATGTTATATTCTCTGAACAAGCGATCTACTTCGAAACGTATTTCTGATTTGTAATTTTGAATGTCCCAACTTTGGTCTGCCCAAAATATTAATTCCATTTCTAATCCATTATCGCCAAAATGTGCTAATCGAACTATTACTGGTTCTGTTTTTTTAACTTTTGGATGACTAAGTGCTGCTTGTTTTAGAATACGAGTCACCAATTCAGTGTTGGTTCCGTATGCAACTGTCACTGGGATGCTAAAACGAGAAAGGTTAGTGCCATGGGTCCAGTTCTCAACATATTCTTGCGTTAATTTGGCATTTGGCATTATAAGAACATTCCCATCACGTGTTTCGATATGTGTTGTGCGCACATTGATTTTTAAAATTTTTGCAACAATTGCTTCTGTCTTACCACCATTAGAAATTTCAATAACATCACCCACACGAACGTTGCTTTCTACCAATAATACAACTCCTGAAATCATATCTTTAAAAACGTCCTGAAGTCCAAGTCCAAGTCCGACGAATAGTCCGACCGAACTTGTCATTAAGAGGGAAACATCAATTTCTAGTGCTTTTAAACTAGAGATAATGGCAAAAACATAAATGATGTATTTGGCAATTTGAATGTAGATGAATTCGGTTCCTGGATTAAAATTCTTGCTATTTCTGAATTTTCGAGAAATAAATAACATGGATAGGTTTAAGGCTACACGCGCTAAGAAGAAAATGAAGATTATAACAATGATGTGGTAAAAGCTAATGGTAAATTTCTTCGATTCAATTAAATTGAAATTCAAAAAATCACCGAAAGTGACATCATCATTATTGATATTGAAGCTTAATACAGCGACGTAGGTTGCAAGAACATAAACACTTTGCGAAAGTAATTTTAACCAAGTAACTCTGCGGCCTTCCAAACGAATGTTCGCATTTTTTAAATAGCGTTTTAGTGATTTATGGATAATGCGACGAAGTAAAACAGCAACACCAAAAATTATGGAGAGGAAGATAATATTCCAAAGGCAAATATGGTAGGGACCTAGATTGAAAAGTGTGTAGCTCAACATGTTAACGTAGTATTATTCGTCCTAATTTCTCAGCGATTTTCATTTTGGCATTTTCATACGCCATTTGTTCCGCTAGAAGTTCCATCATTTCTTCTGTTTCCAAGTTTTCATCATTGAATCGTAAGCGAATTTCATCAATACGATCTTCGATTTTCATTGCTTTAAAACCATAAATTGCGTGCATGACAGTGCTTTCAAGATCATCACTTTCTGAACGTGTGCTAATGTGGTGATCGGTAAACCAGCGGTGACTAATCTCATGATTAAATGATTCTAAGTCAGATACAAATTGTACAATTTCTTGGTCCTCTTGTTTTCTTAGAAAACTGGAAGGATACAGTGTTTTTTCGGAAAGTCCGTCCACAAAGATTTGATGAATTTTGGCAAAAAGTGGATGCGAAAAATACAATTCATCTTTATCTAATTCATGGCAAACAAATTCCAAAACACTTGTTTTTATCTTTGTTTCTTCTCCCTCAGTAAATTGGGTAGTTTGAACCTCATTTACACCATATTTAACCATAATTCTTATTAATGCTACTTCTCCTGGGGGAATACTCGGTTTTTTTGTCGTTTGAGTTTGAGCACTCGGATCCATTTGAATTTCCAGGGGAATTTCATTGATTTCTGGTGTGTTCAGTTGTTTGGCAACAACATTCTTTCGAAGCTTATTGAGTTCATTGGTAACGATATGTTCGCCAATTCCAAAAGTTTGTGCAATTTGCTGTTGGTATACGGTTCTTGTGATTTGATCGGGAATCAATGCAACAGAGTGAACGATTTCACGAATGAGTTCAGCTCGTTTAAGTGGATCTTCTTCGCCATCTTTCATCAAGATATTAGCCTTGAAAGAAATGAAATCTTGCGTATGTTCTTTGATATAATTTTCGAGCTCTGTTGTACTTGCTTTCTTGGAATAAGAATCTGGATCTTCTCCATCTGGGAAAAGAACCACTTTTACATTCATCCCCTCCTCTAAAATCAAATCAATTCCACGGAATGAAGCTTTTATACCTGCTGCATCACCATCATATAAAATTGTAATGTTGGAGGTGTAGCGGCGAATTAGCTTAATTTGTTCTTTGGTTAACGAAGTTCCTGATGATGAAACGACATTCTGAATTCCAGCTTGGTACATCGAAATCACATCCGTGTATCCTTCGCATAAAAAACAATTGTCATACTTGATAATATCACCTTTAGAGTAATACAAACCATATAAGATTTCACTCTTATTGTAGATGATACTTTCGGGTGAATTGAAATATTTCGCAACTTTTTTATCAGTAAAAAGTGTTCGCCCACCAAAACCTAATACACGACCAGTAACACTGTGAATGGGAAACATAACCCTGCCTCTAAAAAAGTCAAAATGACGGTCTTCCTTAGTTTTTACAAGTCCAACTTTTTCTAAATACTCTAGTTTATATCCTTTCGCAAGAGCATGTGTAGTAAAATCTGTCCCTGTGTTTAAACAATATCCTAATTGAAATTTTTGAATGATATCCCTGCGAAATCCGCGTTCTTCAAAATAGGATAGCGCAACGGCTTTGCCTTCGTCTGATTCGTGCAAATTTTGCATGAAGTGGTCACGCGCAAAATCATTGATGATATTTAAACTTTCACGTTCTGTAATTGACGCAAGTTCCTCAGCCGTTGCAGGTTTTTCTTCAGGAAGTTGTATCCCATATCTATCAGCTAACCAGCGCAGGGCTTCTGGATAAGAAAAATGTTCTTTTTCCATCAAGAAACTTACGACTGTTCCCCCTTTACCTGTTGAAAAGCACTTGAAAATTTGTTTGGCTGGTGATACAACAAACGAGGGTGTTTTCTCATCTGTAAATGGGCTCAAACCCTTTAAACTTGAACCTGCACGTTTCAAACTGACGAATTCACCAATTACTTCCTCAATACGGGAAGCTTGCATGATGTCGTCAATGATATGTGGAGGTATTTTAGACATTATTTTGTTGGGTAACCGTAATCTTTTTCTGTTGCAACCTTTCCTTTTTCGTCGTAAGTTGTCCAAATGCCTACCATCTGATCATTCAAGTATTCACCTCTGTAGCGCAATACACCATTCGGATATTTTACAACTGTAAATCCTTCTTTTAAACCATTTTTATACATGGTAAATGACAGTTCCAAGCCAGTTTCAGAATAGAACATCCACTTACCATCACGACGATTTGAATCATCTTGTGCTCCTCGGTATTTAATTTGTTTTTTTCCAGGATACCATTCGGTATAAATTCCATCTTTGATTTCAACCAATTGTTCTTCCTTCGGTTTTTTTGCAACATCTTCTTCCGTTGAAGAACAAGCAACCATTCCAATACAAAGTATAAACAGGACTAGATATTTCATAAGTAATTATTTTTCACGTTGTGTAGTATATTCAACCAAGCCGATGATGGCTCTTTTTGCTTCAGAATCTGGAATTGGTTCCAATAACTCAAGTGCTTGGTTTGCCAACTCCATCATTTTTTTATGAGCATATTCAATTCCGCCAGCTGCAATAACTAATTCAATTGCACGATCAACTTTCTTTGGGTCTTCATTGTGATTTTTTACAATGTTGATTAATTCGCGTTTGACTTCAGTTGAGCAGGTATTCAGCGCGTAAATTAACGGTAGCGTCATCTTTCGTTCACGGATATCGATACCTGTTGGTTTTCCAATGTTTTCAGGTGTGCCGTAATCAAAAATATCATCCTTAATCTGAAAAGCCAATCCTACTAGTTCTCCAAATTGACGCATTGTTGGAGCAAAATCTTCTCTGTCAACCGAAACTGCAGCCGATTCGCAGCATGTAGCAATTAATGAAGCAGTTTTTTGACGAATAACTTCAAAATAGATTTCCTCCGTAATGTCTAATTTTCGAGCTTTTTCAATTTGAAGTAATTCACCTTCACTCATTTCCCGCACAGCACGTGCTATAATTTCCAACATGCGTACATTGTTCTTTTCGATGGAAAGCAAAAGTACACGCGACAACATGTAATCGCCTACTAGCACTGCTACTTTATTTTTCCATAGTGCGTTGATAGAAAAAAATCCTCGTCGTTCATTGGCATCGTCAACCACATCGTCATGGACAAGGGTTGCGGTGTGCAAAAGTTCAACGAGTGAAGCAGCATCATATGTTTGATCACTCACCTTGCCAAGCATTTTGGCTGTTAAGAAAATGAACATTGGACGCATTTGCTTGCCTTTTCTGCGAATAATGTAATGCGTTACTTTATCCAAAAGGGCTACTTTTGACTTCATACTTTGACGAAAACGTATCTCGAACTCGGCAATTTCCGGTTCAATTGGCTTCATCATTTCTTTTACGGTCAACATGATACAAATATACAAGATTGCTTAGGCTTCAGAAAGAAAAAAGAGGCAATGTTTACAATTTTTGACAGAAGGGTAGAAATAGGTATTTGAACGGTTGAAATTTTACTTCAAAACCCTCATTTCTTTTAGAATGGCTTTGTTTTTATTTGCTAATTGTCCACAGGCTGCATCGATATCTTTACCGCGACTTCTGCGGACATTGACAACTAAATTTTTGGACTCAATATATGCTGCAAAAGCATCAACCTTATTTTTATCCGCTTGTTGAAATTCACTATCGTCGATTGGATTATATTCGATAATATTGATTTTACATGGAACACATTTCGCAAAGTCTGCTAATTCTTGTGCATCCTCAATTTTATCGTTGAAATCCTTGAAAATGATGTATTCAAATGTAACGCGTGAATCTGTCTTTTGGTGGAAATAACGGAGGGCATCCGCCAATTCAGCTAGATTATTTGAATCGTTGATTTCCATAATGTGACTGCGTTTTTTATCATTCGCAGCATGCAAAGATAGGGCTAAGTTGAATTTAACTTCATCATCTCCTAACTTGCGAATCATTTTGGCAATTCCAGCTGTTGATACAGTAATTCTTTTAGGCGACATTCCTAAGCCTTCTTCTGAAGTGATTAATTCTACAGAACGAAGTACATTTTTGTAATTCAACAAAGGCTCACCCATTCCCATATATACAATATTGGTCAAAGGGGTATTGTAGCGACCTTCCGCTTGGTTTTTCAAATATACAACTTGGTCAACAATTTCTCCAGCAGTTAGATTGCGCATTAGTTTTAGGCGACCTGTTGCACAAAATGTACAGGATAAACTGCATCCAACTTGTGATGATATACAAGCTGTTGTGCGAGATGTTGTTGGGATTAAAACTCCTTCAACTACCTTGTTTTCACCAACTGAAAAGGCACATTTTATCGTCTTGTCCGAGCTGATTTGTTGGTCATCTAATTGGATGTGATCAATAAAAAAGATTTCATCCAATTTTTGGCGTAAATCCTTACCGAGACTGGACATTTCTTCGAAATTGGTAGCATCTTTTTTCCATAACCATTCATACACTTGTTTTGCACGGAAGCCTTTTTCTCCCATTTCTTCCAAATGATGTTTGATTTCACTTAAAGTGAGGTTTCGAATATTTACCTTCTTGTCAGTCATTGTTGTAAAATTAAGGAAAACAAAGGAGAATGATAGGATTTATGCTCCTCCTTAGATAAATTCAACTGAAGCAGACTTTATCAAGGCAGTTTTTCCACCTTCTAATCGAACCTTGATGTTGGTCTTTGTCATGGAAATGAATTCAACTCGAGTACCTTCACTTAACGTGTTTTGAGTGAGTTCACCTAAGTCATTAGCAAAAATCGGAATTGATTTTTCGGTCACAATAGCAAAGCGTTCGTATTCAACATATTGTTTGGCAGTGAAAGCACCATAAAGACAGGAAATTGTCAAGATAAACAATAGTAGAATGAGAGCTAATGTGTTTTTTCTAGCTTGTTTGAAAGATAAAAAAATCATCCAAGACATGAGGATACTGAAAACAATGGACAAAATTACCCAGGTGTTCGGACCCGTCTGAAAGATCAGTGTTTCAGATGTTGAATAAGCTGAATTCCATGTTTTGTTCAAACCCAATTGTAAATAGGCTTGATCTATTTTGGTCATTGCCTCCTCATCTGATGGATTTAGTTTTAAGTATTTTTCCAAAAAAAGGATTGCCTTTCCGTTTTCTTTGTTGTGTAAATAGCAGTTACCAAGATTATAAATGGCAGATTCATTCGCGGGATTTGTTTCTAAAACGGATTTAAATTCACGAATAGCAAGCGTGTAGTTTTTTGCTTGAGCGAGTTTTAGTCCTTTCTCAAATGCAATATCTTGTGCAAGCAGACTAGTGAAGCACGAAAATGCAAAAATCACGACGAATATCAACCGAATCATCTACGTAAATTTTGTGACACCCAATTTTTCGCTTGATCGATTGTTGAAGAACTATCAGCGGTCTCACCAAACCCAAATCGCACATATTCGCAACGATCTAATAATTGAAAGAGAACGTTTATGTTTTCTATTGAAATGTTGCGTGCTGAAAGTCGCAGTGTCATTTCATTGCGGTTAGATAGAACCAAATGTTCGGATTCAAGAAAGGCTGAAATTGCTTGTTGTAAACCTTTTTCAATCAAACGGTAACTGTTTGAATGATCACCTGATTTTGCTGAAATACTTGCTTGGTCAAAAAGAACGTCAATTTCCTTTTGAGTCGATTTTGCTTTTTTGACAGCACCTTCAATTACTTGCTTTTCTTTCTTTTGTTTGAACCAAATACCAAAGAGAAAAGCTAAACATAGCGGTGATCCAAAGGCAATCCAGAATGCATTGGTGCCATACATTGAATTAGTTGCTTTTGTATTCTCATTTGGACGAAGCGAAATGATTTCCTCTTTCTTTTGATTTTCATCACTATCGTTTTCCGCTGAAACAGTCAGATTGAATTTATCATTCTTTTCAACTTGGATTTTATCATCACCTGTTCGAATGCTAACATAACCTTCCTTTGAAGGGTCAAAATAGGACATGGAAGTACCTTTCAAATTTAACACACCAAATTTGGTCACTTGTACGTTAAACTCATAAGTGATTTTCCCTTCCGCACCGCGAGCTCCAAAAACGAAATCTTCTTTAACAATAGGATCTCCATAGAGAATAAATCCTTTCGGTAAGTTTAATTTTGGTTCATGAATATTATGCAAATTTCCAATTCCCGTTACTTCAACTACTAAGGAGAAAACATCACCTTGTTTCAAATTAGCCTGACCAAGTTTTCTTGAAATAGAATACGTTCCTACACCTCCCGTAAAATCTTTTGGTGCATTTCCTGGTAAGGGTTTGATTTCGAAAGTTGTTTCAGCGGATGTCAAAGGAATACTCTCAAAATTCCGGCGTAAAATCAATTTAAATGGTTCAATATCTGTCTTACCTGTCCCTGTCGGAAAAACCACTTTTTTATCATGTGTGAAGGTATTCAACGTTACACCTTTTATTTTAATTTCTTCGTAAAAAATACGTTGTGCATTGCCTATATCATGCTTGTCAACCACTCCATTAAGTGAATAACTTTCATAGTTTTCCAATTCAGTAGGACGGAAACGCGAATAAATCTTAGCATTTACAATTAAGGGTTCCCCTTCATAAATTGAAGACTTGGAAGTCTCAATCACACCGAAGGCAGGTTGACGTAATTGTTTTGCAGTAATGTTTGTACCTGTATGATTTTCTTGTCGTTCCTTTTTGATGTTTACAGTGACTTTATTAGAGCGATAGACTTTATTTCCTTTTTTAATGTAGGCTGGACCAAAGGTAAAACTACCTTCTTTGTTCATAGCGCCAGTTTGGGACATGTAATAATAAGTAACTAATTTCCCTGTATTATAATCCAATTCTTGCTCCATTCCATTCAACACATTGTATCCATGAACGAAACCTGAAGGCATTTCGATGTCCAATTCTCCTTGAACGTTAGATTTAATGGTGATTGTCAGAATTTCACCAACTTCACCATCCTTTGGACTTACATCAAGTAAAACCATTGGCTTTTGACCTAAACATGTAAGTGTCGAAATTAAAAGGGTGATATGCAAAGCAACTAATTTCATTACCAATCTTTTCCTGAATTTGTTGTTGCGTTGTTTCCTTTATTACCGCCAATTTTCCGTTTAGTCGCAGATTCCTGCTTCATCAAATTGTCGAGCATGCGATCAACTGATTTATTGGGTAGCTTCGATGGATTGCCCGGTTTTCCATTGCTTTGGGACTGATTATTTTTTGAATCACCAGCGTTTTTCTGATCATTTTTGCTGTTTTGACCTTTCTGGTCCTTTGGTTGACCATTTTGATTTTGTTGATTTTGTTGATCTTTTTGATCCTGCTGGTCTTGCTTGTCCTGCTGATCTTTATCTTTATTTTCCTCTTGTTTTTTCTGCTCGTCTTTCAAACGACGAATGGCTTCTGATAAATTGTATCTTGTTTGATTGTCACTCGGATTGTTTCTCAATGCTTGTTTATACGAATCAATAGCTCCTTGATAATCCTTGTTTTTCATTTGAGAGTTACCCAAATTATGATATGATTTCGAACGATCATTTGGTGATTTCTTTTCAGATGCGCTTTGTCTGTAGATGGATTCAGCAGACTTAAAATCTCTTGCTTTGTAGGCCGACTGAGCCATCTCATCTGATAAATTCACAGATTTGGGAGCCTTCTTTTGAGCAGATTGGTAATAACGAAAAGCTTTGCTGTATTCCTTTTTTTGGTAAGACTTGCGTGCAACCGATAGCGAGTCTCTCCACTCCTGAGCATTTGCTCCAAAGGTGATAAAGGCTAAGAGTAAAAACAAACAAGTTTTCATTTTATGCTTTTTTTGAAAATTTAAAATTCCAAGTATTTATTGACAAGTAGAGCAGCCAAAACAGTAATCCTAAAAACAAAGGATACTGATACCTGTTCTCTTTCATATCGAACTGCAAATCTCGGACTTTAGTTCGTTTCATTTGGTTAATTTGTGTTAAGAGTTGCGATAAATCTGGAAATTCATCAGAACTGACAAGCGCACTTCCTCCTCCTTTTGCTGCAATTGAACGTATGAACGATGGATTAATACGAGAAACAACTGTCGAACCAACTGCATTGGTCTTGTATCCCAACTCAGGACGATAAGGGTTGACTGGTACTGGTCCGCCATTCGTTGTTCCAATTCCTAAGACACTCAATTTGATACCTTTTTCCTTCAACTGGCCTAATACAGCACTGGGATTTTCCTCGTGATTTTCACCGTCCGTCACCATAATGATTCCTTTCGAAGTTTTGTCTTTCGAAAACATTTCCATGGAGGTCATTAAAGCCGCGTCAATGTTTGTTCCTTGATTTGAAACCATTTCTGTTTCAATATCATTCACAAATAATTTTGCAGCGCTGTAATCGCTAGTCAAAGGCAACTGTACAAAAGCACCTCCAGCAAAAATACAAACACCGATTTTCTCGCCATGTAAGTTATTTATGAACTGATTTAAGGCTCTTTTGGCAATTTGAAGTCTAGACAATTCTGGCGATATATCTTTTGTGTTCATGGAATTCGATACATCCAAACAAATGACTAATTCTAAACTTTCGATGGTTCCCGCTGATTTCCGTGTGCCATAAACAGGCTGAGCAAGTGCGAAAATCATTAAAACGAAGGCATTTCTATAAAAGAAAAACCGTAAAAAGCTTTCGAATGAGCTGACTGGCTGAAAAACTAATTGCTGTATTCTAGAGGATGTTCCCTTAGTTAATCGGTTTGAAGTCAGAAGATTGAAGAAATAGAATCCAACAACAGGCAATAATAAAAGTAATAAGTACAAATTTTCTGGTTGACTAAAACCAATTTTTTGCGCACCGGTTGAGCCAATTATTCCCAGCAAGAAGAATAAAAATCCAGTGAGAATCCAGAAAATCACTTCCCAAACAATGATTCCAATGAGAATTGATTTGATGCGGTATGTAAATTCTGTTTTATTCATCCCATTTGAATAAAGCACGTTTGGTACCCCATGATAAAAATGCCAACAATATAGCCCAATTTATAAATGCAGTTGGATTGGCTGGTGGCTCAGTCTTGTATTGCTGATCGAGCATTTTTCGTTTCTCGAGCACATCAATTTCTTTATAGATTTGAGATAAACTTTTTTCATCAGTAGCACGGAAGAACTTACCTTTCGTAATTTCAGCAATTTTCATCAAGGTCATTTCATCAATTTCAACTTCCATGTTTTCATATCGCACCCCAAAAGGTGTAATTACGGGAGTTGGTGCTTGTCCGTTACTTCCCACACCAATTGTATACACTCGAATGTTCTTGGCACGTGCCAATTCAGCAGCTGTCAATGGATCTAATTCGCCAAAGTTGTTGCTACCATCCGTCAAAAGAATAATTACTTTGGAAGCAATACTGTCACTTCTTAGTCGTGTTACTGCGGTTCCTAATCCTGTGCCGATTGCAGTTCCCGGTTCAATATTTTCACCATTGACTTGATCAATTTGTTTCTTAAGAATGGTGTAATCTAGGGTCGCAGGACAAGCAGTGTATGCTTCACCAGCATAAACAACTAAACCGATCCGATCTCCGCGACGGCCATCCACAAATTCCTTCGCTACTCGTTTGGATGCCTCCAAACGATTGGGTTCAAAGTCCATCGCAAGCATCGACATAGAAACGTCCATTGCTAAAATGATATCAATTCCATTTTTGTAATTTTCATCAATATCTTCAAATCCAGACCAATGAAAGGGTTTCGCCATTGCCAACAACACAAGTGAAAGGACAGCCGCGTTGAGCAAAATGATTCCTTGTCGAATAAAAATAATCCATTTAGAACCTAGGGATTTTTGATCTGAACTACTTCCCGTAAATTTCCATTGTCCAGCTTGTATACGTTCCTTTCGAATAGCGATGAATAAATAAATTGGCACCAGCAAGAGCAACCATAACCAAAATGGATGCAGGAAATCATATTCCCAAATTCGTATGTTCCAGTTACTCAGCATTGTCGAATTCTAAAGGACTTGTTTCTGCAATTATTTGACGCACTTGCTGTGATACTTTAAGAACGATGAGTTCTTCTGGTTCCGATTGCGCGAATTTCACCATGTCAGATTGATTCAATACGTTGCCTATTGTTTTAATCGTTTCGAAGTGTAATCCTTTTTGTTTAAGTAGTTGTTGTGCACTAAAAGTGGTGTTTTCTAATAAATTTAGTTCGTATCGAGCCGAAAGATAGGAGCGTAGAATATACGACAACTCAATGTAATGTTCTTTAAGCTTGTCTTTTTCCCATAATCGTTCTTTCTCGAGAGCATCAATTGCCATTAAAGAACGCTCTTTCAACGAAGGTATTTTCGGAAGTACAGGAACAAAGTCTTTTCGTTTTTGTAAGAATTTATATAGAAAAAAGAGTCCAATAAGTCCAATAAGAGCAACAATCCACCAGTATTTTTTTAACCAGACATTCAAGTGGAATGGTTCATCCGGAATTTCAGCAAAAGATTCACGGATATCGTAAATGTCTTTGTTTTTATTCGCTGCCTCTAACTCAACAACTAATTCACGTGTCGGAAATTCATAAGTTGAATCGTCGATGACAATTTTATTTCCTGAAAGAACAAAAACACCTTTGTTCCAAGCAGTTATGCTGTATGTTCCTTGCCAAATTTTCGTTTTCCCTTTTAAAAGTACTGTATCCTTAAAATCTTCTAAAATTTCAACCTCATTGGAAACTTCAGTTGCAAGTGTTCCATTTGTTGCTTTTATTCGAGAAGGAATAATGACTTTCAAAGGTGTAAATAGGAAACTCGCGTTTGCTGGCATTTCAACTGTCAATTGCAAAGCAGAAATTTCACCAATTTTGATGCTACTTTTCGATAATTCTGTTTTGGTTTGTTGACCAAAAGAAAACAAAGCTGCGATTAGAAATGAGCTATTTATTAGAATCAGCCTCATGAACGACGTTTGAATAATTGGACAAGAGGTGGAATGAAATCCGTATGAGTTGTCAATGAAACGCAATCAATTCCAGAGCGCTTGAAGTTCGTTGTGATGGTTTTCTCACGTTCATTAAACATGGCTTCGAAATGTTTTCTTACTTCTACTGATCCTGAATTTACCCAAGAAGTTTCACCAGTTTCAGCGTTGAAAAGCCTCATGAATCCTGCATTAGGAAGCTCTTTTTCCGCATCATCGGTAATTTTTATGGCAATTAGATCGTGACGCTTTCTTGTCAAACGTAAAGCATCCATAAAATTGTTCTCATCGATGAAATCAGAAATCACAAAACTAATCGTTCGTTTTTTCTGTGTATTTCGGAAAAACTTTAATCCTTCTGTTAAGTTGGTAGCTTGACTTGTTGGTTTAAATTCAATCAATTCTCTCAAAATAACCAAGGCATGTTGTTTTCCTTTTTCAGGAGTGATATAGCGCTCTACTTTATCAGAAATAAAGAGTGCACCAACCTTATCATTGTTTGCGATAGCTGAAAAAGCCAAAACAGCAGCCACTTCTAAGGCAACATCTTTTTTACTTCGGTCTTCAGAACCAAAAGCGGAAGATCCTGAAACGTCAATAATCAACATGACAGTCAATTCACGTTCTTCTTCGAATACTTTCACATAAGGAGAAGAATAGCGTGCCGTAACATTCCAATCGATGGTTCGAACTTCATCACCAATCGTGTAATCGCGCACTTCACTAAAGGCCATACCTCTTCCTTTAAAGGCAGAATGGTATTCGCCCGAAAAGATGTGTTTGGTAAGACCTTTCGTCTTAATTTCCAAACGACGGATTTTTTTTAGTAATTCGCTTGTCTCCAAAAGGTGAGGATTAAGGTACTTCTACTCGTTGGATAATTTTATTAACGACATCCGTTGCAGTAATATTTTCTGCTTCCGCTTCGTAAGTCAGACCTAAACGGTGACGCATCACATCTGGTGCAATTGCACGAACATCTTCAGGAACTACAAATGCTCTTCCTTGCAAATAAGCATAGGCTTTCGCTGCTAAGGCAAGGTTGATGCTTGCACGCGGAGAACAACCATAACTTATCATTGGAGTTAAAAACCCTAATCCATAAGGTTCTGGCGTTCTTGTCGCATAGACAAGATCCACGATATATTGTTCAATTTTTTCATCTAAATAAATTTGGCGAACTAAGTCACGAGCTCTCAAAATATCAGTTGATGACATCACTTTTTTACAAGTGGGTAAGCCACCTTGACGAATATTCGTTCGAATTATCATCTTTTCTTCCTCTTTTGAAGGGTATCCAAGGAAAACCTTCAACATGAAACGGTCAACTTGCGCTTCAGGAAGCGGATAAGTACCTTCTTGTTCAATAGGATTTTGTGTTGCTAATACAAGAAATGGTGCAGGTAAACTATACGTTTCATCACCAATTGTTACCTGGCGTTCTTGCATCGCTTCTAATAAAGCACTTTGAACTTTAGCAGGGGCGCGATTGATCTCATCTGCCAAAATGAAATTGGCGAAAATCGGACCTTTCTTAATTGAAAATTGTTCAGATTTTTGATTGTAAATCAAGGTTCCAGTGACATCAGCTGGTAATAAATCTGGGGTAAACTGAACACGACTAAAGTCAACATCAATGGCTTGAGCAAGTGTTTTGATAGCGAGCGTTTTCGCTAAACCGGGAACACCTTCTAGTAAAACGTGACCATCAGCTAGTAAAGCAATTAACAAGCGATCAACCATGTAGGTTTGACCTACAATGATTTTTCCAATTTCTTCACGAAGTTGGCCAATGATAACTGTTTCGAGCTGTATTTTTTCACTCAATATCCGCAATGCTTCCGCTGGATTGCTCGGTTGATTTGTTTCTTCTGTCATGATGATAAGCGATGAATATACAAAGTTGTCAAAGTTTGCTCGTGAACACTTGATTTTGCTGTTAAATATTGTTAACATTGCTTTGTACTATTCATTTGATTTTCACGATGGAAAAGAGAGTTTGCAAAGAATGTGGAGACAGTTTAAAAGGTCGGAAAGATCAGAAGTTTTGCTCTGATTATTGTCGAAACACACACAATAATCGCTTGCACGAAGATGCTAATAATTATGTGCGTCGAATCAATAATATCTTACGAAAGAATCGAAGGATTTTAGAACAACTAAACCCGAAAGGCAAAATAACTGTCGATGGAATTCGTTTAGCAGAAGAGGGCTTTAATTTTCATTACTTTACGAATATTTATACCACCCAAAAAGGGTCAAACTATTATTTCTGTTACGAACAAGGTTATATCAAGTTAGAGAATGATCAGTATATGTTGGTATTGAAACAGGACTATGTTAAATAAATTATGAATGCAGAATTATGAGTTATGAATGAAAGCACTATAAAAAAGGGTTCCCGAGCTTGTCGAGGGATGAATTACAAATTGTTAGTATGTGTCTTTGCCTCGTTTCAGCTTTTTAGTCAGAAAGAGTCTTCGATTTCCATCAACTTAGCGCAAGAAAAGACGGCTATTTCGCCCATGATGTATGGTCAGTTCATCGAGTATTTGGGTCGATGTATTGATGGTGGTATTTATGAGGAAGGATCTCCTTTGTCGGATGAAAATGGTTTTCGCAAAGATGTGCTCCAAAGTGTAAAAGCACTGGATATTCCGATTATGCGCTTCCCAGGTGGCACAGTTACAAAAATTTACAATTGGAAGGATGGAATTGGAGATACGGCAACGCGTCCAACCCGTAAAAACTTAATTTGGGGTGGTACGATTGACAATCATTTTGGTACAGCAGAATTCATAAAATACTGTCGGTTAATTGGAGCAGAACCATTTTTAGTTGTAAATATGGCGACAGATACTCCTATGTCAGCTGCTGAATGGGTGGAATATTGCAACAGTTCGGAAGATACTTATTGGGCCAATTTGCGCCGGTCTCATGGTTATGAAGAACCGTTTAATGTCAAGTATTGGGGATTGGGAAATGAAGAATATGCCGAGCCAGATGCAGGTATTCATCAAAATGTGAAAGATTATATCAAGGATAGTTGGCATTTTCTTAAACTTATGAAATTGCAGGATACGACCATCAAAATTGCGGTTGTAGGAAGCGCAG
>JBIIKG010000033.1:0-19328 GCA_044233275.1 Crocinitomicaceae bacterium | reverse complement strand
TCTACCTAGGTTATGTGTTGGTTGGCTTATTTGCACTTCGTTTTACTTTGCCTTTCTTTGGTGAGATGAAATTTTCTAGTCCTTTTAAAGCAGGTTTAACTTTAAAGGAGAAATTTCAAAGTTGGGTTTATATTGTTTTTTATATCTGTGTATTTACATCACTATTTACGGGTATGATGCTGAAATTTGGTCCAGAAAGTCAAGAGGAGTTGATGGAAGAAATTCACGTATTGTCGCTCTATTATTTGTTGGCATACATTGTTTTGCACATTGGAGGTGTAATTATGGCTGAATTCACTAGTGATCATGGAATTGTTTCTCGCATTATTGGAGGAAAAAAGAAAGATTAATGTAAAATTTTATCATTAGAAAAGAGGCGAGCAATTGTTAGTTTCATATGTTGATTGAGATTCTGAATAACAATTTAGTGTAAGGTGCAAAAAAGCTATTTAATTCGATTTTTAAGTTTTATAAGCCAGTAAAAATGGGGATTCCTTGTAATATTGTAAAGTTGCAATATCATAAAGTTGCAAAGTTGAAATGATCAAAATTTGTAAAATTGAAAAGTTTAATGATTGAAAAGTTCTAAAATCACAAAATTCCAACCTGATTATTTCAAAACATCCTTCTGTAAGTCTTTAAAATTAGGGGTTCTTAGCAATATTGCGAATTTGCAAAATTGCTAATTTTAAACTTAGCCAAGATTCAATAGTCAGAAGTTCAACTAGCTGAATTTTCAATCCCTTTTTTAATTACGAACACTTTTATGCCTTTCAGTAGTTTCGGAAAAAAATAATTCAATCTTTTAAAATTGTGATCAGTTCTTCAATTATCTATAGGAAAACTGGAGGCTTGCGAATATCAATTTTCGCATCTTGGAAAATAGTTGATGTATTACGAAGACTTAACATAAAACTTTTATTACCTCCGATTGGAGTCCAATTAAACGAAAGTGCCCAGCAATGCATGTTTCTGGAAAGCGCAAGTCGCATATTCGTTACTTTGGTTTCTTTTAAATCAAAATTGACGTTACCAGAAATTTTCCAATTCTTTGTGAATCCAATGTCACCATTCATCATCAATGTTTGCAATTGAGTATTCTTTTCGGGTGATTCAGTGCTTCGATCTGTATTTGCAATGATTGAGTAAACATGAGAAAATGAAACCTTCCAAGGTATATTGAAATCAATAATGTATTCTGGATGTAAAATAAAATAAGAATAATCAGCATTCCATGTATTTGCTAAACGGTCACTCGTGGATTTCATTACTTCTCTACTTTCTTTTGAAGTCAATGTTATAGTAGTGGCGAACTCACTGCGCAAAAAACGACCCAATTTTCCATTTTTAAGGGCATATTCACTGATTGTTTTACCAGTTGAGTCAATCCATGAATACGGACTAAACGAGGATGTTGCAACAAAATTGATCCATTCAATCGGACTAACACGCATATTAATGGAGATATCTGATAAGTTCATTGAATCCTTTTGAAAGTCATAGTTTCCTGTGAGACTCAAGGCATCGATTATCCGTGTTTTTTTAAATCCTGTCAACGTGTCTTTTGCAGAAATTCTTTTTAGTTCAATCGTATTGTTGAATCCAAAAGTAAGTTGCGTAATATCTTTACTTGAGCTTCCTGAATACAAACTTCGCTCAAAAGGTGAATAGGTAATTGGTGATTGGTCTACCCCTACGTTAGACGTAATCAATGGATTAAGTTGAGGTATGTATCTAAATCCAAATGAAGGAGTTAAGATGTGTCGAAGGAGTGGTTTTTTCTTCCCTATAAATTTGTAATAACTATAAACGACAGTTGTTAACTGAGCATTTATATTTAAATCATGAAGCATTCCTGCTTGACCAATTGTATCAATTGCTGTTTTATTAAGAGTAGCATCATAACTTTTTTCAATCTGCTGAAAATTAATTTTGTTGGTGTATGAAACGGATGGAGTCAATTTGAATTTCCCTTTAAAAAATGCTGCTGTTGTTTGAATGTTTAGTTGTTGATTGAAGCCATTTAAAAACTGCTGACCGATTGTCCCAAAATCTTGAGTTTGCAGCAAGGAATCTTTAAATGTTGATCTATTTTGTCCTTCTAAATTATACGTAACACCAATTCTTGAAATAACTTGTTTCCAAGGTTCAAATCCTTTGACTAATTTTTTAAATGGAAAAACGCGTGTCATGTTTAAGTTGTATACCGGAGCAGTAAGGGAAATCATTTTACTTAAGGAGTTTTGTCTTAGTGACATTTTTAAACCCATATTCAAAGGTTTACCAGGAAAAAGGCGGTTTAAATTGATATCGGAATTAAAACTATTATTGAAGTATTCGGGATTTAAAGGGTCTAGGTTGTTCTTACTTTTGTTATCTGAAATAAAATTCACGTTCGAAGAGAAATTCCAATATGGATTTGATTTTGGGTCTTTTCGGTGGATCCATTGAATACTCAATTTATTATTTGCAGCATTTGATGGAAATCCTTCCCTGAATTGTTGAAATCCAGCATTAAATGATCCTGTAAATGAATACCGCTTTGCATAAGAAAGATCATTCCGTAATCCCCAACTTCCTCTCGAAAATAAATTTACATACGGGATTGTCTGAATGTGATCATTGATTGGAATATAATAACCTAAGTTTTGGAAACCAAAACCATACGCGGAAAGTGGAGTTATTTCGGGAAAAATAAAGCCATGGGTTCGTTCTTTCTGCTGCGGAATAACACTAAATGGAAAACCTATTGGAGTAGGAACGCCCCCAACCCATAAGTTCATAGGTCCAGTAACTATTCTCTCCTCAGGAATCATGATTGCTTTGGAAAGTTGAAAATGATAATGAGGCTCATCTAAATTACAAGTGGTGAAACGACCACCCTTAAAATGTAATTCTTCGTTAGGATGTCTTTTGGCTACTTCCATGTATAAAAAAGCTTCATCTTGCTGAATCCTTAACTCCTCGATATAACCCTTTTCAGTATCAAAATTGTAGCGAATACTTGCAGCCGTAATCTTTTCTGCTCCATCAGAAAAAGTGGGCATTTCAACGCGGTTACTATCCTTGTCATAGCTGTAAGTTGCCCATACTTCGTTTTTCTTTAAATCAACTAGAATGTAGCCTGCGTTCATGGCTATTTGACCATCATCGATTTTTGCATCGCCATAAAGATGGATTTGTTCATTTTTCAAATCAGTGAAAATGGAATCACGCGCACTAAAGTTGATGGGGTTCTCAAAGCTATCATCATCCAAGTAAACTGTATCTTTTATCGTTGGTATTTGTGCGTAACCAAACGACCCGCAGCTAATTATTAACATTAGAGCGAAGAAAACTAACTGTATGGAACGTTTTTTGGTCAATGGTGACACCTAACTTTGGGTTGTATTCTTATTTGGTGTACAAAACTATTAAAAAGTCTCTTCAAGATGGAAAAATTATGGTGTATTAACAGAGCTCATCAATTTTTATTGTGTTTTGTGCTTTTGTTTGGAGTAAAAGTCAATGCTCAAAACACTTCAAATGAAACCCCAGTGTTGAATACGGTGGTTATTGATGCCGGTCATGGTGGAAAAGATCCAGGCTGCCATGGTTCATCAGCTCATGAAAAAACAGTTTGTTTGTCAATGGCTCTGAAGTTGGGTGATATGATAAAGAAAAAATATCCCAATATCAAAGTTGTTTATACACGAGATAAAGATGTTTTTGTTGAATTGGATGAACGCGCAAAAATTGCAAATAAGGCTAACGCTGATTTATTCATTTGTATTCATGCTAATTCAGCAAGTCCTGCGGCTTACGGAACGGAAACTTATGTTCTCGGTTTGCATAAGACAGAGTCACAGCAAAAGGTAGCAGAGCGGGAAAACTCAACAATTTATTTGGAAGATGATAAAGGTGCGAAGTATAAAGATTTCGATTTATCCCCAGATGCTTTGATTGCGAGACAGTTACAATTATCAGTTTTTCTTGACCTGTCGATTAATTTTGCGGATAAATTGCAAAAGGAATTTAAGAAATTAGGTCGTTCAGACAGGGGAGTTAAGCAAGCAGGTTTTTTGGTTTTATACAAAACAACCATGCCGAGTGTATTGATTGAAACTGGATTTTTGACGAATCCAAGTGAAGAAAAATTTCTAGCTGATACTTTGAACCAAAAGAAAATGTCTCAAGCAATGTTTACTGCATTTGAAACTTATAAAAATGAATTAGAGGGAATTACAAGTAGTGTTAAACCGAATGAAAATCCAGGGACAAACACAAATCCAGAAAACACTTCTGAAGTCAACAAGGATAATGTAATTTTCAGAATTCAAATTGAAACTTCTGACAAAAGAATAACCGCAACATCTCCTAAATTTAAAGGGCTAAAAGTTTTTGAATATGAGCAGGATAATCTCTATAAATACACTGTTGGTGAGTATATTATGGATTTTAAATCAGCTAATAATTATAAGACTCAACTACGCGAACAAGGTTTTCAACATGCATTTGTTGTTGCCTTTCTAAATGGAGTGCGCATTAATTTAGAAAAAGCTATTAAATTAGCAGAAAAATAGTATTTTGAAGATCGCAAAAGAAGTTAAGGCAGGTTTTATTGGTTTACTAGCAATTGGTTTGTTTGTTGCTGGAGTTAACTTTTTGAAAGGTAATAGTTTTTTTGGTGGAGATGAAAAGTATTATGCTTATTTCCCCAATTCTGGTCAGTTAGCCGTAGCAAGTAATGTTACCTTGAATGGTGTGGTTGTAGGAAAAGTCTTGGCTGTCGATTACACGCCATCAGAAAATCCAGCTCGACAGGTGAAGGTTACATTTAATATTCAAAACAAAGATGTTAAATTGCCTAAAGGATCATCAATTGAAATTGGCTCGCTTGACTTGTTTAATAAAGGAATGCTAATTAAAGTTAGTTCTGATTTATCCAAAGGTTATTATAAATCTGGATCAGAAATCCCAGGTTTTCTAGCTGAAGATATGTTGGCGCAGGTAAAATCATATGCAGACCCTATTGTTCAAAAAGTACAAGGAATAATGACATCTGTCGATAAAATGGTTGTTTCCTTGTCAGCATTTTGGGATACTACGGCAACTTCTGAAATTGAAGGAAGTATTAAAGAGGTTAAAATTGCCATCAATCGTTTTGGAAATGTTGCGGAAGAAATTGACAATTTAGTAGCTGAGGAAAAAGTGAAGTTCGGAAGAATTATGGGGAACGTTGAAAGTATCACCGCTAACCTTAAGAAAAGTAATGATCAAGTAACTGCAATTATGGGCAACGCTCGAAAAATTACAGACGATTTGTTAACTTCTGACTATAAAAGTGTAATTTCTAATGCCAGTTCGACGCTTAAAAGTTTAAACGCTGTTTTGGACGATGCAAAAAATGGCAAAGGAACTTTAGGTAAATTACTGGGTGATGAACAATTGTATAATGAGCTAAACAAGACAAATGCTGAATTACAGAATCTGGTAAATGATATTCAATTGCATCCAGAAAGATATATACACATGTCAGTGTTTGGAGCAAAAACGAAAGGAGTTCCTTTGACAGGAAGTGAGGAGAAGAAGTTGAGAAAAATCTTGGATACCATTCCAAATTAAACTAAAACTATGATTTCTATTATTGCTTTTACTTTATTGCTAGTTGCCGGCAGTGGATTCTTTTTCTACAATATTTTAAAAATTAGGTCAAACATTCGTCTTGGGAGAGATGTCAATCGAACAGATCAGAGCGGAGAACGTTGGAAAACAATGACCCTTGTCGCTTTGGGACAAAAGAAAATGTTCACGCGACCAGTTCCAGCACTTTTGCATTTAGCAATCTATGCTGCATTTGTCATTACTCAAATCGAGTTAATCGAAATAGTGGTGGATGGTTTGACAGGAAATCACCGTATTTTTAAAGATGCACTTGGCGGATTCTATACGTTTATAGTAAGTTTCATTGAAATACTTTCCGTTTTAGCTCTTATCGCAACTGTTGCATTTTTAGCGAGAAGAAACATGTTGAAATTACCACGATTGAATATGAAAGAGCTAGCAGGCTGGCCAACGAAAGATGCTAACTTGATTCTGATCATGGAGATTGTTTTGGTGACATGTATTTTCACAATGAATGGTGCAGATGAAGCGATGTACAATATTGGACATTCACATTATGCAGAAGGTACAGGATCATTTGGTTTTGCAATTTCAAGTTTTTTAGGTGAAAATGTTTTCGGAGGAATGGATGTGTCAACGCTGCATACCTTAGAAAGAGTAGGTTGGTGGGGACATATTCTGATGGTTTTTGCTTTTTTAAATTACTTGCCTTATTCGAAACATTTTCACATTCTATTAGCTTTCCCAAATACCTACTATTCAAATTTGGAGAAAAAGGGAAAGTTTACAAACATGGAATCAGTTACTGCAGAAGTTAAGTTGATGTTAGACCCAACAGCTGATCCATATGCTGCTCCGGTAGATTCAAATGCAGTTCCTCAACGATTTGGAGCGAAAGATGTGACCGATTTAACTTGGAAGAACCTTCTTGACGCATACACATGCACAGAATGTGGACGTTGTACTTCTTCTTGTCCGGCTAATATTACTGGTAAGAAATTGTCACCACGAAAAATCATGATGGATACACGTGATCGTTTAACGGAAGTGGGTGACAATATCAGAAAACATGGAAAAGATTATTCAGATGGTAAAAGCTTATTAGGTGATTATATATCTGAGGAAGAAATTTGGGCGTGTACTTCGTGCAACGCATGTGTTCAGGAATGTCCAGTAAATATAGATCCACTTTCTATCATCGTTGATCTACGCAGGTATTTGGTGATGGAAGAATCAAAAATGCCAACAGAGTTAACAGGGATGTTAACGAATATAGAAAACAATGGTGCTCCCTGGCAGTTCTCACAAAATGACCGGTTAAATTGGGCAAATGAAGACTAATCAAGAGCTTGAAATGATTTCATTCAAGTATTTGAATTGTAATAAACGATGAAATTATTATTTGGATTATTAGGTTTGTTTCTGCTGTCCACTTCAATCGTTAGAGAAGAAAAAGTGAGTTTTGAAATAAAGGGTAACCCGAAATGTTTGGTCAGAAATGAGCGTTATGAGCTTAAGGCAGATTTAAAATCATCCGATAAAGATGAATTTATTTTTCTTGCGGCGAGTGGAGTGAGTTTGACAAAAAACAATGCAGGATGGTCAATGTTTGTTTCTCCTTCGAAAGAAGCAAAAACAATAAAGATTGCCGTCAGTATTAAAAATGATAGAACTAAAAAATCAAAGGTATACCGAAGCTATACTTTTGATCTTTGTGAATAGTAAAAAATTAAATAAAGTAACATGAGTTTGCACGTTCCAACAATGGCCGAGATGATGGCAAAAGGAGAATCACCAGAAATTCTGTTTTGGGTTGGTTGTTCGGGAAGTTTTGATGATCGAGCTAAAAAAATCACCAAAGCATTGGTTAAAATTTTGAACGAATGTAAAGTGAATTTTGCTGTACTCGGAGCAGAGGAAAGTTGCACAGGAGATCCTGCAAAACGCGCTGGAAATGAATTCACATTTCAGATGCAAGCCATGATGAATATTCAAGTGCTAGATGGTTACGAAGTAAAGCGCATTGTTACAGCTTGTCCACATTGCTTTAATACGCTTAAAAACGAATATCCAGAATTGGGTGGGAATTATGAAGTTGTTCACCATACTCAATTGATTCAGGATTTAATCAATACAGGTAAATTGGTATTGAAGGATGGTGGAATTTACAAAGGCAAGAAGATTACTTTTCACGATCCATGTTACTTAGGAAGAGCGAATGATGTTTACGAAGCTCCTCGTTCTTTGATAGAAAAGCTAGATGCTGAATTGGTTGAAATGAAGCGTTGCAAAACAAATGGCTTGTGTTGCGGTGCAGGTGGAGCTCAAATGTTCAAGGAAGCGGAGAAAGGAAATAAAGAAATCAACGTTGAAAGAACAGAAGATGCTTTGGAGACAAGTGCCTCAATCATCGCTACTGGTTGTCCGTTTTGTAATACAATGATGACAGATGGAGTGAAAAACTTCAACAAAGAAGAAGAAATTAAAGTGTTAGATATCGCTGAACTTATCGCAAATGCTGCAGAATTATAAAGAAATCTTTCAAGATTTTAGTTTGTCAAGTAGGGTATGGGTTTATGCTTCAAATAGAGCACTAAATTCAACTGAATCAACATATGCTCAAGATGAAATAAATGAGTTTGTAAAGCAGTGGGCAACACACGGAAAAGAATTAGTCGCAAAAGGTGCGGTATTGTTTGATCGTTTCATTATTCTTGCTGTCGATGAACAAAAAGTGGGCGCCTCTGGTTGTTCAATTGATTCATCCGTTCATTTCGTTAAAGCATTAGGAAAAGAACTAAATGTAAATTTCTTTGACCGTTTGAATCTTTACATTATCAATGATCAAGAAATTAAACAGATTCATATTTCTGAAATGGTAAATTTTGCTGATTGGAATTTATTTGATCCAATGATTGCAAACCTCGAACAATTGATTAATTCTTGGATTGTTCCAGTAAATGAAAGTGTATTATTCCCTCAGGAACAAGGTTAAATTTTAACAGTATAAACTATTTTCTTTCTAATGCCTAAATTCCAAAGCCTAAAGCCTATATCTTTATCTTATTCCCCTTTTTCTCCTTATCACTCTTTTTGTTCAGCCTAATTCCTGCAGAAACTCTAACGGAATAATAAAATTGGTTGTATTTCAAATTAGTAAAACGAATTGACTTATTGTCAAAATCGGTAATTAACATAACAAAATAACGATCCACGGAATATCCACCAATCAATCTAATATCATAGCGAGGAGCGAGACCTAAGTAGCCTCTTACATTTCCATCAGTTGTATAGTATTTGCTTTGAATTACTGCTCCCAATCCGAGAAGACCTGAAAATTGCCAATTGTTAATTTTGTTTACATAGGCATACCCCGGAACGACACCTAATTCAACCGCTGAGAATAAAGAAGCACCTGTCTTTGTTGCAGCAGAATCGCGCAATTCATCAGGTATAATAGTGTTTGTTCCACTTCCAACACCTACTCCGAAAACATTAAAAATACTTTTCAAATACCATGTATGAACCTCTTCTGTGTAATGTGCTGTTTTTCCTCCAAGGGCCGACATTTTGAAATTACGGTCATGAAAATACCACGCATTAATTGAAAAGCTAATGGAGTTGGTGTTTGGACGAATATCATTTGGTTTTAAGCTGTTTAGTGTATCATTCCATGTGTAAGAATCCTTGATAGCATAACCAAAATAACTTCGTAAATCGATATCAAAAAATGTTTTTTTATATGTAAAATCAAATCCAATATTAAACTGATTCGTTTTTCCGTAACGACTGACTGGTCTAAAATTTCCAGGCAGAGAGAATGCCAAACGCAGTGCAAACCATTTATAGGAAACACCTAATCCCAACACTGGTCGAAAATTGTCACGGTACTTTAATTTACCAACATTGCCGGAGAAAGGATATTGAATAGAAAATGGTGCAACCGAGAATCCAATATCAGTATGTAAAACAATTTTATCCTTAAAAACTTTATAAGGCAAGGTATCGCTTTGAGCCATTAGATTTAATCCAAGGCAAAAACAAAAAAGGAGTAGCTTATATTTATTTCGAAATACCTTCAAGATTCAATATAAAGGAATAAACTTGTGCAACTTCTTTTCGTTCATTGCTGCGTCCAGAACCTCCACCATGACCGGCGTCCATGTTGCAATCAAAGACCAATGGATTACTATTTGTCCGCATTTCCCGCAACTTAGCCACCCACTTCATTGGTTCCCAGTACTGAACTTGTGAATCATGATAACCAGTTGTTACAAGTATTGCTGGGTAATCCATTGCTTTTACATTGTCATACGGTGAGTAATTCAACATATAGTAGTAATATTCCTTATTAGTTGGATTCCCCCATTCTTCGTATTCTCCTACTGTTAACGGTATGGTTTCATCTAACATGGTTGTAACGACATCTACAAAAGGAACCTGAGCAATTATCCCTTTCCAAAGGTAAGGCGCCATATTAGAAATCGCTCCCATCAACAAACCACCGGCACTTCCTCCTTGAGCATAGATTTTATCTTTCGCACAATATCCCTGCATTCCCAAATATTCTGCAGCATTGATGAAATCAGTAAAGGTATTTTTCTTTTTCAAAAATTTCCCATCTTCGTACCATTCTTCACCCATATATTTACATCCACGAATATGTGCGGTTGCATAAACAAAACCACGATCCAATAAACTTAATCTCGTAGCGCTAAATACATCAGGTAAGGTATAGCCGTAAGAGCCATATCCATAGAGTAAGCAAGGAGCATCCGATAAAACGGTTCCTTTTTTAAATACGATTGAGACAGGAATTTTGGATCCGTCATTTGCTGTCGCCCAAATTCGCATTGAGGTATAATTGGCAGGATCAAATGTTTTGTCTTTCAATTCTTTACGGAAAAAAACTTGGCGCGTATGAGTGTTTAAATCATAATTGTAAACAGTAGAAGGTGTGGTTAATGAATTATAAATGAAAAATATTTTTTCTGCAGTATAATCATCATTATTTCCAAGTCCCAAGTAATACGTTTCTTCATCGAAATGAATTTGTTCTTTTGAATTCGTTTTTAAATTGATCGAATTAATTTTCAGTAAACCTTCGTGACGAATTTCAATAACTAAGTGATTTTTCAAGGTCAACAATCCTTCAATCAACATGGTTGGATTATGTTCTAAAACGATTGAGCAAGATGAAATCGAAGCAGGTATGGTTGGACTGAAAACAATTTTACGATTTTTGGCTTGTTCATTAGAAATAATGTAGAATCCTTTTTCATGATGATAAACTTCATAAAGATGATCTTTTGTTCTAGGTAGGAAAATAACCGGAGATTCAGCAGGTTTATCAGCATTAATTAATTTTATTTCAGATGTTGTAGAACTTTGAGAATGGATGAGAATATATTGGTTTGTAATGGTCTTACTAATATAAACGGAGTATTTTTCATCATCTTCTTGATAAACTAATACATCCTTTTTTTCATCAGTCCCAAGAACATGGCGAAAAACTTGAAACTCTCTTAATGTTTGTGGATCTTTTTTGACATAAAATAGGGTTTGGTTATCATTCGCCCAAACGATGGATCCATCGGTATCACTAATTTTGTCTTTTAAAAATTTTTGCGTTCCATTATTTCGAATAGTAATGGCATATTTTCGTCTCCCAACAAAGTCTTCGCTGATAGCTAATAATTCATTATTAGGAGAAGGAGACCAATCCGCTAACTCATAGAATGACTTATTTTTTGATCGCTCATTTTCATCAAAGAAAATAGTTTCATTTCCGTTTTCAATCAGCATTATTTTACTATAATCTAGCGCTTCAAAATGTCTTATTTGGTAGGTCCGACCATTCATAATAAAGGGAGAACTTACTTCATTTGGATCAATTCGATTATTGAATTCATCCAGTAGTGTTTGTTGAAGATTTTCTAAAGAAGAAAAATAGCTCTTTGAATAAGCGTTTTCAGCATTTAACTGATCAAGTACTTCCTTTGAATCGCGCTCGTTCATCCAGAAATAATCATCGACTCGTTTGTGATCGTGATTCATTAAAACGGTTTGTTTCTTGAGAGCTTTTGGTTCTTCAGACATAATTGTGGGTTGATTTTGTTGAGCAGAAAGTGAAAATGTTACGAGCGGAATACTCATGAATAGAAGTTTCTTCATCTTTAAATTTTGTAGGGTAAAAATAAAGATTTTGTAATTCTAAATTGGACATGTATCTGCTTTTATCTTTTGTTTATTTTTGTAATAGATGAAAAAGATATATAAATTCCTTCTAAATACTCTTCCGCGACCTTTATTGATTCGTTTAAGTTATCCCTTTAAGAAGGTTGCACCTTTATTATACAAAGGAAACAATGTCGAATGCCCTGTATGTGAACGCAGTTTTTCTAAATTTCTTTCTTATGGTTCTGATATCGCGCACCGTGAGAATGTGCTTTGTCCGTATGATTTAACTTTGGAGCGCCACCGATTAATGTGGTTGTATTTGCGAGATCACTCAAATTTCTTTACTGCGAATCATTTAGATGTCTTGCACATTGCACCAGAACAGTGTTTTCATGGAAAATTTAAAGTTCAGAAGAATCTAAACTATGTTACGGGTGATTTAGTATCTCCATTGGCTGATTTACATTTTGATTTGCATTCGATCCCCTTGGATGATAATTCATTTGACGTTGTTTTTTGCAATCACGTGCTTGAACATGTTGATGATGCATTGCAATGTATGCGTGAATTGCATCGCGTTTTACGACCAGGAGGATGGGGAATTATGCAGGTTCCACAAGATTTCACAAGGGATGTGACTTATGAAGATACTTCTATTACTAGTCCAGAAGATCGTGAAAAACACTTTTGGCAAAAAGATCATGTTCGCTTATTTGGGAATGACTATCCACAATGGTTAGAAAAGGCCGGTTTTAATGTGGAGGTTTTCGATAAGGAATCCAAGTATGATTCAAAAATGATTGAGCGTTTTCGTTTACAGAAGAAAGAGATTTTGTATATTGTACACAAATAATTACATATGAAAAGATTAATACTCGTTTTAGGAATTGTTAGTGCCTCGTTCACTTACTTTGCACAGAAGAATGTGTTTGTCAAAATTAGTCCGAAGGTGGAAGGGAATCCATTGCAACTGAATACTACTTTGACTGACATTAGTGGCAAAGCGTTCAATGTTTCAGCTTTCGATTATTATCTTTCGAATATTACTTTAGTTCATGATGGTGGACAGATAATGACTTTAGCTCCAGAGGTTTATTTAATTGAGCCTGATAATCATACAATTTATCTTGGATATCTAGATGTAGATGTTGTTGAAGAAATCCAATTTGGTATTGGAGTTCCTACAAATTTAAATACAATTAGTGGAGAGGATGCAATTGATATTTCAGCATATCCTGAAGGTCATCCATTGAGTTTTCAAGATCCTTCAATGCATTGGGGTTGGACTTCTGGTTATTTCTGTATGATTGTTAGTGGAAACGGCGATTCGAATAGTGATGATATTCCAGACGAATTATATGAGGTACACAGTTTAGGAAAGGATAATTATTCATACGTAGCTCTTCCGGTTATCGGAACTGAAATGTATACTGATCAGTTAGATATTAATATCAATTGTAACGTTGATGTATGGTTAACAGGTGTTAATTTAGGAAGTGTTGGCGTTTTACATGGATCAACTGGATTGAACGAAGAGGTAATGAATAATGCATCAGATTTAGCTGTTTTTAGCCAAGATGCTACTGCTGCCGTAAATACAATTGAAATGATTCCAGGTAAACTTTGGTTTCATAATTCACAGTCACTTTTCACCGTTCAATGGGATGGAATTAAAAATGCTGCGGCCATGAATATTTCAGATGTTCAGGGAAAAATTGTCTCTGTAAAGTCGATCAATTCAATCATTGGCAAAGTAGAATTTTCAGACTTGCCTTCAGGAACTTATCGCGTTTCAGTTTACGATGGGGAAAATAATTTACTCAAAACGATTAATGCTGTGCGTTAAATGAAATTCAGATTTGGACATATAATTTTAATAGGAGGGATGCTAATGGTATCCCTTTTTTCTGTTAAGTGCAAATCGAATAAAGCAATGATTCAGGAATTTGGGAACTTAAATACTCCAGATGACAATCCAATTACAGATGCTAAAGTAGAGTTAGGTAGAAAATTGTTTTTTGATAAGCGACTCTCACTTGATAATACCGTTTCTTGCGCTACATGTCATATTCCTTCATTTGGATTCACCGATCGAAAAAAAGTAAGTGACGGCGTGCTAGGAAGAAAAACAGAAAGGAATTCTCCATCGCTGTTAAATGCAGGTTATTTGCCCACTGTAATGTTTGATGCACATTTAACGAGCCTTGAAATGCAAGTTATTGTGCCAATTCAAGAACATGTTGAAATGGGCATGAAAATGAGTGAGGTAATCCAAAGATTAAAAGCTGTTCCTGAATATCAAATGGCAGCAAGAGATATTTTTAACCGTGATTTTGATCCTTGGGTGTTGACGAGAAGTATTTCAGCATTTGAACGGACATTACTGTCTGTGAATTCTCGTTTTGATCAGTATTATTATGGAAAGAATTCGAAAGCCATGACAACTGAAGAAATTAAAGGCTGGAAACTTTTTTCCGAGAAATTGTATTGTACAAGCTGCCATCCAGCGCCATATTTCACAACGTTTAAGGCCGAAAACAATGGTTTATATAAAGATTTCGGTAAAGATGAAGGTAGATTTCGAATTCTTCACGATTCAATTGATATTGGAAAATTTAAAGTGCCAAGTCTAAGAAATATTGAATTAACATTCCCCTATATGCATGATGGTTCAAAAAATAGTATTGAAGAAATTATTTCTCATTATGAAAAAGGCGGGATGAATCATTGGAATCAAAATCATATAATCACTCCTTTTAAAATAAGTGTGAAGGAAAAAAATCAGTTAAAAGCATTCTTGTTTGCTTTAACAGATACGAGTTTTATGCTTAATTTCTAACAACAAAATTTAAATATTTAGTTTTTGCATTTGAATATTTACTAGTGTTTATCGAATATTTTCAATTTTCCAACGAATAATTATGCTTGCATAAAATATTTGGAATGGTTTTAGCGTTTATGTTGTAACCAATCGAAAAAGTTTCGTTTGGTGTTTTGGAGTCTGCAAGCTCCAAGCTAAACTAGAAAATAAAACCAGTAAGTTATGTCAGTGAACCCAATGTATCACCAAACCAATCAGCATATGGAAGAGGAGCTGAGTTGGATACGGCGAGCGCAGAAAGATCCGGAGAGTTTCGGGCCGCTGTATAAAAAGTACCACGAACAAATTTTTCGTTATGTCTATCAGCGAATGGACGACGAAGAAACTGCTTTCGATGTTACTTCGCAAGTGTTTTTGAAGGCTTTAAATAACCTTCAACGATATGAATATAGAGGAGTACCATTTTCCTCTTGGTTGTATCGGATTGCGAAAAGTGAGTTGTACCAGTCTTTCAGAGACAAAAAGGCGCAACGAACTGTTAACATCGATAGTTTTCAACTTTTTGAATTGATTGAAGAATTCGTCGATGATGAAAAGGAGGAGAATAGAAAAAAACTTTTTAAAAGTTTAAAATTGATGAAGGAAAAAGACATGCAACTAATTGAGATGCGTTTTTTTGAAAAAAGATCCTTCAGAGAAATTGGCGAAATATTGGAAATAACAGAGAATAATGCGAAAGTAAAAACATTTCGTGCAATTGAAAAACTTAAACAGCTTTTTAACACTACTAAATTAAGTCATGGAGATCAAGAAAGTTAACCTGGATAGAAAACCGATTACATCGGAATATATCCAATCAAAACAAGATTTTCAACATGTTGTGAATGCATTTAGCAAAACCAAAATCCCCGTATGGAAGCAACCGCTTTTTTACGGGGCTATTGGCGTTGCTTCCCTAGCGACAGTTGTAACGTCTGCAGTTATTCATTTTAATAATACAGAAATCGATGGTAAAACAATTACTTTAAGCACTGCTCAAAAAGAGGATAAATCTGAATACAAGGCAACGATGCAATTTGCTTCAGTTGAATCTTCTCCAAAAAATCAAGAAACGAAAAGTGAAAATAGGTTGACAAAATCAAATTCAATTAAAAGTCAATCGATAAACACTGAATCAAATGAGCTTATAAGACCTGTTTCAAAAGTGTCATTAACATCTAAAAAGTCAATTGAAGACGAAAGTTTCTCAACGTTTTTGCCAAATATTTCTGGTGTTTACCAAGGTGATATTGCGTATGACAAACTTTGTTCTTCCAATGGTATAGAAGTTAAAAATGGAGTGGAAGTAAGATCATTTAAAATTCAATATGCAACAGGTATTTCCGATAAAGAGGTCGTGATAAAGGACAAAAAATTATCCGAAGTTGTTTGCGAAGATTTGGAGAAATCGGGATTTAATCAAATGGTTTTCATAACAGAAATAGAAGCCTTTGATGGAAAACGAAAAATAACGTTGCCTTCCATGAATTTTTGGGTCAAATTTGATTCATAGTAGATTTAGTATTTGATTAACATCTTGTTATTGAAAAATTGTCCACTTATTTTTTTGATAAGTTGATAACTATTCCTAAATTAGCAACGTGAAATTATAACATGCTCATAAATTTACTTAAAATGAGAATACTAATTGCCTTTCTTTTGTTAATAAGCGCTGCTTCATTGTTTGCTCAACATACAAACTTTAATACGCAACGTAACTGGTCATTGAATAAGAAAGAATTCTTGTTTGGTTTAGGTGCTACCCAGTTTACGGGCGATTTAGGAGGGAGAAATCAAATTGGAAAGGATTACTCGTTGGCAGACATTGACTTACCTTCAACTGGATTTGGTGGTATGATTGGCTATCGTTATAGATTTCACCCATTCTTTGCAACGTCAACAATTTTAAATGTTGGTTTATTAAGAGGTGATGATGCCCTAACGAATGAAGTTATACGGAATAGCCGAAATTTAAATTTCCGTTCTATAAATATTGAATTACAGCAACGAATTGAATTTATCGTTTATGCGAATGAAAAATTTGGTGCACGTTACAAACTACCAGGTCACAAAGGGTTCAAGGATCAAAACATGCAATTGTATCTTTATTCTGGAGTTGGTGTAACTTATTTTAATCCTAAAGGACGTTACAATGGTGGTTGGACTGCTTTGAGACCTTTGAAAACTGAAGGACAGGGAATGGAAGGTGGCTCGGAAGAATATTTACCGATAACAGCAACAATTCCATTTGGTTTGGGTTTTAGAATGGGAATAGGTAGAATGTGGAGAGTTGGATTTGAAGCAACTTATGTTAAGACTTTTTCTGATTATATCGATGATGTAGGAGGTAACTACTATGATCCTTCCGCCTTAGGCTCTGCTGAAGCTGCTTACTTATCGAATCCAGCTATAAGCAATACCAATTGGTTTGCACCTGGAGAAGTGAGAGGACAAAAGCAAAAGGATGCTTATTATTACTTAAATATCGTTGTTGCGCGTAACATTACATATAAAGATTACGCGAAGCAAAGAAAAAGCTACAATTGGAGTAAAGGACGTTATAAGTTCTAATCTGTTGAAAATATTTTAAATATAAAACGAGGTGGCCTATGTCACCTCGTTTTGCATATATACTTTTGTATTAAACAATTTTATAATGTATTCTATACTTCGATCATTTCTTTTTTTATTCGACCCTGAAAAGGTTCATTATCTTACAACTGACTTATTGAGATTTATTCTTAAGCTACCAGGAATGAAATCATTATTTTCAAAATTGTATATCATTGAAGATGAGCGTTTGGAAAAGGAAGTATTTGGAATTCGATTCAAAAATCCAGTTGGACTTGCAGCAGGTTTTGATAAAAATGCATCAATGTACAATGATTTAGCTTATTGTGGCTTTGGATTTATAGAAATCGGAACAGTCACGCCTCTAGGCCAAGGAGGGAATGACAAGCCAAGATTATTCAGGTTAAAATCAGATAATGCAATAGTAAATCGAATGGGATTCAATAATGCAGGTATGGATGCAGCGATTGTTAATCTAAAAAAGCGAAATACAAGTGTAATTATTGGTGGTAACATTGGAAAAAATAAAGTTACACCAAACGAAGAGGCAACGAGTGATTACATGAAGTGTTTTGAAGCGCTTTTTCCTTTCGTTGATTATTTTGTAGTAAATGTTTCATCTCCAAATACGCCCAATTTACGAGAGCTACAAGAAAAAGAACCATTGAAAGAATTACTCTCAACTCTAAAGAATGCAAATAAACTTAAAGAAAAGAGTAAACCTATTTTGCTGAAAATAGCGCCAGATTTGACAAATGAGCAACTTGATGATATCATTGAAATTGTGAATGAGACAGAAATTGATGGGGTTATAGCTACAAATACCACAATTAGTCGCGAAAAACTTAAGGCATCAAAAGAACAATTAGAATCGATTGGTGCTGGTGGGGTTTCGGGAAAACCGTTAACAAAACGATCGACTGAAGTGATTGCATATTTACATGATAAATCGAATGCATCTTTCCCAATCATAGGGGTTGGTGGAATTCACACAGTAGAAGATGCACTTGAAAAATTAGCTGCTGGTGCTTCCTTATTACAAGTATATACAGGTTTCATTTATGAAGGTCCAGGAATTGTAAAGAAAATAAACAAGGGAATTCTTGCATCAATGAATAAAAATTAATTCGACATGGCAGAAGTTAAACTGATAGAATGCCCACGCGACGCAATGCAAGGATTACATGATTTTATTCCCACTGACATCAAAGTATCCTACATTAATCAATTGTTGAATTGCGGTTTTGGCACCATAGACTTTGGAAGTTTTGTTTCACCCAAAGCAATTCCTCAAATGCGAGATACTGCAGATGTACTGTGCCGTTTAGATTTAAATGCGAATACAAAGTTGTTGGCAATCATTGCGAATGAACGAGGAGCAGAGGAAGCATGCAGTTTTGAGGAGATTGATTATTTAGGGTATCCATTTTCAATTTCAGAAACATTTCAACAGCGAAATACGAATGCAAGTATCGCTGAATCATTTAAACGTGTTGAGGCCATTCAATCTTTAGCAATTCAATCAAAAAAGAAATTAGTTGTTTATCTTTCAATGGGTTTTGGAAATCCTTATGGAGAAGAATGGAACGCAGATATTGTGTTGAAGTGGTCGAAACAACTTTATAATGATTTAGGAATTGACATACTGGCATTGTCTGATACAATTGGATCTGCAACGATTGAGGATGTTGCATACATCTATAAGAATGTAATTCCTGAATTAGCAAATGTTGAATTTGGTGCTCATCTTCATACGCGACCAGAAAATGCTAAAGAACTGGTGAAAGTAGCATTCGAAAATGGTTGTAGAAGATTTGATGGAGCAATAAAAGGTTTTGGTGGATGTCCAATGGCAACAGATAATCTTACTGGAAATATGCCAACCGAATTGATGTTGGATTGGTTTAAAGAAACGGGAGTGAATCACGGAGTATTAATGGATGAGTTTGAAAAAGCTTACCTTCAAGCCAAAACTGTTTTTCCTTCGTAAAATGTTACCATTTAACAAGATTGAATTATTAGAACGTTAAACGCTGAAATTGAATACTTAAAACAAGAATATGTCAAAATACTTTTTAATAAAAATTAGTTTAGCCATAGTTAGTGGTTTGTT
>JBIIKG010000167.1:0-6208 GCA_044233275.1 Crocinitomicaceae bacterium | reverse complement strand
CCAAAGGAATTTGTTCTAAAATTCTCACCATTCAAAGGTAACCACTGCATACGCATATTTGTCATGAAACGAATGTCCTCATCCATTGCACCTGCAGTAGCTGGATTTATTAGCGTTGGATTTTCCATCCACATACTAAAGTGTTTATCTTGTTGAGCAAAAATCGAATTAGACCAAGCTAAGGCCAAGACTGATAGGGTTATGACGGTTTTTAACATGATCGTTTATTTTAAAAGTGTAACATTACCATTCATTTTTCCGCCCTGTCCATTGACAAGTACGTATTCCAATGTCCAAGCAAAAGTGGCAGGATTCAATGGCTCTCCATTCACGTTTCCATCCCAACCAATATTTTGGTCGTCTGATTCAAAAACTAATTGACCGTAGCGATTATAAACTTTAAAGAACATTGTTGTAATTCCTATTCCGTTTACTAACAATACATCATTCTTGGAATCTTCATTTGGTGAAAAAGAATTTGGAACTCCAATTGCATATCCACCAACTGGAACATTAACAGTAATTAATACATTATCCGTTGCTGTGCATCCTTCGGTTGTCGTTGTCGTAGCTGTGAAGGTTGTTGTAATTGTTGGATTCACCGTGGCTTGCGAACAGTCAGAAATCGTACAATCAAGAATGTTTCCTTGGTTATTTGGTGTCCAATCCCATGTTATTGTTCCTGCTGAAGCAACGGCAGTAATAACAGCACTTTCACCCAGATTGATTACGATATCTCCACCAGTAACAATTGTTGGAGGAGGAAGAACAGTAATGTTTTGAGAATAATTCGCAGATCCAAAGGCATTGGTCACAACTAAATCAACTGCATATATACCAGGAGTGTTATAACAAATTTGTCCAGGATTAGCACTAGCTGAAGTAGCAGGTGACCCTCCAGCAAACGTCCATGCATAAGTAGGAGTTCCTATAGAAACTGAATTATTCGTGTAGGTAATACAATCTCCTGCACACGGATCATTATCTGAAATGGCAAATGCTGCTGTTGGCGTGCTACAAGGTACTACTTGAATAGAAATCAGGGTATCATCCGTACCAAAATCATCTGTAACTGTTAATTGTATATTAAATGTCCCTACTGCATTAAAAAACACACTGTGAGGTCCTGCGGTATTCGCGGTTCCTGGTGTACCACTACCAAAACTCCAAACCCAGGTATCTACATTTGTACCAGTACTTGCATCATTAAATAATAAAGATTGACCTTGGCAAACGGTTAAGTTTGAAGCATTAATAATCGCAGTCGGTCCAGCTGAACAGTCATTAACTGTTACAGAAAAAACAGCTTGGTCATTTGGGCAAGGAGCTGTTCCTGTTACTGAATAACTAAACGTATAAATTCCAGGGGTTAAACCACTTGCATTGAAGACAGCTGTTCCAGCATTAAATTGTCCGCTTGGAACCCCTGTTGTTTCTGCCCAAACACCACCGCTAGCGCCACTCAATAATGTTGATAAATTCAACGTTGTATTATTGCAAACGGATCCAGTGTTATCAGCGCCAGCAGTTACAGGAGCATTAACCACAATGTAATTTGTTTTTGTTTCAGTGTCGGTCCCATTTGCATCTGTAACAGTTAAAGTTACGGTAAATGATCCCGCGTTGTTATAACAGATATTAGATGGATCTTGTGACGTCGAAACCTGTCCATTACCAAAATTCCATGCAAAGGTTGCTCCAGCACTAAATGTACTAGTATTCGTGAAATTAATGCATGTTCCTTCACAGATAGTTGTGGTTGGAGTTGAGAAATTAGCAACTGGTGGTGCACCAACAGACGGAATTGTTATTTGAATATCATCAACAGCAAAAGATGGGTCAGTACCAATATTGTCATCATTGTTTACCCAACGAAAACCAATTCTAACATTTGGATTGTTATTGGCTGATACAGGAAGAGCAATACTGAAGGCAGTCCAAGTACCCTGCGGATTACAGGTTAAAGGTGTTTTAGCTAGCGCACTTAAAAGTGTCCATGTTGCGCCATCAAAATACCAAAGGGAAGCGTCATCGCTAGCCGCTTGACCGTTTTCAATATAATTAAAAGTCAATGTCATGGTATTTTGACCTGTGAGATTGATTATTGGAGATTCTGCTCGACTATCAGTTTCTGGAAAGAAAAAACCAGCTCCACCAGCTAAATAGGCTGCTCCCAAGTCACCAAAGATATTCGGATTAGATCCAATATGTAAAGATGGGTCAACTGCACCACATCCTGAACCGCATGCAGTAGCAGCATTTCCGCATTCGGCACCACTAACATACCAAAGATTAGCATCTGTACCATTTGCTCCAGTGCTTGATACTGTCCATGCGCCATTGGGTCCTGCGTAACCATTTCCGGGACAATCACTTGCGCATGCGTTTTGAAATGCTTCTGTCCAAATTGGTGTTTGAGAAATACTCATAAGAGAGATAAAACTCAACATTAATAGTAGAGAATAGTTTTTTAACATAATTAATCGTCTAGAATATATATCGAATATATGAATTCAAATTGATAAATAATACGTTACAATTGGAAAAAAGTTAGAAAAGCAACGATATTATTTCTTTGGCTTCCTTTACATCATGGACCCTCAAGATACTTGCCCCTTTGGATAAGGCAATGGTATTTAAAACCGTTGTACCATTTAAAGATTCTTCTGCAGTTTTATTTAATTTTTTGTAAATCATCGATTTGCGCGAAAAACCTACTAAAATTGGTTTTTCAAGAAGTTGGAATTGATCCAATTGATTTAATAATTGATAGTTCTGCTCAATACTTTTGCTAAATCCAAACCCTGGGTCTAAAATTATATCATGTATTCCTTTTGATTGAAGTGTCGATATGCGCTCCGAAAAATAACGAACCATTTCATTGAACAATTCGCCATATTCGAATGTGTTGTGGACTGTCTCCATATTACCTAGCATATGCATCGCAATATAAGGCACTTTTGCAGACGCGACGACGTCTAAAATTCGTTCATCTAATAATCCAGCACTAATATCATTGATTAGTTCAACACCTTCATTAATACCCACTTCTGCAACTTCCGAACGGAAGGTGTCAAGCGATAATGGAAGTGAAGGAAACGCATTTTTAATTTGCTGAATTGGAATTTTTACACGGTCAATCTCGTCTTGTATAGAAACATTTTTTGCTCCGGGTCGACTTGAATACCCGCCTAAATCAAGAATATCCATACCGTCATTTAGCATGGATTCAACATGTTTAAGTAATTCTTTATCAGCCGATATGCGACTTGATTGGTAGAATGAATCGGGTGTTAAGTTGACTATCCCCATCACTTTTGGTGTGCTAAGGTCAAATAATTTATCCTTTAGCCGAAGGTGGCGATTTATCGGAAAATGTGTATCTTCAACGCTTGAAAATCCCATAGTGCATTAAATGAATCAGACGAGTTTAGAATATACAAAGGTAATGAATGTTTGCCGAGATATTTTTTTGAAGAAAACAAAAGATTATGGAACGGCATGGAGAATACTTAGACCAAGCTCGTTAACTGATCAATTATTTATAAAAGCACAACGAATTCGCACGATCCAAGAAACTGGAGAAAATAAAGTAGGAGAGGATGTTGAAGACGAATTTAGAGCAATTGTCAACTATTGCATCATGGCAATAATTCAATTGTTGGAAAAAGATTTGAAAGAATTGGAATTGGCTCCAGAAAAGGCCTTGCAATTATACAATTATTATGCAGCAGAAGCGCAGTCTTTAATGGAACGAAAGAATCACGATTATGGCGAAGCTTGGCGAGATATGCGTGTTAGTTCATTAACTGATTTGATCTTAATGAAAATTCTTCGGATCAAGCAAATCGAGGATAATAATGGACAAACAATCATGAGCGAAGGAATCGATGCTAATTATTTCGACATGCTAAATTACTCCGTTTTTGCCTTAATTCATTTAACAAATACCCCTAAAAAAAAGTAATATTATGAAACAAAAAGCTACGGTTCAAGGAAGATCTTTCCTCTTTAATGCACTATTTGTTCTCGTTAATTTAACGGGTTTAACGTTTGTTGCTGTTGGTTCACATAAGAATTTTGAAGCACAATACATGTTGTTTAATTTTATTGGATACATTCTTCTTGCTTTGAGTGCAGCAGGGATTTTCATCTTCCAAGGTAGATTGATGATGGCGAATGTGGCTAGAGCTTTGGTCGGTGGTTTATTCATTGTGTCTGGTTTAGTAAAGGCAAATGATCCCCTTGGGTTTTCCTACAAACTTGAAGAATACTTCGAGGATGGTGCTTTAGCATATAGAATTAAAGAATTGTTTGGCGCTCCAGGATTTTCATTAGAATTTTTAATTGAATCTGCCTTGTTTTTAAGTGTCGTTATTTGCATCGCAGAAATAGTTTTAGGTGTATTGATTATCATAGGAGGGAAGATTAAACTTGTTTCATATCTCACGATGATGATGATGCTGTTTTTCACATTCTTGACATGGCATACTGCGAATTGTGATTCTTCTAAAAAGTTTGTTGATAGAGATACTTTCGAAATGACCGACCAATTGGCAGCAATTAAAATAGAAGAGGCAAAAACGAACAAGGAAATTAAAATTATTTCCAAAGACGCCAAGACACTTGTTGTAGAGGAGAAAAAACAACCTCAGTGTGTGGATGATTGCGGGTGTTTTGGTGACGCGATGAAAGGCTCAGTTGGGCGATCGCTTTCTCCAAAAGAATCGCTTTGGAAAGATATCATCCTTGTTTATTTAACATTTTGGATTTTTATAGCACAGTGGATTATTCAACCAAATGAAAAGAAGCAGAATATGAAATTCTTGCTTGGTTCAGGATTGGTTATAGTTTTCTTCTCATGGGTGTTTGGTTGGTATTTCCCAATTCTTTTTGGAGCAATCGCTTTACTAGGATCGCTTTGGATTAAGCGCTCTGGTGGTAAAGTGCTCGGAAACTACTTTGGAGTAAGTTTAGTGGTAACAATTCTTTGTTTATTGATGACAACTTACGTTTTAATGTATGAGCCATTAAAAGACTATCGTCCTTATGCCGAAGGTACTAATTTGATCGAGAAAATGAATGATGGAATTGAAGGGAAGTATGAAAGCTTGTTAGTTTACAAAAACAAGAAAACAGGTGAAAAAATTGAGTATAACTCAACTTCACAAGAATATGTTGATTCTAAAATATGGGAAGATAAGGATTGGGTTTACCTGGAAATGGCACAAAAGGAAATCATTCCTACAAGAATTCCTTCCATTACTGATCAGTTCAATCCGTTCTTACCAGTTGCAGATATTGGTGCGATTGAAATGCAATTGCCAATTGTGAAAGAATTACTCGCTCAGTCGAAAATAAGTGGTTTCAAAATCTTAGATCTTGGATATAACAGTGAAATGGAAATTCCTGAAGCAGAATATACGCCAGAAGATTTCCCAGAAACAGATTATAAAATCTTGGATACAATCGAAATGACGAATCCATCTTTTACCGAAGTAAGTATCCGTGATTACATAGTGAAGGCAGATCGAATTTTTGTTTTATCAGTTAAGAACTTGAGTGAAGCCAATTGGAATGAAGTTGAGCGTTATAAGTCAATCTATTCTGAATGTAAAAAGGCAAAGATTCCTTTTGTTATGATTGTGAATGCGAACAAAGAAGAAATAAACGCTTTCCGTAAGAAGCATAAATTTAATATTCCAGTTTTCTTGAATGATGAAACGGAGTTGAAAGCAATTGCTCGCTCGAACCCTTCTTTACTTGTAATTGAGAAAGGAATAATGAAAGGGAAATTTGCGCACAGATCTACGCCGTCATTTGACTGGATTAAAAGAAATACCTTGAAGAAATGAGAAAAAAGATAGTCGCAGGAAATTGGAAAATGAACCTTTCTTCAGAGCAAGCAATGAACTTGCTGAATGACTGTAATCGCCTTGTTGATTCTGTTGAAGGAGTTCAATTAATGATTTTTCCGCCTGCATTATTTATTCAACATTTAATTGAAAAAAGTTCAGATCGCATTTTTTTTGGTGCACAAAACTCTTATCCAGCAGATAAAGGCGCTTTTACGGGTGAAATCTCCTTCGCACAGTTTAATTCAATTGGTGTGAATCATTTTTTAGTTGGACACAGCGAGCGAAGAGAAATTTTCCATGAAGACCACGATTTCATTAAGCAAAAAGTAGATGCCGTTTTAGATGCTGGA
>JBIIKG010000166.1:0-6214 GCA_044233275.1 Crocinitomicaceae bacterium | reverse complement strand
ATGATATTAATAAAAAACTATCAATCGGTGCTGAAATGCAAGGGAGAAGTAATCTGACAGCTAGATCTTATTCGAAATCGCTGCTTACTTTTCAAACCAAGTTTGCAATTAGTAAATCCATTAAATGTGAATTAGAGTATCGAAATTCTTGGCAGACTAATCAATATGCAATTTTGGATGGTAAAAATCTTGCTTTTGGAAATAGAATAGCCTTTGGTTTGCAAGTAGAACCTTCTCGATGGTTAAAATTTGATAAGTACGTTGGACTTCAGTTATCAAGTAAAATTCAATTCGAGTCATTTAAATTCAAACGAAATCAACTGTATTGGAGAAATAAAATGACCCTAAAACCGAAGTTGAAAAGCAAATTAATAAAGCCCTACATAAGTTTGGAGTCATTTTATAGAAGCAATCAATATGTATTTGCGATGGACGACGAATTAATGACCGTCGGAATGATGAATGAAATCCGCTACGAAATTGGGACTGATTTAGACATAAATAAATACAACACTTTTACACTTGGTTTAATGTATCGCGACTTCAAAACTACGCGTCAAAATAATATGATTCTAAATGTAGCTTACGCGCATACGTTTCATAAAAACAAGAAAAAATAACTCTCATGTCCTAAATTAGGTAAATTTAGTTATTTCAAGAACTTTCCAGTCAAATAAGAATTGTTATCTAATTGGTAATTAATTATATAGTATCCTTTAGTTAATTCTCTACTGTCAATTTCAATTGTGTTTTGATTGACCTTTTTGAATGGAAGAATTACCTTTTTTCCTAAGATGTCGATTGCTAAAATATTCACGATTTGAACGTTCTCAGAAAATTCAATCTGTGCAAAATCAACCACTGGATTTGGTGATAAATTGCTTGAAATTGTTTTGCTGATTTCTTGTGAACTAACCGTTAAATCACACGCTGCACCTATGCTTGGATAGTAAGTTGTTCCATCCAAGGAAAAACACATTAGTTCATATTCGAAAAATTCAAATGGTTGCATGGTTCCAATTAACCCTTTGTTATGTCCAATTCCTTCAATCAATGAATCAATACCATTGCCTTGGTTGAAATGAAAAACATTACGCGTTTCTGTCCCAACTTGAATGGTTGTTATGCTATTAATTTGAATATCTGAACTTGCATTGTTGTAGGTTATAGGCAAAAAATCTCCTACTTGAAGATCAAAATCATACAATAAAGTATCCATCTCATCCCAAATGTCATACTGGTAAATTCGCTCATTTTCTTGACGAAGAAAGGCGTAAGGTTGCGAAAAAGTATAATTGGGTGTACAAGTTCCCATGTATCCCATGATGCCCATTTCTGTTGCAAGTCCGTGGTGAATAAACTTCTTGTAAGTATGAGCTCCGATCGTTGTATCACCACTAATTTCACAAACATATTGCTGGTTTATCGCGCAAGAAGCACTCATTGAAAGTCCAGACCAATTAATTCGCCATTTAGCACCAGTCTGAAAATAATCGTTGATTTGACTTTGACTGAAAAATGAAACGAAAAATGCTATCAGGAGAAGAATTTTTTTCATGTGAGAACTTTATTAATAGACGCATTAAACGTCTTTTGCACTTTAAATCAGGTCAAAGATAAGCTATTGTAATAAATAAATTCATTTTCTTAAATCCTTTTGTCATCATACTTGTTATAACTTAAAAGTCAATTAATGAAGCACGTGTTTGAGACAGATTATAAAGCAATTCTTCTAAAAATCGAAGAAATTGATCCCATAAAATATGGACATTCAAGAAACTATATTGATGGAGCAGTAACATATTTGTCCCCATACATTTCTCGTGGAGTAATCAGCACGAAACAAGTGCTCGAAAGTGTCATACGAAAAGGTTATCAATTGGAACAAATTGAATCATTTGTGAAAGAACTCTGTTGGCGCGATTATTTTCAGCGGGTTGGACAAGAAAGAGATTTGAATGAAGATATCAAGCAAGCGCAACAAGAGGTATCGAATTATTCGATTTCAAAGGCGGTTGTGAATGCAACAACAGGTATTCTTGGAATAGACAACGCTGTAGAAGAACTGTACGAAAGCGGCTACATGCATAACCATTTTAGAATGTATACAGCTTCACTTGTGTGTAATGTAGCGAAATCCCATTGGCGACTCCCTTCAAAATGGATGTACTATCACTTGTTAGATGGTGACTTTGCCAGTAATAATTGCAGTTGGCAATGGGTGGCTGGTGCGAATAGCAATAAAAAATATTACGCCAATCAGGAAAATATAAATAAATACGCTCGTACGAACCAAGTCAATACCTTTTTAGACATTCCTTACGAAGACCTTCCCCAAATTAAATCACCTGCGGAATTAGTTGAAACAATCGAAATAAACTTAGAAACAATTCTTCCTATTGAGCAAGAATTATCTGTAAATGTTAATTTACCAAGTTATATCTATAACTATTACAACCTAGATCCACTTTGGCATGAGCAGGAGGAGGGAAACAGAATTTTGTTGTTAGAACCATCATTTTTTACAACTTATCCTGTCAGTGAAAAGTGCATGAAATTCATGTTGGATTTAGCTCTAAATATTCCCAATATTCAAGTGTTTATTGGTTCTTTCGATTCGTTAAAGAAAAAATATCAACTAGAAAACTTTGTTTTTAAAGAACATCCGCTTAATGAAGGTTATCAAGGAATTGAGGAACAAAGGGATTGGATTTGCGAAGAGTTGAAGGGTTATTATCCTTCATTCTTTGCTTACTGGAAAAAAGTCGAAAAAGTGTTAACCAAACAAAAATTGAAACATGTTAATCGATAAAGAACAAATAGAAAATTATGATAGCCGTTATCGGGCCAAGCTAATTAATTCTTTAGCGGGCATAAAACAAGCCTTTTTAATTGGCTCAAAATCTAAAGATGGCAAAAGCAATTTGGCAATTTTTAATTCTCTCATTCATATTGGAGCAAATCCTCCGTTGTGGGGATTTATTTGTCGGCCAGATGTCGTAAAAAGAGATACACTCAGTAATATTTTAGAAACGGAGTCCTTCACGATTAACTATTTGAAAGTTAGTGATACTGAAAAGGCGCATCAAACCTCTGCAAAATATGACACATCCGTTTCTGAATTTGAAGCATGTGGATTCGAGGAATGTTACCAAAATGATTTTCATGCTCCTTTTGTTGTAGATTCTCCCATTAAAATTGGTCTGAAATTCCAGCAAAAAATGGATATCACGATTAATAACACCATTCTAGTTATTGGCAGCATTGAATACATTGAAATATATGAAAAGAATATTTCCAATGATGGATTTGTAGACCTAGAACGCGCGAATACTTTATCCTGTTCAGGACTTGATGCATATTACGAAGCACGATTAATTCAACGATTAAGTTATGCAACTCCAGAAAAATGGCCAGTCAAAATTTAATAAAACAAGAGATTGTCATTGTTTGGTTTAAACGAGATTTGCGGTTTACGGATCATGAAGCGCTTTTTTATGCTCAAAAACAAGGATTACCAGTTTTGTTGATGTATTGCTTCGAACCATCCATAATGAATTATGATGACAGCGATGTGCGTCACTGGCGGTTTGTTCATCAATCATTGCTGGACATGCAAGATAAATTGGATAACCTGAAGGCTCGATTGTACGTTTTTCATTCTGAAGCACAGCTTGTTTTTCAAGCTTTGGCGGAAGAATTCTCAATCAGAACTGTTTTTTCACATGAAGAGATCGGTAATAGACTGACATTTGATCGAGACTTAGAGTTGAAGAAATTCTTTGAAGCAGAAAATATAGCGTGGAATGAATATCAGCATAATGGTGTTATTCCAAAATTAAAATCTCGAAACGATTGGGAAAAACGTTGGAAACAAAAAATGTTGGAAGAGCCAAAGCTAGTTGCGGAGGAAGGCTGGAAAATTTTGCAACTAGAAAATGACTTTTATGACAAACTAAAAGGTCCGATTCTAAAGAAAGAAATCACACAAAAAGATCCTAATTTTCAACCTGGAGGAGAAACAACAGCATGGAAATACTTAAATAGTTTCTTAAAAGAACGCTATGTTAATTATTCGAAACACATTTCAAAACCAGCACTCAGTCGCAAAGGATGCAGCCGTATATCTCCGTATTTAGCTTACGGAAATTTGAGTATGCGCATGGTTTATCAATACACAATGCAGCATTATGAGTCTTCAAGTAACAAACGAGCCCTTTCAAATTTTGTATCTCGATTGCATTGGCATTGTCACTTCATTCAAAAGTTTGAAGATGAATGTCGGATGGAATTTGAAAATGTAAATCGGGCCTACAATCAATTGGTAAAACCAAAAAATGAAACCTACATTGCTGCTTGGCAAAAAGGTGAAACGGGAATTCCAATTGTTGATGCTTGTATGCGTTGTGTGACTGCTACAGGCTATATTAACTTCCGAATGCGCGCTATGGTGGTGTCTTTCTTTGTCTTTAACCTTTGGCAGGACTGGCGTGACTTGCATTTTTTGGCGAGACAGTTTTTGGATTACGAACCAGGAATCCACTATCCTCAGTTACAAATGCAGGCTGGGGTCACAGGAATTAATACTATTCGCATTTACAATCCAATTAAAAATTCGGAGGATCACGATCCGGAAGGTGTGTTTATTAAGACTTGGTTGCCTAAATTGAAGAATGTACCTTCATCACTGATCCATGAACCATGGAAAATGACAGAAATGGAACAACAACTATATGATGTTGTTATTGGAAAAGATTATCCCAAACCAATTGTCGATATTGAAGCCACTAGAAAAGCAGCAAGTGATATTGTGTGGAGTTTTCGAAAAACACATGAAGTAAGAAGCGAAGGCAATCTTATTCTTCAGAAACATGTAAATACAAGTTCAACTTTCCGAATGAACAGTAAGAAAAAGAAAAGTGCGAAGCCAAAATTAACGAAGGAAGCTGCGTCCAAAATAGCTAGTAAGCAATGAAAAAGGTGAAGAAAACCAATTTACCAAGTAAAAATTGTGAAGTATGTTCTAGGCCATTTACGTGGCGAAAGAAATGGGAGAAAGTATGGGACGAAGTGAAGTATTGTAGTGATAAATGTAGAAGCAATAAATCAAAAGCATGAGTATAGGAATCCTTTTTCCGCACCAATTATTTGAGTATAATCCGCTAGTATCCAACTGCGAAACCATCTATTTGGTCGAAGAATACTTGTTTTTTAAACAGTATAATTTTCACAAACAGAAGTTGGCCTTTCACCGAGCAAGCATGAAATTTTACGCTGACTTTCTGCATGAACAGAAGGTTAAAGTTGAATACATCGCGTCAAATCATGAACAAGCAGATATTCGAATCTTATTACAAGAATTAAAAGCCAGTGGTATTGAACGAGTTGAATATATTGACCCTACGGATAAATGGTTGGAAGAGCGTATAAGCAAAACCTGCGACAAGCATAATATTAAAATACGTAAATATCGTTCGCCTTTATTCTTGAATTCTTCTGAAGAACTTTCAACCTATTTTGCAGGAAAGAAAAGAATGTTTCAAACCGATTTTTATAAGTTTCAGCGACAAAAACGGAATCTATTGTTGGAACAAGACAATAAACCACTTGGAGGAAAATGGACTTTCGATGATGAAAATCGCTTAAAATATCCCAAAGGAAAAGTTCCACCATTACTTAATTTTCCTCCTTCAAATTGTTATTATTCCGAAGCTATTCAATATGTAGATGCACATTTCTCTGATAATTATGGGAAATTGAATTCAAAATATTGTTATCCAGTAACCTTCGAAGAAAGTAAAACTTGGCTGAATGATTTTTTCAAAACTCGCTTTGCAGAATTCGGACCTTTTGAGGATGCAATTGTTTCACAGGAAATATTTTTACACCACAGTATTCTTTCACCGATGTTAAATGTCGGACTTCTTACACCTGATTTTGTGATCGATGAGGCGATGGCTTTTGCGAGTCACCATGAGATTCCATTGAATTCATTGGAGGGTTTTGTGCGACAAATAGTCGGTTGGCGAGAATTCATTCGGGCAGTTTATGAGTTAAAGGGTACAGAGGAACGCACGAAGAATTATTGGAAATTCAAGCGTAAAATTCCTGCATCTTTTTGGAACGGTACAACTGGAATTGAACCAATCGATTTAACCATCAAAAAAGTCCTGGAAACAGGGTATTGTCACCATATCGAACGATTAATGGTATT
>JBIIKG010000164.1:0-6244 GCA_044233275.1 Crocinitomicaceae bacterium | reverse complement strand
ATATGATTTGCAAGCTGTTTGTGAAGAATACAACGTTGATTTTTTAGGACTTATGTTCAAACCGATGTTCAGAAAAGACCTTTGGGCGAAAAAAGCTGATAAAATTAAATTACTGATCTTGGATGTAGATGGTGTCATGACCGATGGCGGCATGTATATAACTGAAAGCGGAGATCAAATAAAAAAATTCAATACGAAGGATGGAATGGCCATTCAATTTTTGTCAAAAAACAATATTGAACCGGCAATTATTTCATCTGGATTCAAAGCTGAAATGGTCAAATCAAGAGCTGCAATGCTGGGAATTGAAAAATGTTATGTTGGTAGAGAACCAAAAATTGACATTCTTTCATCTTTTTGCCAAGAAATGGGAATTGAATTAGCAAACGTTGCCATTGTTGGTGACGATATTAATGATTTAGAAATTATTCAAAAAGTTGGTTTTTCAGCTTGTCCATCTGATGCCGTAAACGCTGTAAAAAGTAAGGTTGATGTTATTCTTTCAAAAAAAGGTGGAGAAGGTTGTGTTCGTGAATTCATTGACGCATATTTATTGAAAAGCCCAATATCATATTAGTCGCATGGAGAAAATTAAAATAGGGATCATTCGTGAAGGTAAAGTTCCACCAGATCACCGAGTTCCTTTAACACCAAAGCAATGTAAATCCATTCAGGTATTGTATCCGAATGTGGAAGTTGTTGTTCAACCAAGTCCAATTCGTGCGTTCAAGGATGATGAATATACTTCAGAAGGATTGCGCTTAAGTGAAGACTTGAGTGATTGCGATGTTATTCTCGGTGTGAAAGAAGTAAAAATTCATGACCTTATTCCTGGAAAGAAATTCATGTTCTTTTCGCACACCATCAAAAAACAGCCTTACAATCGCGATCTTTTAAATGCCATTTTGGATAAAAAAATAGAGCTTATAGACTATGAAGTTATCAAAGATAAGCACAATAAACGCTTGATTGGATTTGGCCGCTATGCTGGAATTGTTGGTTGTTACAATGCTTTTTTAACTTTTGGTTTGAAGCATGAATTGTTTGAGTTGAAACCAGCTAATCAGTGCGCAGATCGCAAGGAAATGGAAGCTGAATTAGCAAAAGTGGTGCTGCCACCAACAACCAAAATAGTGCTTACTGGCTACGGACGTGTTGGACATGGAGCTGTTGAAATCATTGATTTACTGCCAATTAAGGAAGTTACACCTGAAGAATTCCTTCAGAAGAAATTCAATACGCCAGTTTATACGCATTTAGAAGCCGAGGATTATTTCAAACGCAAGGATGGAAAACCATTCAATAAATCCGAATTTTATACGAAACCAGAATTATACAATTCAAATTTCGGACGATTTTTACCTGAAACTGATATTTACATTCCTTGTCACTTCTGGAGCAGCAAGTCACCATACATTGTAACTGCTGAAGATTTAAAAACGCCTAAATTACGCTTGAGTGTAGTAGCGGATATCAGTTGTGATATTGCTGGACCGATTGCATCCACTTTACGTCCAAGTAAAATTTCTGATCCAATTTATGGATTCGATCCACAAACAGGTGAAGAAGTTGATTTCAAAACAAAAGGTGCAATTGCAGTCATGGCTGTCGATAATTTACCGTGTGAATTACCGTTAGATGCTTCAGAAGATTTTGGAAATGAACTACTGCGTCATGTTCTTCCTGCTTTATTGAAAGACGATCCAGATGCAATCATTGAACGAGCAACAGAAACATCAAAAGAAGGGAAATTGATGCCACTATATAGCTATTTACAGCCATTTGTCGATGGTTTAGAATAAAATTTCGGTTAGATTATGTTAAAGAAAGGTGATAAGAAAGTAATTCGTGGTTGGGTCTTTTACGATTGGGCAAATTCTGTTTACAACCTAGTTATTTCTTCAGCAATTTTTCCAATTTTTTACGATATTCAAACAAAAAAAGCCTACGCAGAAGCACATGGCGTTGCATTGGCTGATTTGCCGAAAGATGAAAAAATATTGGTTGATTTCATGGGTTTTCAGCTGTCTTCATCTGTTTTATTTTCATTTATCTTATCTGCCTCTTTTTTAGTGGTTTCCTTTTTATCTCCGCTCCTATCAGGCGTTGCAGATTACACAGGAAGTAAAAAGAAATTCTTAAAATTCTTCTGTTATTTAGGCGCAATTTCGTGTATGACGCTGTTCTTTTTTGATACAGATCGAATTGAACTAGGCATGTTATCGGTCTTTTTTGGGAGCATTGGTTTTTGGAACAGTCTTGTTTTTTATAACGCCTTTCTTCCTGAAATTGCTGAAGTAAAGGACCATGATCGTATTTCCGCAAGAGGATTTACAATGGGATACATTGGTTCAATGGTATTGCTCGTTATTTGTTTGTCCATGATTATGTCAACAGATGATGGCGCCCAAAAACTGGAATACATGCGTTACGCTTTTGTTCTAGTTGGTCTTTGGTGGATTGGTTTTAGTCAATTTACCTACCGAGCACTTCCAAACAACGTTTATGGAAAAAAACCAGAAAAAGGCATTTTGTGGAGAGGATTTAGAGAACTTAAATTGGTTTTTAAAGAGTTTCGAAGAACAAAAAGGCTAAAAAGATACTTAATGGCTTTCTTTTTCTTCAATACTGGTGTTCAAACCGTAATGTTAATGGCGACAATTTTCGCAAACAAAGAAATCAAATGGCCAGCGGAGAGTGGTTCTTCAGGATTGATTGTAGCCATTCTATTGATTCAAATCCTTGGTGCTTTCGGAGCATTTCTAATGTCACGGATATCTGAAAAAATTGGAAATATTCGTTCCTTGTTTATTTCAATCAGCATCTGGATTGTCATTTGTTTAGGTGCATTTCAAATTGAAACTCCTGTTCAATTTTATTTACTTGCAGGCTGTGTTGGATTGGTAATGGGCGGAGTTCAAGCAATAGCAAGATCTACCTATTCGAAATTCTTACCTGAAACGACAGATCACGCGAGTTATTTCTCTTTCTACGATGTGACAGAAAAGATTGGAATCGTTTTAGGAACGCTTTTCTTTGGTTTAATGGAATTTTGGACCGGTTCAATTCGCTATTCAGTGGTTTCCGTCACAGCCTTTTTTATCATCGGTTTAATCTTACTCTTCTTCGTTCCAAAAAACGAAATCGTTCTTACGTCAGACGAAACAATGGATTAATAGCGAACAATAAAATGCTCTTTTTCCTGCTGTTGGCGTGGAACTATAATTCCCACACGAAAGAAATCCATCGAGACATGATAGTTAGATGAATCTACTAAGGTTTCAAATGCCTCCATCATAGAATTGCTCCATCGAATGTCATCCAAAACAAAAATTGTATCGTTGTGAGTTATGGGTTTTAATTCATTCATGTAGGATAATAATGCTTGTCCATCGTGGTGACCATCAACAAATACCATATCGAACAACTCACCTTGATAGGATTCAATGAACTGCTGAAAAGTGCTTAAAACAGGTGATATATTATTCAAATTTAATCGCGTGAATTGCTCTATTGCAATTTTTTGTGTTTCTGGACATGCTTCAACGGTAAGAACATCCGCTTTTGGAACTCCAAGTGCTAAATGAACCGTACCAACACCAAGTGAAGTTCCAAATTCCAGGATTCTTTTTGGTTGATAGTGTCTGGCAAGACGATAAAGCAATTTTGCGTATTTACCTTTCGATGAACTTACTGCTAGAATAGAACTTACCTTTCTTTCCTTTCCGAGCTTATGCGATCCTGCACCTGCATCGGTAATTTGTATGCTTCTTGAGTCTGACTTCAAACGATCTACTAAACGTTGTGCTATCGCCAAATCTTGCTTATCAAGTGGAATTCTCAAGCAAACATCTACCAAATCATACAAAAAAGGAGAATGTGCACCATGCCTGCCCCTTGCATTCCATTGATATTTTATATATTCGGCAACTATATTCACAATTACAAAGAAACAAAACTTATTCTCTCGTATGACATTCAAGTTTTCAAATGAAAAAATAGAGCAAGAACGCAAAATGGTATTTGCCGAAAAACCGCTTCTTCACTTGATTGCGCCATGTAAAATTAATGAAGGTATCTTGAGATATAGTGACGAAGAAAAGAGCTTTTTGATACATTCTTTTGAAGAAAAAAACTTGGCAATTCGTTTTTTTATACCTGCTTCTGGTTCTGGCTCGCGAATGTTTCAGTTTTTGTATGAATTTAGAGATAGTTCGAATGAAGCTAGCAGCGGACAGGCCGAACGATTCTTTAACGCGATCAATGAATTCGCGTTTTCGCGCCATTTTCCAGATGCAATTCAACGAAAAATTGACAACCGAACAATCGATTTTGACGAATTATTAGATTACTTATTAAAAGATGAAGGTTTGGGTTATGGAAGTTTACCAAAAGGCTTGGTTCCTTTCCATAAATGGGGACCGTTTGTTCTAACACCTTTCCAAGAGCATTTGCTGCAAGGAAAACGGGTGCATTCCAAACAACCATCCTTTCATTTTACGATTCAATCGCTGTTTGAAAATCAGATCAAAGATACTATTGCAAGTACAGAAAAAACAGCCGGATTCACGTTTGATGTTGCTTTTTCGGAGCAAAGTGTACAAAGCAACTCTTTGACATTTAAAGAAGATGGTGAGTTGTATTTAGGCAAAAATGGTGAACCATTTACACGTCCTTCTGGACATGGCGCTTTGTTGCCTATATTAAATGAAATTACAGAGGAAATAATATTTATAAAGAACATTGATAATGTACAACATTTCAATGAAAGTCAAAAAGCTACAGAAACGTGGCAATTCTTAGGTGGGCTGCTCATTGAATTCAAAAAAGCAGCTCAAGCAGTTTTTGAGCATCCCACTCATGAGTCTTTAGTAAAATTAAATAATCAATATCAATTGTTTGATTCATCTCAAATTGCTTCGATAAACAATCCAAAAGACATTCGCCTCGCTCTAAACAAGCCTACTCGAGTTTGTGGAATGGTCAAAAATAGTGGTCAACCTGGTGGCGGACCTTTCTGGATTGAACGAAATGGTCACTATTCAAAACAAATCGTTGAAAAAGCTCAAATTTCAGATAAAGAAGACCAACATAAATTACTTGTAAACAGTACGCATTTCAATCCTGTAATGATTGCTATGACTCCATATTCGATGGAAAATGAGAAATTAAATCTATTGGATTATCGTAATGATGACGCTTATTTTGTTGTACACAAGAAACAAGATGGCACACCTATACTATACGTTGAACAACCTGGATTATGGAATGGCGGAATGGAAAATTGGAATACAATTTTCGTTGAAATTCCAACTGAAACATTTAGTCCCGTAAAAACTGTTTTAGATTTACTTGAATCAGCTCATGTTGAGCGCGATGTAAAATAATTTTAATTGAATTCGGAGGTGTATTCTTCAGCTTTCCCGTTGATCCATCGCTTTAAAGTCAGCTGTTCACCATCAAATTCAGCGAAGGTATTGTATTGTAACCAATCTCCCAAGTTGATATAATCAGCGCTGTCTTTAAGTTTTAAATGTAAGGGCAAATGGCGATGTCCAAAAATAAAATGGTCGAAGTGTTCTTTTTCTAACACTTCATTGCAATACACGAACAACCACTCATTTTCTTTCCCTAAGTATTTTGCGTCATCATTTCCTGTGGAAGCTCTACTCGATCGAGATGAATAGTTAGCCAACCAAATTCCGAAATTGGGATGTAAACGTGCGAAGGCCCATTGTGACAGTTTACTTTGAAAAACACGTTTCAAAAATTTATATCCCTTGTCACCAGGACCTAATCCATCACCGTGACCGATTAAAAACGTTTGATTTCCGAAAGTTCTTTTAACAGGTTCGCGGTGTAATTGAAATCCAAGTTCTTTTGGCAGGTAATCGAAGATCCACATATCGTGATTTCCTGTAAAAACATGAACGGGAATGCCCGAATCTGTTATTTCAGCAATCTTACCTTGCAACCTTACAAAGCCTTTAGGAATTGCTTGCTTGTATTCAAACCAAAAATCAAAGATATCACCAACCAAAAAGATTTCAAGTGCTGAACCTTTAATAGAATCCAGCCAAGCAACAATATTCTTTTCTCTTACTAAACTTTTTTCGTACGTGGGAACACCCAAATGGAAATCAGAAGCAAAATAAACGTGTTTTCTTTCGGTTGAAGGCATTCTTAGAAACCAAAGATTCGTTTTAACTCTTGATCTAAGGCTTCGCCTCTCAGGTTCGTCTTA
>JBIIKG010000163.1:0-6249 GCA_044233275.1 Crocinitomicaceae bacterium | reverse complement strand
TGTCAATTAGGTTAATTGTATCTGTTGGAAGTTGACTTTGCGCAGTTATGCAAAACGTGGACAACAAAATTAAAATGAATAGTAGTGATTTCATGTTGTAAATTACTTAATAATATATAAATTGACGTAAGATTTCTTCTAAAGTTGCTATTAAAAAGAGTAGATAGCGTAAATTCAAACAAACTTATTCAGTGTACCCAAAGTTAAGTTTATTATTTTCAAAAATGTATATTGAATATTTATTAAAACTGCACCAATATTCGATAGATGTTTGTAAATTTTCATTCATGAGAATAATTAACCTTTTTTAATCAAACAATATTGATTTCAAGAAAATTATGAATGTCTCGATTCATTCATAAAAACCTAAAATGTTGATTTTTTTTTTTGTGATTTGAGAAAATATCGAACGAAAATTATATTTTTTAGGATGGTCTTTTTAGACGCAAACATTAAAATAAAGTTGCTTTAAATTTTAAAAAAAATAGAGAAAAATTAAATTAAATCGGAGGTTTGAATTTAGGTAGCTTTTTAAATTTTAAATATTCCCCCGATTTTCACTTTCTTTGTATAAAATTTACATTCAAATGATTCAACGTATTCAAACAATCTATTTGGCCGTTTCTATGATTCTACTTTCTATAGTGACGATGGGAAGTGAAGTTTTTCGATTTGTTGGTAATAACTCCTATTTTGTGTTTAATTCGTTTGGAATTTCTCAATATGCTAATGCCTCTGCATCTGGAAAAGCAGAAGTCGTAAATGCTTATCCATTTTATATTAGTTTGATTGCCATAGTATTACTACTTTTTGTTACACTTATGGCATATAAAAATTTGAGTCGTCAATTGAAATTGGTGCGAATCGTATTTTTTCTATACTTACTATTAACAATCGCCCTTGTTGTGTTCTCTTTTATTGGTGAAAATCAATTCGAAGGTGGACCTTTTAAGCGAGAATTAGGTCTCGGTTATCTTCTTTTCGTGCTTGGTTTACCTTTCGTATTCCTTGCAAATATATCAATCAAACGCGACAAAGGTTTGATTGATTCACTTAACCGCTTGCGTTAATTCATGAATTATCTTTCTGTTGAAAATCTCACCAAATCGTTTGGTGATCGAGTTATTTTTTCTGATTTAACTTTTGGTATTGACCTCGGTCAAAAAGTAGCCATCGTTGCTAAAAATGGTAATGGCAAGACGACCATGTTGCGTTGTTTGATGGAACTTGAACCCTACGACAGCGGTCGCATCGTATATCGCAATGACATTCGAGTGGCATTTATGCAGCAAAGTGAAAATTTGGATGATACACATACCATTCTTGAGGCTGTTTTTTCGCATGATTTGCCAGAATTACAAATTGTAAAAAAATACAATCAAGCACTTCGTGAAGGAAATGAGGAGTTGATTCACGAATGTTACGACGAACTGACTGAGTTGAATGCTTGGGACATGGAAGTCAAAGTAAACCAGATTCTATCTGTATTGAAATTGGATAACACCGATTTATTGATAGGAAGTTTATCCGGAGGACAAAAGAAGCGAGTTGCTTTAGCACAAGTGCTTGTTGCAGAAGCAGATTTTTTAATCCTCGATGAGCCGACAAATCACCTTGATTTAGATATGATTGAATGGTTGGAAGAATACCTTTCAAAGTCAAAATCAACAATTTTAATGGTGACGCACGACCGCTATTTTTTAGAGGTTGTATGCGATACGATTTATGAATTGGAAGATAAAACAATCTACAAATACAAAGGAAATTTCTCCTATTATCTAGAGAAGAAGGCGGAACGTCAGGAGCAATTGGCCTCAACCATTGAAAAAGCAAAGAATACGTTCAAAAAGGAATTGGATTGGATTCGTCGTCAACCGAAAGCAAGAAGTGTAAAACAAAAAGCAAGAGTTGATTCGTTTGAAGGTGTAAAAAAAGCAGCAAGTCAGCGAATTGATGAGGATGAAATTGACATTCCGGTAAAAATGGAACGCCTCGGATCCAAAATTTTGGAATTACATAAAATCGGAAAATCCTACGGTGACAAGGTCATTTTAGACAACTTTACTTACAATTTTCAGCGCAAAGAACGTCTAGGGATTGTTGGAAATAATGGTACGGGTAAATCGACTTTTTTGAATGTGATTCAAGGTCGAGAAGAGATTGATAGAGGAAAGGTTGTTACAGGTGAAACAGTCGTTTTCGGTTACTATAGTCAAGATTTGATTAAGGTAGACGAAGACAAAAAAGTGATTGATGTTATTCGTGATATTGCCGAATTTATTCCACTTGAAAAAGGTCGTCAGCTATCAGCTGCTCAATTTTTGGAGAAATTCCTCTTTGAACGACACATGCATTACAACTTTGTACATAAGTTGAGTGGAGGTGAAAAACGTCGATTGAAACTGATGACCGTGTTAATGTCTAATCCGAATTTCTTGATTTTGGATGAGCCAACAAATGACCTCGACATTTTTGTAATGTCAGTTTTGGAAGACTACCTGCGTACCTTCGAAGGTTGTTTAATCGTTGTTTCACATGACCGTTATTTCATGGATAAAATGGTTGACCATTTATTTGTTTTTGAAGGCGAAGGGGCAATTAAAGATATTATTGGAAATTACACTGAATACCGTAAGCAAACAGCGGCAGATTATAAAAAGGAAAAGCAAGAAATTAAGGATGGTGAACCAGCTAAACAAGTGAAGGTTACCCAACTTTCTGAATCTTCAGAAAAGCCTGCTGAAAAACGGAAATTATCCTTCAAGGAAAAAGAAGAATTCAAACAAGCTGAAAAAGACATGGAAATCCTTGAAGTGGAAAAAGAGGAATTGACGAATAAACTTTCCGATTCAAGCTTGTCAAACGAAGAATTAATGAATGCTGGAATTCGCTTGTCGGAGGTTGTTTCTAAGTTGGAAACAGCGACTGATCGTTGGTTGGAATTATCTGAGTTTATTTAAATGTTGAAGAACTATTTCCTTGTTTGGTTTTCGATTGCTATTGGAGGTAGCTTAGTGAATACTTTTTTATGGTGGATGGAAGAAATGGTTTTTTCAACACCTAATCCAGGATTTAATCGTGGATTTGAATATTTTATATTTGTTTTTATTGTTGGGCTTATTTTAAGTACCCTGTTATCATTTCCATCTCTTTTTATCATTTATCTGATCGAACAATGGAAAAAAATCCCATTTACAATTTGGCTTCATTTCTCAATATTTGTAATTCATTTTGTTGGTACTATCTTTTTTATTGGTTTCGAACTCTTTAGTATCATTGGATTAATCGGATATGAAATAATAGGAGTTCTTGCGTATTATTTCCTCGTTTATAAAAAGGTAGTTGAAATTAAAAGTAATGCTGAATTAATTGATTCAGAGTAGAAGTTCTTTTTTAAATTCTATGTCTCCCAAACTTTCAACTACCTTTGTAGCATTAAATCTATTCCATCCGTTTTGAAAAATTTTGAAGAATTAGGCGTAAGTGACAATCTTATCAAAGGATTGAAAGAGTTGAACATCATCATTCCAACGGAGATTCAGCAGAAAGTAATTCCATTATTGATTGATGGAGAAACTGATATTGTGGGTCAAGCTCAAACGGGAACTGGTAAAACTGCTGCCTACGGATTGCCACTTTTGGAAAATATCGATGCAGATCGAAAGGAAATTCAAGCCTTGATTCTATGTCCAACGCGCGAATTAGGTCAGCAAGTAGCCAAACAATTATTCAAATTCACGAAATACTCAGATCGTATATTTATCGAAGCTGTTTATGGTGGAGAAAATATTGATTTGCAAATTTCAGCTTTGCAACGACCAACACACATTGTGGTGGCAACTCCCGGACGTTTAATCGATTTAATTAATCGAAAAGCGCTCGATTTAAGTCATGTTGAGACAATTGTTTTGGATGAGGCAGATGAGATGTTGAGCATGGGATTCAAAGTTGAATTGGATGAAATCATGAGTTCGATGCGCAACGTTGGAAATAAATGGCTTTTTTCGGCAACAATACCAGCTGGAATTCAACAAATTATTAAAAAGTATCTTTCTTCAAATGCTCATAGAATTACAGTTAATCCTAAGAATGTTGTCAATAATAAAATCAATCATCAGTACTTGATTTGCGATGATACAGATAAATTGTATGTCTTGTTGCAATTTTTGAAAACCGAAAAAGAGAATAGGGGAGTTGTATTTTGCAGAACGAAAGCTACCGCTCAGAAACTAGCAAAACAACTTCAGTCAAAAAATGTATTGGCAGATGCTATTCATGGTGACTTGCAACAAAAAGAACGTGATAAGGTAATGCGAGCGTTTAAAAATGGTAGTGTGCAAATTTTGGTCGCAACAGATTTAGCGGCTCGAGGAATAGACGTCGAAGGACTTTCGTTTGTTATTCACTATCAACTGCCAGAAAGCGAAGAATATTATACGCATCGAAGTGGAAGAACAGCAAGAGCAGGAAAAGAAGGTGTTTCGTTATGTCTTGTTAACCCGTCTGAAATCAAAATTTTACGTAATTACGAACGTACCTTATCTATCGGTTTCAAACAAATTCGCGAAACGAAATAGAGAAGTTTAATCTACTTTTAGTTTTAGGATATACTTGCTTTCCTTACCAAAGTCTTCTTTACTTTCGTAAGAAACTTCTAGCAATTCTATGTTGTGATTTTTGTAGTTTGTAACTGATGCAATTCCATCTCCTAATCCAAGCGTTATGATTTCGTTGTTGTCAAGTTCAATATCAACTGAAACTCTTCCTTCCCAAACACACGTATTACCCGGTGCACAGCGAGATTCTTCCACCAACTTTGTGAATTTGAGTTCCATTTTATCCTTACCTCCCAATTTAACTATCCCAGAGTGATTAAACGCAAGCGTAAACTCCTCCTTCAATTTAAATGTCTTCTTCGTGCAAGCAGCAAACAAAACACTCAGACCGATTAAAACGAATAATAAATGTGCTTTTTTCATAGCAAAACTAACGTCTCTTAACTAATTTTATTTTATTGCTGAGAAACAGCTTTATTTAATAATCTTTGTCTCTGCTCTCGGTTCTTATTTCTCGGTTCTCAATTTAACATCATTCCTTCTCCTCAACAACAACCCTAATTCCTTCCGAATGTGAAGTGAATTCTGGCGCATACATACTTTGAATAGTCGCAATTCCGTTTGAAAAATCACCGAAATGACTCACACGTAAATCGTATTCAAAAACGTATGTTCCTTTTGGCACAAAATCCATGAAGAAGTTCGTTGCCGCATCGCGTGTGCTTTCATAATATCCAAGTCCATCTTGCCATTTATAGCGAGAAAAAACATTGATTGGCTCAAATCCAGCTGCACGCATATCTTTCAAATGAACATATTCCATGTCTCTATCTGTTCTTAATTCAATACGCACGCGAACTTTATCTCCTGGTTTTAATATTGTTTCACTGGTGATTGGTCGCATGACAATTCCACTTTCAGTAGCTTCCACAAGGAAAAGTTGTTTTTGCAATTTTAGCGGCGTTTCGTGCGTCGTTATTTTATCTAAATCTTCAAAATATTGCCAGTACATAGCTCCCCAACTTACACCTTCTGTTTTGCGTGTAATGGAAATACTCCCCAATTCAGGTTGAATTGCTTCACCTTCCCAAGAAGTTTTGAAATAACCTGTTCCAGCTTCGACCTTAGCACCATTCGCTTTTGGATCTAAAACTTTTCCGTTGATTTTAATCTCAACCATTTCTGTGTTAGTGAGCAAATTTGTACCGCGAAGTAACAAAGCGTAACAAGCTTCGGCAGTTGCTTTCGTTGTTTTCCAATCAGTCGTTTGTTTTTGTTTCAGTAACCAAACTTTTAGTTCTTCAACTGCTTGTGTGTCGTTTGTAACTTCATCAAAGGCCTCAATCAATAATGCTTGCGTTTCAATTGGTGCTTGATACCAATAGTAGCCACTCACATTGTCTTTCCAATACATGCCTAATTCTTCATTCACCAATGCTCTTTCTTTCAAGGATGCCATGATTTTTTCAGGTAAAGCGGGAATTTCGTATCGCTTAGCTTGAAGCGCAATCATTCCTTCATTGTAAATATTGAAATTCAACCAATAGGTTGCCGCTTGATTTTGATAATAGTCGAATGCTTCTTTTAATTCAGGTGTTATCGGTAAATCCTTGAAATAACTTCTAGCATAGAGGTATTGCACTTGTAAATTTGTGATGCGTTGCTCTGTCAAATAATAAGGATCGAGCGCTTT
>JBIIKG010000032.1:0-19606 GCA_044233275.1 Crocinitomicaceae bacterium | reverse complement strand
ATCAATGCAGAGAAGGTATCCTTTTCAGGTGCCAAATTAGAGAACAAAGAGTATGTGCGTTACACTGGTTATCCGGGTGGACAGCGTTTTACTTCTGCTTCTGAGATGTTGAGAAAACACCCTGAGCGTCTTATTGAAAAGGCGATCAAAGGAATGTTGCCGAAAAACACCTTAGGTAGAAATTTGTTTACAAACCTTAAGGTATACACTGGTACTGACCACAAGCATGAGGCTCAGAAACCAGAGGTATTTAATCTTGATACATTCAAATAATTAGCATGGAAGTAATTAACACACTTGGAAGAAGAAAAACATCAGTTGCTCGAGTATACCTTTCTAAAGGTTCGGGTAAAGTGACTGTTAACAATAAAGATTACAAGGTAGCATTTCCAATTTCGGTTCTTCAGTCTAAAATTGAACAACCTTTCGCTTTAACAAACACTGTAGGTCAATACGACGTAAAGGTGAACGTTGTTGGTGGAGGTATCAATGGTCAAGCTGAAGCAATCCGTTTAGGAATTTCTCGCGCACTTGTAGTAATCGCTGAAGAAAACAAACCGTTATTGAAAGCAGAAGGACTTATGACACGTGACCCTAGAATGGTGGAGCGTAAGAAGCCAGGTCAACCGAAGGCTCGTAAGAAATTCCAATTCTCAAAACGTTAATATTCAACTATTTTGGCGGTTGTTTAGTATCCAAGCTCAAGAGTACTTGTCTCAAACAAACATCGAGATCCCTCTTCTGCTGAAATTACTAAGGAACGTAAACAATTAAAAAACTAAAAAAATGTCAAAAGTAAATTTTGAAAGCTTATTAGAAGCTGGTGTTCATTTCGGACACTTGAAAAGAAAATGGAACCCGGCAATGGCGCCGTACATCTTCGAAGAGAAGAAAGGTATCCACATAATAGACCTTAATAAGACAATAGCACATCTTGACCAAGCATGTGCGGCGATGAAGCAAATTGCTAAATCGGGTAAAAAAGTTCTTTTCGTAGCAACTAAGAAACAAGCTAAAGAAATCGTAGCTCAACGAGTTACTGAAATCAATATGCCATTCGTAACAGAGCGTTGGACTGGTGGTATGTTAACAAATTTCCAAACTACACGTAAATCAATTCGTAAAATGTCAACTATTGACAAAATGAGAACGGATGGTACTTGGGAAACATTAAACAAAAGAGAGCGTCTTTTCAAAACACGTCAACGTGAGAAATTAGAAAAGAACTTTGGATCAATTGCTGAAATGACTCGTCAACCTGCTGCAATTTTCTTGGTAGATATTTTAAAAGAACACATTGCTTTGAACGAAGCGCGTCGTTTGAATATCCCAACTTTTGCAATGGTAGATACGAATTCAAACCCTAAGACGGTTGATTTCCCAATTCCAGCGAATGATGATGCAACAAAATCAATTACACTTATTCTTGACGCAATTTGCGGAGCAATCAAGGAAGGACTAGAAGAGCGTAAAAACACGAAAGGTGCTGACAAAGATGCTGATGAGGTAGTTGCTGAAACTCCTGCTGAAAAGAAGGAAAGAAAAGCATCTAAAGCGGTTGAGGCACCAGTTGCGGAAGCTCCTGTAGCGGAAGTTCCAGCAGTTGAAGCTTCAACAGAAGAAACAAACGATTAATTAACATTATAATTTTTATTCCGATGGCAATTACAGCTGCAGAGGTAAATAAATTACGCCAACAAACTGGTGCAGGAATGATGGACTGCAAAAACGCGTTGGTTGAAGCAAATGGAGATTTCGAAAATGCAATCGACATTTTGCGTAAAAAAGGTCAAAAAGTTGCTGCAAAGCGAGGTGAGAATGATGCAAGTGAAGGTTTAGTAATTGCTAAAGCTTCTTCAGATGGTAAATCTGGTGTTGTTCTCGCATTGAATTGTGAAACTGACTTCGTTGCGAAAAATGATGGATACTATAAATTAGTAGACTCATTAGTTGATATCGCTTTGAAAAATGATCCTGCTTCAATTGAAGACTTGAAATCATTAGCTTACGATGAAAAATTGACAGTTGCTGACAAAATCACTGAGCAAATTGGTGTATTAGGTGAGAAATTAGATCTTTCAACTTATTCTACAATCAAAGCTGATAAAGTTGTTGCTTACAATCACCCTGGGAACCAATTGGCTACTTTGGTTGGTTTGAACAGCGGTTCAGATGTCGCTGAAGATGCAGGGAAACAAGTAGCAATGCAAGTTGCTGCCATGAATCCTATCGCATTGGACAAAAATGGTGTTGATGCGCGTACTATCGAACGTGAAATCGAAGTTGGTAAGGAATTAGCTATCCAAGAAGGTAAACCTGTTGATATGGCAGAGAAAATCGCTCAAGGACGTTTGAATAAATTCTTCCAAGAAAACACTTTGTTGTCTCAAGCATTCGTTCGTGATAATAAATTGACTGTAGAACAATTCTTAGTAACATCTGAGAAAGGTTTAACTGTAACAGAATTTAAACGCTTCTCTCTTAGCTAAGAGAAAGTAAAAAATATGAAAGGCTATCGGTATCGATAGCCTTTTTTTTAAATCCGATTTACCATTTAGGTAAGGATTACTTTCGAGAAAATCAATTTTGTATATTTGTCCGACTTTATAAGCACCTTTATGAAATTCAAACGTATCCTTTTAAAATTGAGTGGTGAATCACTTATGGGAACCAAACAGTTCGGAATCGATAATGACCGACTGACACAATATGCCAATCAGATTAAAGAAATTCATGCAATGGGAATTGAAATTGCAATTGTCATTGGTGGTGGAAATATCTTTAGAGGTGTACAGGCAGAAGAGGGAGGAATGGATCGAACGCATGGTGATTATATGGGAATGCTCGCGACAATGATTAATTCAATGGCTTTGCAAGCTTCCTTGGAATCTGTAGGATTAAAAACACGTTTGCAATCGGCTATTGAAATGAAGGAAATTGCAGAACCTTATGTACGAAGAAGAGCTGTACGTCACCTTGAGAAAGGTAGAGTAGTTATTTTTGGTGCAGGAACAGGAAATCCATTTTTCACAACAGATTCGGCAGCATCTTTAAGAGCTATTGAAATAAATGCAGATGTGATTTTAAAAGGCACGCGTGTAGACGGTATTTATACGGCAGATCCAGAGAAAGATCCTTCAGCTACAAAATATGACGTAATTACCTTCGACGATGCTTACAGCAGAGGTTTAAAAGTAATGGATATGACGGCATTTACACTTTGTAAAGAAAATGATTTACCAATTATCGTTTTCGATATGGATACACCTGGAAATTTACAACGACTTTTACAAGGTGAACAAGTAGGAACAATTGTAAGAAATTAACTTTTTTGACGCTATAAAACTCAAGTTATGACGGAAGAATTGCAAATGATTTACGACGATTTAAAATCGTCTAATAACAAATCAATAACGCATTTAGACAATGAGTTATTAAAAATTAGAGCTGGAAAAGCAGCACCTTCAATGTTGAACGGTGTAATGGTTGAATATTATGGTACACCAACGCCTATTCAGCAAGTAGCGAATATCGCAACTCCTGATGCGCGTACGATTACAGTTCAACCATGGGAAAAGTCAATGATCAATGAGATTTCAAAAGGAATAATGAATTCAAATTTGGGATTGAATCCTCAAAATAATGGTGAACAAATAATTATTTCTGTGCCACCTTTAACAGAAGAGCGCAGACGTGATTTAGTTAAAAAAGCGAAAGCAGAAGGAGAGCACGCAAAAGTTGGAATTCGCAATAACCGCAAAGATGCGATTGACATGGTGAAAAGTCTTAAAAGTGATGGATTATCAGAAGATCTGCAAAAAGATGCGGAAGAATCTATTCAACAAATCACCAATATGTTTATTAAGAAAGTCGATGATCAACTCGAAGTGAAGGAGAAAGATATAATGACAATTTAAGTTTTGTTAGAGCATGTAAAGGCGTTTAGAAAAAAACGCCTTTTTTATTTTACCTGAATTTCTACTCGTCTGTTCGCCTGTTCCTCATAAGCGAATTTTGGATTTGCATATACTGGCTTTGTATTTCCATAGCCAATAGCTGTCATTCGTGATTTATCAATTCCCTGGGCAATTAAATATTGCATCACTCTTTTAGCTCTTGCCTCCGAAATTTTTTGTGCGGCAATGCTATTGTCACCAGTCGCAAATACGTGCCCTTGTATTTCAACGGAAACATCTGAATTTAATGCCATAAAGTCCCTTAGACGACGCAGTTTTGGCTCTGAACCTTCCATGAATTCACTGGTTCCCGACTTAAATTCTATTTCTTCAATCTGCATGCTTTTCCCTTTCGAAAGTGGTTCGAGATATATATTTATTTCTTGATTGCTCGTTGCGGAAATCACCTCTTCTTGATCAATAAAAAAATATCCTTCAGCATCACATTTTATAAAGGCTTTTCCCGATCTCATCGGATTAAAATAGAATTCACTTCCTTTATACAGTGCTGCCAAGTCTTTTAGTCCTTCAATCGATAAATTGGCAATAATTGGTTCTTTTGTTTCTGCATCACGAATGTGTATAGATAGGCTTGGAGCAAATTCATCTTTTCTTAAATCTATTATTTTTGTTTCATTTTCTGCTTTCAGATTTTCATTAACAACTGTAAATGTTAAATCGAGCTGTAAAATTGATTTTGCTTTTTCAAGTGTAGAAAAGCCAATCACTATTTTTTGACCTGTATTGACTTTTAGAGGGTACAAATAACCTGATTTGATTTCTTCTTGTAGACCAATCTTTTTAAGATTTTCATCTTTTTGTAAACGCTTAATTTCTGCAATTCCTTTAGCTAAGTCATGACAAACATCATTCTTATCTTCAATAAATACGACCATTTTTAAAAAGTTCTGACTCACACTTGCGTCAAAAGATAAAATACCATCATATTCAGGGATGAAAGAAACCCATGCTGTGTTTAAATCGGAAACTGAAATTAATGAAGGGTAATTGCTAAATTCATTTTTAGCACCTGCATTGCCTGTAAATTGAATCGAGTAGTTACCAGCTTTGAAAATATTAATTGCACCTTCACAATCAGCGATAGAGGCCATTTCAATTTTCTTTGACTGCGCAAATAAACTAAAAATGAGTAGAAAAGAGAATATTGAAAGTGTTAATTTCATTGATTTGGTATTATCAAACTTACAAAAAATATTCTATTCTTCTTCATCTTTACATAACAGATAAACAAGAAGAATAGTCGATTATTCGTAGCTATGAAATAACCGAGCCACTTTTTAAAAAATGGGTTAGATTATCTTAAAATTTCATCACATTTTGACTGACATTTTACCATCTGCATGCACACGAATAAGCAATTGAGAGTTAGTCGGATAAATTTTCCCAACAGAAACATCTTTTATTGAACCTTTCAAATGAATACCTATTGATATTTCGCGATTCAATTCTTTCTCAATGGATTTTTTTACCTCGATTAAATGCGGCTTCAAGTCAAAAACGGCAAATTCTTGCAGTTTATCTGTTATGTTAGAATTAAACAACCATTTTGCTGATTTTAACAAGGCATTTTTTGTATTTAAATCAAATGTTAAATCTGGAAATGTAATGATTTGTTGAACGCTATCAAAAACGGGAGTTCCAACTAAAAATAAAGTCCCTTTTCGTTTTCCTGAAAATGCGACTTTTAAGTTCAATTTATTATTTAATGCACCTTGAACTTCCATACTGTCAAAAATGACCAAGTTCTTTTTTATCATCACTTGTTTTCCTTTTAATTCTTTATTTAATATGGACGATAGAGAATCGTAGTTCGCTTGAATATCCAATGAAATATTAAAACCATTAGCTGCTTTATAATCGCTCAACTTTGGCAATTCACTCACTTTAGTTGTGGGTTTTTGTGATGTAATTTGTGGTTGAAAAAGCATGTTTACATTCAAGTAAGCCTTCTTTTGAACAAAATTGATATCACCTACAGAAATTTCTTTAGGTTGTAAACTTAAATATCCATAATTCCCTATTTGCTGAGGTGAAGCAAGTGTTTTCCAAACTTCTTTTATTTCTGAACGGATGTCTACTTCTGAAATCGTTTTGTCAATTTCCTCTTCTAATTTTTTTAATTCAGCCGAAACTTCTTTTTTTAATTTGTCTGTGGCATCATAATTAAAAACAGTGATTTCGCAAGGATCAATCGTTTCAAAGCGACTTAATTTGGTGTCTGATTTCAATTGTAGATTTGAAGCAACTTGAATTTTTGTGGTATAGGCAACATTTGCACGACGCATAGATTCACCAACACCACAACTTGCATAGATTCTTGGAATAACACAATTTCCACTCGAATTTATGAGATAGGTACATTCAGCGCAATAATTTAAGTTTAAAGCATATTTTCCATTGACTTCGTATTCTAGAGAGTTACCTTTTCCATTGAATCGAATAGGTTCACGTTCAAAACGATACGAATAGCTTACACCAGAACAATTATCTTCTTTTCCTTTGAATTGTTTTGGGATAGATTTTTCTATATCCTTAAAATATGGTTCTAAATTTAATTCAATAGGTAAGGCTAGATTTGAAGTACGCTGCACTAAAGTTGGAGCAGCTTCAACTTCATTTTCTGGAGCAATCGGTTCAATTGTTTTACATGAAACCAGTAAAAGCAATATGATTGAAAGGAAACTGATTTTTAATTTCATTGAATTAGCTTAAGAATTACTTTTTGTGCGAATAGTGGCTTATAACTTTTTACTTCGAATTGAGTAAATTCCTCCTCATCTTGAGGAGCAGATAAGCTAGTTTTAGTCGCTTCATTTTGGGCGCCTACAATTTCGAATTCAATGTTATTTTGTCGTTTTGATAAACGTGTAGAGTAAATCATGTTTACAACTTCGAAATATTCATAGAATGTATCATCAAAAAAAGTCAATTCAATGATAATCCCATTTTTTTCATCCATCAAATAATCGGTCTTATTATCTTTTGATGATTTTAGAATTTCATAATCCTTTAGAATATTTCCGAATTTTTCGCTTTTATAGCCCATGGTGTAAGTCCATGATGAGTCTTTGATTAGTTCAACAATTTCAAGTGTCACTGTAACAGAATCTTTCGGAGTATCTAAACTATTTAAATACATAGTTCCACTGTATTTTCCAATCCACGTTTCTGGAAATTGGGCCTGAGTTAATTCACTAGACAAGAAAAATAAACCAATAATAATAATGAGTTTCATATAAGGAAAAATTGAACATAAAAAAGCGGGCGTCAACTATTTGAGCCCGCATTATTTAATCGTTTTTTAAAGACTTACCTTCAGTTCAGTAAGTATAGAGTTGAATGTCTCACTTGGACGCATGGCATGTGAAGTTTTTGTTTGATTAGGATGATAATATCCTCCCAAGTCAATTTTATGTCCTTGTGAAGTGTTTAACTCGTTTACAATTTGATTTTCGTTTTGAGTCAACTCTTGAGCTAATTTGGAAAACAAATTTTGTAATTCTTTATCTTCAGATTGACTAGCCAATGATTGTGCCCAATAAAGCGCAATGTAGAAATGACTACCTCGGTTGTCAAGTTGTCCAGCATCTCGTTGAGGAGACTTATCATTATCCAAGAATTTTCCTGTTGCTTCATCCAGAGTATCAGCTAAAACTTTTGCCTTTTTATTACCGGTAACAATACTTAAATGTTCTAGTGAAGCTGCTAATGCTAAAAACTCACCCAGTGAATCCCAGCGCAAGTGACCTTCTTCAACGAATTGTTCGACATGTTTTGGTGCAGAACCACCAGCACCTGTTTCAAACAATCCACCGCCATTCATTAAAGGAACAATTGAAAGCATTTTTGCACTTGTTCCAACTTCAAGAATTGGAAATAAGTCTGTCAAATAATCACGCAATACGTTTCCTGTTACTGAAATTGTATCTTTCCCATCCTTCAATCGCTCCATTGTAAACTGTATGGCTTCATCTGGACAAAGAATTCGAATATCTAATCCTGCTGTATCATGCTCTTTTAAATATTCATTCACTTTTAAAATCAATTGAGCATCATGAGCTCTATTTTTATCTAACCAGAAAACAGCAGGTGTTGCTGATAATCTTGCTCTTGTAACGGCTAATTTTACCCAATCGCAAACTGGTGCGTCTTTTACTTGACACATTCTCCAAATATCACCTTGCTCTACTTCATTTTGCAAAAGAACAATTCCATTGTTATCAATTACTTTTACAGTTCCGTCGGCAATAATTTCAAATGTTTTGTCATGTGATCCGTATTCTTCAGCAGCTTGAGCCATTAAACCAACGTTTGGAACGGTTCCCATTGTAATCGGATCAAAGGCACCATTTTTCTTACAAAAATCTATCGCAACTTGATAAATAGTAGCATAGCTGCTATCAGGTAATATTGCTTTTGTATCGCGAGATTTACCTTCTGCGTCCCACATTTGTCCAGAATTACGAATCATAGCTGGCATTGATGCATCCACAATCACATCGCTTGGAACATGTAGGTTGGTAATTCCTTTATCTGAATTTACCATTGCAACCGCAGGACCATTTGCATAGCATGCTGCAATATCAGTCTCAATTGCCGCTCTTTTATCTGCAGGTAGGTGTTGTATTTTTGAAAGCAAATCACCAAATCCATTGCGAACATCAACGCTTAATTGTGCTAGTTCACTTGCGTATTTTTCAAAAACTGGCTTGAAAAAAACTTCCACAGCATGACCGAAAATGATAGGATCCGAAACTTTCATCATGGTAGCTTTCATGTGAAGAGAGAAAAGCACATTTTGTTTTTTTGCATCATTCACTTGGTTTTCCAAGAAAGAAATCAATTTGCGCTTTGACATAAAGGTACCATCAATGATTTCACCAGCTTTAAGTGGTGCTTCACCTTTTAATGTTTTTGTGTTTCCACTTTTATCAGTAAATTGAATGGTATATGTTCCTGCTTCATTTAGTGTAATTGATTGCTCATTGTGGAAGAAATCTCCTTCTTCCATGTGCGAAACATGCGATTTTGAATCTGCTGACCATTTACCCATAGAATGTGGGTGTTTACGCGCGTAATTTTTCACAGAAAGAGGGGCTCTACGGTCAGAATTTCCTTCACGTAAAACTGGATTTACAGCACTACCTTTAATCTTATCGTATTTTGCTTTCGCTGATTTTTCTTCGTCTGTTTTCGGTTCATCCGTATATGATGGTATATTGAAACCTTGACTCTGTAATTCTTTTATTACTTCTTTCAATTGAGGTATTGAAGCACTAATATTTGGTAATTTAATAATATTTGCGTCAGGAGATTTCGCTAATTCACCTAAAACTGCCAAATCATCATTAATCTTTTGATCTTCCTTTAAATATTCTGGGAAAACCGCCAATATTCTTCCTCCTAACGAAATATTTTTCGTTTCAATTTCAATCCCAGCAGTTTCTGTGAATGTTTGAACAATTGGCAAGAAAGAATAGGTTGCAAGCATTGGTGCTTCATCCGTTAACGTATAGAAAATTTTAGAAGAATTTGAACTCATTATGATTTGTTTTGAATTGATGATTTGTCACTAGACAAAGTTACTTTTTTAAGTGATAAGGAAGTACTATTTTGAATTGGATTTTTGCTTAAAAATTAAGTTTAAATGGTGTGTTTCAAATGATCATTTTTTAAGAAGCGAATCATTTTTTCAAAAGCACGTGCCCGGTGACTCATCGTATTCTTCTCATCCATGGATAATTCTGCAAAAGTCTTGTTTTGTCCTTCTGGAACAAAAATTGGGTCATACCCAAACCCATCTGCTCCTCGCTTTTCAGAAATAATAGAACCTTTTACAACTCCTTCAAAAATATGTTCTTCCCCTTCTAGAATTAATGATATAACTGTTCTGAATTGGGCGGATCGATCACTTTTACCAGCAAGCTTTTCTAGCACTTTATTCATGTTCTCGTCAGCATTTTTTGAAGGACCTGCATATCGAGCAGAGTAAACGCCAGGTTCGTTATTTAATGTTGGGATTTCTAAACCTGTATCATCAGAAAAGCAATCCATAGAAAAATGGTGCAAAATATAATGTGATTTTTGACTGGCATTCCCCTCCAAGGTGTCAGATGTTTCAGGAATATCTTCAGTGATATCGATTTCATTCAATGTTAATACCTCAAATTCAGAAGGAAGTAAGGCCTGAATTTCTTTTGCTTTATGCTGATTTTGTGTCGCGAAAATTAATTTCATGTTTAAAAATTTGTAGGTATTTGTTCTTATTAGAATTCACGGAATAGCGTTCTTCGATTGTCTGTTTACCAGCTTTGCCAAGACGAACTCGCAATTCTTTGTTTTCGAGTAATAAACTTAACTTTTCTTTCCATTCTTCAGGACTACCAGCTAAAAAGCCATTGATACCATCGTGTACAATTGATGTATTCACACCAACTGGCGACATCACAGAGGCAATTTCCAGAGACATGTATTGCAATCCTTTGAAGCCACATTTACCTTCTGACCAAATATCATGATTCAACGGCATGACTCCAATATTCATCTTTGCCAAATCTTCAATTTCAGTTTCCTTGTTCCATTTGATGAATTGCAAGGACTTCAATTCAAAGTTCGGTGCTTCGTTGGAAATCACTAAGAAGGTGAAAGCATGTGTTTTTTCTAACTCTTGCAAGATTGGAATTAATTCATTCAAGTAATGCATTGTCGTATGCGTTCCTGTCCAACCGATCACCATCTTGTCTTGCGATTGATCACACATTTCGTTATGATGATTCACTGTATCAATAGTTGTTGGAACAATCGAAACAGAAGGATTGTATTGACGTGCGTAACTTGCCAAATATTCATTTCCGGCAGTTACATGTGAAGCCCATTTCATGCAATAATTCACTTTCCAATACGCTTTTAATCGTTGGAATTTTGCATTCGTTTCACTGTAATTCGCTAACCAAATTGCATCATCAAAATCATAAATGAATTTTCTTCTCAATACTTTGGCAACAATCCATTCAAAAACGGGCGGACCAATCTGCGCCATTTCACGATGCACAAAAATGTAATCAGCGCGATGAAGTTTAAACAACAAGAAAAATCTGCGCATAAAACTTCCTAAAATGCCAGCCATCTTTTTGAATGTCTTTCCTTCGGCATACAAGGTTTTCCAGGTTTTCTCATTCAAGAAGGGATACAATTCAACTGTATAACCATTTTCTTCCAAGTCAGGCAAATACTGCTCGAACCGAAAACGCTGAGATGGCGCTTCGCCTTTCGGATAGGGAACAAGGAAGTAAATTGTTTTTGACATGAATGATTATTTGAATATTCGAAAATTTGATTTGAGAATTAGACTGTATTAATTGAGTAATTTATGATAAACACTTAAATAGCCCTGAACCCCAACTTCCAATCCATAGAACTCATGCGAACCTTTCATAGTTAATGCACGATCATAACATGAATCATTAATGAGCGAACTGCGATAGTTTGTTTCATTCATTTCGTCAATTACAATTCCAGCGTTGTATTGCTTTACCACCAAATCCGTATCACCAACGCCTGCATTGCAAACCAATGGAACTCCCATCGCCATAATTTCACCTTGTTTTGTTGGTGATGAGGCTTTTTTGGAATAGCTCGGACGAATGAAAAAGATGGAAGCAGAAAATAAACTAATGTTCAACGGAACTTCTGCATGACGACAAGAAGTAATAATAATCGATTCGGCTTCAATTCCTTTTTCACTTGCTTTTGTCAAAATTGTCGATGGATTTTCACCTGTCACGAATAAAAATTTTGCGTTGGAATTTTCTGTTTTCAGTAGTTTAAAATAATCCAACATTTCTGGAAGCATGTACCACGTTCCAATCGAACCAACATAGCCCAAGATAAAATCCGATGCTTGTATGTTCAATTGTTGACGCAATTCAATTTGTTTCGTTTCTGAAATGGTCGTTGGATCAAATAAGTTTAAATCAACACAACATGGAATGACTTCGATTTTCGGCGGATTGGTTTTAAACACAGGCCAACTTTCAATCTCATTTTTTCCATTGTGCGTCAATGAAATGGTATAATCTGCTTGTGAGAAAAACTGCAATTCTTTCTTTTTGAAGAAATTGTAAACGGTTTTAAAAACTGGATTTCCCAGGTTCCAAATGTTTCCATCGACACGTTCATTTGCCCAAAATCCGCGCATGTCGAATAGAAATTTTGTGCCAAAACGCTTTTTCATTCCTAGTCCAACAAGTGCTGAAATATAACTTCTACAATGAATAATTTTAAAAGAATGTTCTATGTGCAAACGATGCGCCAAACGTTTCATGCGCTGTACATCGTAAATTGTTGAAAGTAATGGTGGTTTTTTTGTATAACTCAAGGGGTACCAATTAATTCCATGTTGATCACAAATCGCTTGAATGTGTTCACGATGCAAAGCAAATTTCTCCTCCTTTTCAAAACTGATCAAATGAAATTGAAATCCCTCTTTGGATAAACCACCCAAATACGGCAACACTTGCGATTGCCCTAGCGGATCTGTCATCCCATCGTATGATATGTATAGTATCTTATTCAATTTTTTTATTCCTTGTTCTTTGCTCTTTGTTCCTTGCTCCTCTCGGCTCTCTTTTCTCGTATCTCTTAATCCATCCACTTCCCATACCACATCTGGAACATCAGCAAATACCACAACTTCACATCAAATTCTTTTTTACCACCAAAGAAACCTGCTTTCAACTTTGCGACAAATTCCCATTTGAAAAGTCCTTGTTCTCGTATATTCTTTTCTGAAATATGCTCTTCAACCAATTCACGCAAATCATTTTGCAACCAATGAGCGATTGGAATGGCAAAGCCCATTTTTGGTCGATCCATTAGCTCTTTCGGAATGTAATCGTGCACAATTTCTTTTAAAATATATTTTTTTTCACCGTTGTGATATTTGAAATCATCTGGTAACGTCGCAGCCCATTCGATGACACGGTGGTCCAAGAACGGTTCGCGTCCCTCCAAACTGGCCGTCATCGTTGCACGATCGACTTTTTGCAGAATATCATCCAACAAATATGTTTTATAATCAATCGCCATCATGTAAGCCAAAGGCGTTGAAAATTCAGCTTTCAATTCTTTTGACTTATAATGTGTTGATAATGCATCGAAATTTGCATTTGTCAATACGGCTTTCACTTGTTCGTCGGTGTATTGCTGACTTAAACTCAACATGATTTGTTCCGAAGAAGGATTGCGAAGAATACCTTTTAATTTCTCGTATCGATTGTGAAAATTGTATTTGTTTTTGAGAACTGGAATTTTTTCAGATGGAATTAAGTCCATCATACCAGCCATCGATTTGCGCACGAATCCAGGAAGTTGTTCCATTTTCTTTCCGTAGCGCATCAAATAATCGTAGCGATTGTATCCTGCAAAAACTTCATCTCCCGCATCTGCACTCAGCGCAACAGTTACGTGTTTGCGTGCCATGATACTGACCAAGGTTGTTGGAATGGCACTGCTATCCGCAAATGGTTCGTCATAATAGAATGGCAAATCAACAATTAAATCGGTCGCGTCTTTTTGTGTGCATTCAATTTCTGTATGATCTGTTCCAAGGTGTTTCGCAACGTCTTTTGCATACGGCGCTTCGTTCAAACCAATATCAGGAACAGCAATGGTAAACGTTTTTAGTTTCTCTGTTCGATTCTTTTGCAAGAGTGATGTGACACAAGCACTATCGTAGCCTCCGCTCAGGAATACGCCAACTGGAACATCTGCAACCATTCGATATTCGCAGGCTGAAGTCAGAATTTTTTCAGTTTCCGTTTTAGCTTCATCAAATGAAATCGATGTTTTTGCTTGATTGTAAGCATCGTACACGTTCCAATATTGCTCGTGTTGAATGGAATGATCTTCCAAATTCAAGGTCAAGGCATGTCCTGGTTCCAATTTAAAGCAATCATCAAAAATGCAATGTGGCGTTGGAACATTTCCATATTGCATAAAAGCACCAACAGCGGCTAAATTAATTTTCTTTTGAAATCTTGGATGTTCGTGAAAGGCTTTTAACTCGGATGCGAATAGAAACAAATCATCTTTCTTGTAATAGAAAAATGGTTTCACACCTGCTCGGTCACGCACACAGAAAATAGTATTCGTTTTTGTATCGTACAACACAATTGCAAACATACCAATGAACTTCTCAATACACGCTTTTCCCCATTGAGCATAAGCATGAAGAATCATTTCTGTATCAGAACCACCCACAAATGAATGTCCGAGAGCTCTTAATTCATCTTTAATTTCTTGGTAATTGTAAATTTCTCCGTTGAAGCAAATCCAAAGATGTTCGAATTGCATTGGCTGCGTTCCATGTTCACTTAAATCGATGATGGAAAGTCGGCGGTGACCAAAGCCAATCTGGGCTTTTTCTTCGTTTAACAATTGAATTCCACTTCCGTCTGGACCTCGATGAAACAAGGTGTTTGTCATCATCTCTAGAACTATTTGAGAGGATGATTTGTTAAAATCTATAAACCCAGTGATACCGCACATGTGACGAAGATAGTTACTCTTTGGAAAAATCAATGAAATTTATGGACGCATTCTAATTCTCCAATCCTTTGGATACAAATTATTGAATCGATTCCCTAAATGTTTAATCCACCCCAGGGCTTGTCCTTGATGCATAATGATTGTATAACCAATTTCGCCCTGAAGAGTGAATGTGTCACCTCTAAGAAAATTCAATGAATCTTCTTTATCTAATTCAATTGTTTGATCGTAATTTAAAAGAAAGGGATTTAAAGCCAATTCTTCATGCGGTTGGATTCCTTTGCGTTGCATTTCGCCGATTAGTGTTCCGAATTTTACAATTCTCAGTTGGGAAAGGACATGCATCATAGCAGTAGCTTCAATCTGAGGAAGGGCAAGAATTTTTTCATTCCATTGGTAAAAATCAATTCCCTCACTCTTTGAAAAACGCTCGATTTCTTCATTGGATTTCATCGGTCGAACATCTTTTTTAGTTGTCCATTTGCTATTCTTTTCTTTGCCATCGGCTTTTTTCAGAACGGCAATATAAAACCCTTCACTTTCTGTTTTTCCTGGAATACAATAATTTCCAATATCATTTCGTCCGGGTTGAATCGGGAAGGGGAGATCAATATCAACAATTTCAGCACCCAATTCTTCTTTCATAAACAAGACATTTTGCTCGTTTTCTTGTTCATTAAAGGTACAAGTCGAATAAATGAAAAACCCTCCAGGTCTTAATGCTTCCCATACATCAGATACAATTCGTTTTTGTCGAGCAGCACAGATTTGTACATTGTCGGTAGACCATTCATCACGGCTCGCAAGATCTTTGCGAAACATTCCTTCTCCTGAGCATGGCGCATCTGCAACTATAACATCGAAAAAGTGCGGTAAACGCTCAAAATCGTGTGGGTCATTGTTGCTTACAATAGTATTGCTATAACCCCATTTAGTAAGGTTTTCTTTTAAAATACGTGCTCTAGACTGAATAACTTCATTACTTACGAGTAATCCTTTGTTTCCTAAAAAAGAGGCTATTAACGTACTTTTTCCACCTGGAGCAGCGCACAAATCAAGAATTTTCGGTGCATCAATCAAACCCAATTGACGTAAAACACTATCTAGGACCATTGAACCCGCTTCTTGAGGGTAATAGCAACCTGCGTGAAATAAAGGATCGAGTGTGAATTGTGGTCGCGCTTCGAGATACCAAGCATTTAAGCACCATTTAATAGGTTGGCTAAATGCCATAATTGGTTTCGTTTTATGTGGATTCAAGCGAATTGAAACAGGTGGTTCCGTATTTAAAGCAGTTAAAAGTTCTCCTCCTAGAAAACCATCTGCACTCACTCGATCAATAAAATCCTTAGGGAAATTCATGGTTTAAATGTACAGTATTTTCAAGTAGTTTTAGTCAATTCAACGTGAATAATATCATGACCAGATTCAGCAATTGCTTTTTTTCCAATGCATAGACCCACACACCAATGAATTGTTGCGTTATCGCATAAAACAAGCTGTTGATTTCGTTGGTGATGAGGAACTTTTGCATCTGTAATAACGTCAGAAATAAGTTTAGAACCATTTAGTCCGATTGGTTCGATGCGATCACCAATTTTCCAATAACGAAGAACTAAATCGCCTTTGATTTTGGCTTTATTCAAGTAAATAGATTCTTTGCTGAAAGTTGAGGGTAATTGTGAGGTTGAAGTAAGTTTGAGTGTTGGCAGATTATTGAATTTGGTTCTTTCAAAGAAAAAGAAAGAGTCTTCGCAAATGATTTCGATGAAATTATTTTGTTGAAGTGTCATTTTTTTTCCTTTTTCGGATAGCCGCAATTTTTGAAGCTCTTTAATATTTCCAGTTGTTCCTAAATTCAACTGACGCAAGAGTTCAAACAGTTCGTCATTACTAAGTTTGTCAAATTCCACATAACTCAGAACACCTGTTTCGGAAATTTGAAGGTTCAAATTAGCTACTTTTTTTTCTAAGATTGACTGTGTTTCCTGAAATTTCTGAATGAGAAGAAGTACACTTTCTTTGATGGTTGAATTTTCTTTTTCAATCAATGGGAGAAAGATGTTCCTCCACTTGTTGCGTTGATAAGTGTTTTCTAAATTCGATCTATCTTCCCGCCAGTTTACACCTTTTTCAAGTGCATATTGGACAATGTCAGCTCTGGAAATGGAAAGTAGAGGTCGCAATACCTTATTATGAATTGGCAGCATTGCAGAGAGACCCATAATCCCGGATTTTCGGGCGATATTGATGAAAAATGTTTCAATTTGATCATCTTGATGGTGAGCCACAACTAATTTCGAAGATTTTTGTGATAACTGCTTTTCAAAGAAATCATACCTTATTTTGCGCGCTTTGTCTTGTAGATTGCCATTGTTAGCATTCAGCTCAGATTTCAAATCAACGTCCATAACAGTAAACGGAATATTTCTCTTATTGCATTCTTTTTCGATAAGTTGTTGGTCAAGATTCGAATCTTCACCTCTTAAATGATAATTTACATGAAGAACGTGAATATGTGCATGCACAGTTGAGAGAAGATCTAACAAAACCATAGAATCGATGCCTCCACTGCACGCAACGAAAAGGGTTTCATCTTTAAAAGGTTGAATGAATTGTTTGATATGTTGCTGTAAGCTATTCATTCATTCCTTTGAGAATTCGATTTACCTTAAGGATGCATTCTTCGTATTCTTTTTCTGGATCTGAACCGATTGTTATTGCGCTTCCTACAGCACAAGAGAGGTATTTATTTTCTTTGTTATATGTTAATGAACGAATCACGACATTGAAGTCAAAATTTCCATTAGGTTCGATGTAACCAACCGATCCAGAATAAATTCCTCGTTTGAAATTTTCACTTTCTTCAATCAATTCCATAGCTCTAAGCTTTGGCGCACCTGTCATTGAACCCATTGGAAATGCAGCTCTCAGGACATCTGTCAAGCGCGTTTCTGTCTTGATTTGGCAACTGATTGTAGAAATCATTTGATGCACAGTCTCAAACGTATAAATTCCACAAAGTTCATCAACAACAACTGAATTTTTTTCTGCAATTTTAGATAAATCATTGCGCACCAAGTCTACAATCATTACGTTTTCAGCGCGTTCTTTGGAGTCGTTTTTTAGAGCGTTTATTAACTCAGCGTCCTCAAATTCAGTTTTTCCTCGACCTGCAGTTCCCTTAATTGGTTGCGAAATCAATTTATTACCTTCTCGTTTTATAAAACGTTCTGGACTGCCGCATAAAACGATGTGATTATCAATAGCTAAAAAGGACGAAAAAGGAGCTTTAGTTAGTTGATTCAATTTGAAATAGGCGTCAAAAGGATATTGAATAGTGCTATTTTCCGCATAAAATTCTTGACAATAATTTATTTCATAAATATTTCCACGTTGAATCTCTTCCTTTAGTTTCAATATTGTTTTCAAGTATTCCTCTTTACTTGTTCTTGGTTTGAATTCAAATGGAAAATGGTGATAGTTCTGATCAGTTTCTTCTTCAATGAAAAAATTCAGGAATTCCAAATTTTCAGGGGTTTGCTTCCCTTGAACAAACTTAAAATGTTCGTGATTTAACATCACCACAACCTCTGGAACCCAAAAGAAGGCATCAGGAAAGGCACTCTGGTCAAAGTTGGATGATTTTAAATCCTCAATATCGTTCTTTAAATCATAAGAAAGAAATCCAAAAATGTAGTTGTTAGAGTTAAGTTGAACGAATTCTTGAAGTTTTGCTAAAGTTCCTTTTCCACTCATTTGAAAACGCTCCCCTTCACCAAAGGCAAGAATTCCAGAACCATCATTGCTATTGAGATATTGGATTGGAAATTTCATAATCAAAGTTAGTCAATTTTAATTTCGAATTATCGAGATGGTTATGTTCTTTGCAAAGATACATGGACAGACGTTTAATAGGCTGGTGTGTACTCAACTTTTTTCTATCTTCGTTCTTCTATTTAGGAAAGATGCTGTATCGACTTTTAAAATTATTGATTGGAATTGGTGTTCGCTTATATTATCGTCAGATAAAAGTGAAGAATATCCAGTTTCTAGAACATCATGGACCGATGATTATTATTGCTAATCACCCAAATACTTTAATGGATGCTTGGATAATTGGACAAGTTTGTTCCCAACCAATTCATTTTCTTGCGAAAGGCACATTTTTTAATTCTCCAATTAAGCGATGGTTTTTGAGTAGTTTGAATATGATTCCAATTAACCGTCAGGTAGACGGAAATACTGTTGGGGTAAATAACAATCTTTCATTTGAAGCGTGCTATAAGGTTTTAGAGGCAGGAAAAACACTTGTAATTTTCCCGGAAGGCAATAGTATTATGGAGCGACAATTACGGGAGTTAAAAACGGGTACTGCTCGAATTGCCTTGGAAGCTCAAAAAAGAAATAACGGAAATTTAAACTTATTGATTGTCCCTGCTGGTATTTTTTATTCCCAAGCCGAAAAATTTAGAAGCTCTGTTTTCGTAAATTTTGGCAAAGGTGAATTGATCAAAAAAACAATTGATGAAGATGGAAGTATTTCTATTGCTTCAAAGAAATTGACAGCGCGTTTAAGATTGCTTTTGGAGCAAGTGCTAGTTTCTACAGAATCTAAAGAACAAGAAACATTAATAGAAGACCTTTCAACCATTTTATTACCCTTAAAACCATTAAAAGATGTTGAAGGGAAAGCAGATTTAATGAAGGAGATAAAAATCAAAATGGAGGAAATCCAACTAATTCAACCCTATCTTTTAGATGAAATACAGCAACTCGCAAGTAGTATAAAATGGAAGCAGGCACAATTGAAAATAAAGTCGGATTTCGCCAAAAACAGATTTAAATCGAAAGGTTATTTGGCAAAACTGACAATCTCAGTTTTCTTTGCTTTAATTGGTTTTCCAGTTTTTATTTTCGGTATTATACATAGTATTCTCCCATTTAAACTAACTGAATTCTTGATGACTAAACTTATTAAAAACATCGAGTATTATGCCCCAATTGCCGTTTTATTAGGATTGGTATTGTATCCTTTGAACTATATTTTACTTTTTCAACTTACAAACTACTATTTGGAG
>JBIIKG010000031.1:0-19672 GCA_044233275.1 Crocinitomicaceae bacterium | reverse complement strand
TGATTTCAGGTAGAGGTAATCTTTTTTGTTTTTCGCGTATTTCTTTTTGGCTTTTTTGAAGGTTTCCAATGCTTCGTCGTATTTACCATTTTGCTTTTGCATCAAGCCAACATACAATAATGAATAAGGATAAATTCCCGCTTCTTCTTGGCTGTATACTTTTTTGTAATAGTATTCTGCTTTTCGATAATCTTTGTATGCACGCAGTGTTTCTGCATACTTCCAAATGACGGCAACTGAGTTTGAATCCAATTGCATGGCTTTTTCATATAATTCGATCGCGTAGAAATAATCACCGCTGTTGTATTTTTCTTCAGCGTGTTTTAAATAAGCACCGATTTTACTTTGTCCAAATGAGCATCCGATTTGGAAAAGAAATACCAAAAGAATCAGATGTAATCTGGACATACGCGGTGTATTTTTTTGGAAGGTCTAAAGTGATTAAGAATATACCTTGCTGCAATTTCAAATCCACCTCTTAGGTTAGAGGCAGGAACAAGTTTAGAAAAATTGACATCATAACTCAACCCTACAAACCAATTGTTGTAATCCATCCCAGCACTGAAATAGGCAGCATCCCGGTTTCTGTACCACAATCCAGCATAAACAGCTTTATAATCATTCAATTTATTCACTAAGGTATATTTTACAGAAGAACCGATGAGCATTTCCCGGTACTTACCTTGAACGGAAAATTGCATACTTGGTACAAGATCCCAATCAACATCGATTTTATAAATTCCTTTTGCAAAGACATTCATTCGAATATCGCGTTGAATATCGACACCATAAAATCCTTGATTAGGTCTATTCAGGTTGTAAAAACCTATTCCTGCCGTTATTTTCTCACGTTTGTTGCGATTCCATTCGTACATGGCCCCAACTCCGACATTCAAATTCGTTTTTCGATCACTTTGATAAACTTCATTTGTAGGAAGTGTGGGGTCAAATTGCATTCCATTGAATTGATTGTCAAAATAAAGTGCATCCCAATTGATTTGCCGATGATTCATTCCTGCATTCATTCCGAAACGCAGGGTATGAATTGAATCCGTGCTGATTTTTAATAAATACGACAAGTTTCCTTGGAATTCGATGGTTCTGAATTTGCCATCACCAGCCTGATCATGTGAAAATAGAATTCCGTAACCAATATTCGGACGTTTATAAAACCGTGAATCAGCAGTCATTGAAAATGTAGAGAAAGGAACAGTTACACTGCGCCATTGATCTCTGTAGTTCGCTATGAAACGATAGTCGCCGTTAAAGTGCCCGACATGTGCTGGATTCTGATAAATTGGATTATCGTTGAATTGTGACCAATGGATATCCTGACCAACAGAAATCGTTGAATTCAGTATAAGCAACAGAAACAGTAGTCGATTAAATTTCACAATATCTCACGATTGATGGATGAAGATACAGAAAATATTGAAGATTGGAAAAAAACGTTAGCGTCGGATTAAAAAATTGGATTAGAATAATTAAGGAAAAATTCATAATCGCATTTAAGACATAATATAATTTAAAAGTAAGGAACCCTGAAATGAATGTTAAAGAATAAATGGGCCTTGTATTTAAGGGTTTTGCGGTTTGAACTGAAAATGGTTGATATTGGAGAAAACTCCGAAGGAGGTCGCCGACAATATCCCATTTTCAGAAGGACCCAAAATGAAGCGTACAGAATTGGAAACGTTTGTAGAACCATAATTCAAGCTTCAACTTAAATACACAGCCCTTGATTTTTTTGTTTCGTTTTTTTATCAAGAAAAAAATGAAAGGCTTGATTTTCTGAAATACGTTTTTGAGAATTGGTGATTAAAATGAATTAAGATTCTAAGAATGCCAACAAAAGAACAATTCCAATAATTACAACAAGCAAATACAACTTTGGATCACGGTAAACGGGTTTCTTTCCTCTTTTAGTCAAGCGTTCGTAATCGTGATGCAAGCGCGCGAAATCCTTGTGACGTTTGATTTGCTCGTCAGTCGGTTCTATTTCCTTTTTTTCTCTATGTATTGAAAACTTTCTCATTTGTTATCTGCCCATTTTTTCTGCAATTTTTCGAGAATTCTGTATACCCTCATTTTTGCATTGGGTTCTGTAATTGTGTAAATATCTGCAATTTCTTTGAAGCTAAGCCCTTGAAAAAAACGAAGTTCGATTAAATCAAGATGTTCTTGTTCCATATCGTTCATCAATTCGATCAATTTTTCTTGATCCTCGATAGACATATAGTTTCCAATTTCAACCTCTTCACAAAGCGAAAGAAAAGAGCGTTCATCGATGCTAATTTTTCGAACTACTTTTTGAGAGCGGAAGTACATGGATATTTCATTCTGAGCAATTCGATACAACCAGCTACAAAAAGGCAATCCGCGATCTTCGTATTTTGATAAATTAGCCATGGCTTTCATAAAAGTTTGCTGAGTCAAATCTCCCGCAATATCTTCTAATCCACCTAAGCGCTTGAATGTGAATCGAAAAATTTGATCGAAGTAGCGATTATACAGTTCACCAAAGTAGTCTTGACGCTTTTTCGCCAAAACCACCAGCTCACTATCACTTAATTCTTTTTTATTTTTTCGAGATAAAAACAAATCGTCTTTTTTATGCTTAATTCTTGCTTTGCGAAAAGTAACAAATAAATTATGTATTAAAAGATTTAAAAATTTGAAAGATTCGAATTGTCAAATCATCGAATCTTTCAAATTTTGAATCATCAAATCTTATGGGGTCAAGGCGTCGTCAACGAAACAGGTAAAATTTTTCCATTCATCCATTGATTTCCTTTTAAGGCAAAATCAACAATAAATTCAGCCATTTTTTCAGCAGAAACGGGGGCGATGTAGCCTGGGAAAGCTTCTTCCAACATTTCTGTTTGCGCCGCGCCTAAGCACAAACAATTCATTTTAATCGTAGAATCTTTGTATTCCTCCGCAAATAATTCGGTGAAACTGCACAAAGCTGCTTTGGAAGTAGAATAAGCGCTCAATCCAGCGAACTTCATGGTGCCTTGAAATCCACCCATCGAACTAATGTTCACAATGTGACTTGCAACTGGATTCATTTTTGACACCGCTGCTTGAACGGTTTCCATTACGCCGATGACATTTACTTGGTAGCACGATGCAATGTCATGGTGACTCAATTCAGTAAACGGCTTGTTTACTAAAATTCCGGCGTTGTTAATGATTACATCAATCGACGAAATACCTTCGAAAAGTTGCTTTGCTTGGCTTGTAACATCAGCAGATAAATCAAAATGTTGACATAGAACATTGCTTAATCCTTCAAATGATCGTTTCATTTTTTCAACATCTCTTGAAAGAGCAAGAATCGTGAAATCACTATTTTGAGCAAGTTGATGAACAATGGCGTGACCAATTCCTCGGCTCGCACCAACTACAACTATGGTTTTTTTATTCATCGAATGATACGATAAGTTCTTCACTTGAAGGATGCGCTTGACATGTTAAAATGTATCCTTTTTTGATGTCTTCATCTGTCAAGGTATAATTCATTTTCATTGTAGCCGTTCCTTTCAGAATTTTTGCACGACAAGAACAACATACACCGCCACGACACGAAAAAGGCGCGTCCAATCCTTCCGCTTCTAAGGCTTCGAGTACTGTTTTTCCTTTTGCGTTCAGTTTGAATTCAGAAACTTCGCTATCAAGAATTATTTTGACTTTACTGTCGCCATCGAAATTACTTGTTACAACCGTTTCAGATTGCATTAAAACGGGCGTAGTGAATAGTTCAAAATGAATTTTACTTTCTGCTACACCAAAGAATTTCAATGTTTCAGAAACATCCATGATCATTTGCTCTGGTCCGCAAATAAAGAATGCATCTGCTTTTAACATATCAAGATCAGCTTTGATTTGTTCACTGAATGTTTCTTTTGAAATACGTCCTTGCAAAAATCCTTCAGCTTGCTCGCCCGTTAAAAAATAACTAGCGTTTACATTTTCCAATTCAGCCAATTGCTTGTGGAAAATAATAGAGTTTTGCATACGATTTCCATAAAACAAACGCATCTTACCGTTTGATTTGCGCAAGGCTTTCGCAATGGAAAGTATTGGAGTGATTCCACTTCCTGCAGCTATTGCAACCACATTCTTGTGCGATGGATCTAAATTAAAATTCCCTTCAGGTTTCGAAACGAATAATTTTGTTCCTTCCTTCGCAACTGAGTTAAAGAACACAGAAACCTTTCCATTTTCAATTGCTTTTACAGCAAACGACAAAGCTTCATCTTCACCGCTGCAAATAGAGTAGGAGCGACGTTCTTCTTTTCCATTCAATTCAACACTTACGTTGATGTATTGACCAGGAATGAATTTGAAGGTGGAAGAAAGTTCTGTTGGAACTGCAAGCGTTACCTGTACTGTGTCCGCAGTCAATTTCTCTACCGATGCAATCTCGATTGAAAAGAAACCTTTTTTCTCTTCCTTATTGTCTTTTTTAAATAATCCGAATAATGCCATTTTGCTTAATCATCAAATGATACAATCACTTTCTCACTCGTAGGGTGTGATTGACATGTTAATATATATCCTGCTTCTACTTCGTCTTTTTCCAAGGCATAGTTTACATCCATGCGAACGGAACCTTCCAACACTTTTGCTTTACATGTGCAACAAACGCCACCCTTACAAGCAAATGGTAAATCAGCACCCGCTTTTTGTGCGGCATCTAAAATCGTTTCACCGTCTGAGCTTAATGCAATATCAATATGATCGCCATCTAGAATAATCAAAACGTTCGAAGCTATTGTTGGTTCATTGGAAACAACTTTTTCGTCTGTTTTTTTAATTCCTGGTGTTGTAAATAGCTCGAAATGAATTTTTTCCTTGCTTAATCCTTTTTCAATCAAGGCCTCCTGTGTTCCTAAGATCATTTCTTCAGGTCCACAGATATAAGCAGCATCAACTGTACTGTTTTTTAGAAAAGCATCAAATAGTTCAGCACTTTTGTCTTTGTTGATTCGACCTTTTTGGATAGCATTTCCTAAACTTTCACGTGAAAGAACGTGTACAACACGAATGCGATCCATGAAATTATTTTTCAAGGCCTCTAATTCTTCTCTGAAAATAATAGAGTTGAATCCTTTGTTACCATAAAACAAGGTTACATCACTCTTTGGTTCTTCGTGTAAAACCGTTTTTGCAATCGACAGAATCGGTGTGATTCCACTTCCTGCTGCGAAAAGCGCATACGATTTGGAAGCCGATGCATCTGTTTTAACGGCGAAATTACCTGTTGGTGTCATGACTTCAAGATCATTTCCTTTTTGTAATTTCTGGTTGGCATAAGTGGAAAATTTACCACCTTCAACCACTTTAATTGCTACGCGCCATTCATTTTCATAAGGCGCTGAACAAAGTGAATATGAGCGACGAACATCTTCGCCATCAATGATTGATTTTAAGGTCAAATATTGTCCAGCATTGAAAAGATAATCAGTTTTTAAGTTGTCAGGAACCTCGAAAGCGATTGAAACTGCATCTTCGGTTTCTTTTCGAATATCACTGATTTTGAGTGTGTGAAACTTTGGAGTCATCTATTGAATTCAAAAATTAGTGCTCAAATTTAAGCATTTGAAAGAAAAGAACCGTTCTAAATTCACACAGCATTTAGTGATTCTGTTAAACTCATTTGGGTTTCATGTGTTATTGTCCTTTGAATAGACAGTTTTTTTGTAAATTTGCTTTAATAACTAGGACGTATGCAAGAGATCAACATCACCGAATTGGAACGTAAGTTTCAAGAAAAGATTGATAACGAGATTAAAATTGAACCGAAGGATTGGATGCCTGATGACTATCGTCAGACATTGATTCGTCAAATTTCTCAACATGCACATTCTGAAATCGTTGGAATGTTGCCGGAAGGAAATTGGATTACGCGTGCACCAAATTTACGTCGTAAAGCGGTTTTATTAGCGAAAGTGCAAGATGAAGCAGGACATGGATTGTATTTATACAGTGCAGCTGAAACATTAGGTGCAGATCGTGAGCAAACAATTGATGATTTACATTCAGGTAAAGCAAAATATTCTTCCATTTTTAATTATCCAACACTTTCTTGGGCCGATATGGGTGCAATTGGTTGGTTAGTTGATGGTGCGGCGATTATGAATCAAGTTCCATTGTGCAGGTGTTCTTACGGACCTTATGCACGTGCAATGGTGCGTGTTTGTAAGGAAGAATCTTTTCACCAACGCCAAGGATTTGAAATCATGGTGCAATTGGCAAAAGGTACACCTGAGCAAAAAGCGATGGCACAAGATGCATTGAACCGTTTTTGGTGGCCAGCATTGATGATGTTTGGTCCAAGTGATGCGGATTCGAAACATACTTTGCAATCAATGAAGTGGAAAATTAAACGAAATACGAACGATGAATTGAGACAACAGTTTGTTGATGTTACTGTCGGTCAAGCTGCATTAATTGGCTTAACCATTCCAGATAAAGATTTGAAATTCAATGAAGTAACGGGTCATTACGAATACGGTGAAATTAACTGGGATGAGTTTTGGCAAGTGGTAGCTGGAAATGGACCTTGTAACAAGGAACGAGTAGATGCGCGCAGAAAAGCTAAAGAAAATGGTGAATGGGTGCGCGATGCAGCAATGGCACATGCGGAAAAACGCGCACTTCGTCAGGCTCAAAAAGCTAGCTAAATGGTAGAATTTAAAAATATTGAATATGTCAAATAGAGAATGGCCACTTTGGGAGGTTTTTATTAGAAGTAAACAAGGATTAAATCACAAACACGTTGGTTCACTTCGTGCCGCTGATGCTGAAATGGCAGTTGAAAACGCACGTGATGTTTATACGCGTCGTTCTGAAGGAATCAGTATTTGGGTGGTTGAATCGAAAGATATTTATGCTTCAGATCCAAGCGATGCAGATTCACTATTTGAACCAGCTGACACGAAAGTATATCGTCACCCAACTTTTTATGATGTGCCAGATGGAATATCGCACATGTAAGAGGAATTTTGAACTGCATTTAATACTCTAGAATGAACGCACATTTTGAATATGTTTTAAGAATTGGTGACGACAGTTTAATCCTTGGTCAACGACTTGGTGAATGGTGTGGTCATGGACCAATCTTGGAAGAAGATATAGCAATGACAAACATTTCCTTGGATTTGATTGGTCAAGCAACAAGCTTATTGAATCACGCTGGATCTATTGAAGGTGAAGGAAGAGATGGTGACAAATTGGCTTTCTTGCGTTTTGAACGCGATTTTAAAAATGTCATTTTGGTGGAACAACCAAATGGTGATTTTGGAATGACCATGATGCGTCAATTCTTGTTTGATGCATTTCGTCAACCGTTTTATGAAGCATTGCAAAAAAGCACCGATTTACAACTTTCTGCGATTGCTGAAAAATCATTGAAAGAAACAAAATACCATTTGAAACATTCATCTGAATGGTTGATTCGCTTGGGAGATGGAACGGAAGAATCACATAACCGCATTCAAGAATCGCTGGATTTGTTATGGCGTTATGCTAATGAATTGTTCTATATGGATGAAGTAGATCAGCAAATGATTGAAAAAGGAATTGGCGTTGATTTGAATGCGATAAAACTTAGCTGGGACGCAACTGTGAATGCAGTTTTCGAGGAAGCTACATTGACAATTCCAGCGAATAATTGGAAATTTGAAGGCGGTAGAAAAGGATTACATTCTGAACATTTAGGTTATATTTTAGCAGATATGCAATACATGCAGCGCGCTTATCCGAACATGGAATGGTAAACGAAAGGGAAATTTGGGCATTGCTCGAGGAAGTTTCTGATCCAGAAATTCCGGTTCTTACAGTTGTTGATTTAGGTGTAATCCGAAATGTAGCAATAGAAGGAAAACATGTTCAAATTACGATTACACCAACCTATAGTGGTTGTCCAGCTATGAAGTTGATCGAAGATCAAATCATCGAAAAACTCAACGAAAATGGTTTAATGGATGTGGGTGTAGATTTGGTTCTTTCGCCAGCTTGGACCACTGATTGGTTAACTGAAAGTGGCAAGAATAAGCTTAGAGAATATGGAATTGCACCGCCTGAAAATGAAGTAGATAAAAGTGTTTTGTTTTCTGCTCCAACGGTTGTGCCTTGTCCAAAATGTAAATCAAGCAATACACGAATGATTAGCTTATTCGGAAGCACTGCTTGCAAAGCGCACTACCAATGCAATGAATGCTTGGAGCCTTTTGACTATTTCAAGTGTTTGCGTTAATTGAAATCCAATTAGAATACTTGAATCAATTCAATATCAAAAATAAGTACACTATTTTCTGGAATTCCAGACGTTCCTTTTTTACCATACGCTAGAGCAGATGGAAGCAAAAGTTTTCCTGATCCACCTTCTTTGAAGTAAGGAATTCCAAGTGTCCAACCTTCAATTACTTGCTGAAGATTAAATGTAATTCCACTAGCTGATTCATCGAATACTTCACCATTCGTGAAATAACCTTTATAAGCAACTTTCACATCAGAACTCGAATGACAACTTGCACCTGTTCCTGGAGAGTCAATTACGTAATACAAGCCAGAACTTGCTTTGGTTGCTAGTAGCGAATTCACACTGATGTATTGAAGGATAATTTTATCATCTTCAGCAGCTTGTTTTGCGGCAGTTTTTTTAGTGCAACCTCCAATGAAGAATGTGATTGCTATAAGTGCGAATAATAATTTCATGTTCAAATTTAAAGAAAACAAGTTGAATAATTCAATGATTTAAATTTTGTTTGAGTGTATAAAAATATCAATAAGCATTTCTTAGCGCACGTATTGTTTGATTGACAATTCCAATGATGGAATTTTAATTTGATCAAAAGATTCAATTTTCCAGATGACAGAATCACTTTTTTCGGGAACACTAAAATGATTTTCATAACTCATATTCAAATGATCGGCTGCAAAAGGAACAGCAAACCGGAAATGTTTCTCCTTCAAAACTTGCCCATCTTTAAAAGCTAAAACGGCCAGATTTCCTGATTTTAGTCCAAGAGATGAGGTGAATTGACATTTTGTTGCTAGCCACGTTTCATTCGTTATTTGCAGTGAACCAATTATGGTGGATTTTGAAATATCGGCAGCTACTTCCTTTTGCTGGAAAGTTTTTGAATTAACGTTTGATTGTTCCAACACATAGTTGGGAAGTTGTTCATCTGTATCGAGCAAACTGTAATCTAAAGGTTCAGGACTTGGATCTAAGAAGATCGCTGCGTAGTATTTTCTATTCATATGGTCATAATGCAGCACAGTTGTATTGTACTGTCCAATTTGAATCAGATTCACTGTGCAAAGAAGTAACCCAATAAATAATATGATATAACGCAATTTTCGTTTGTAAAAATAATCTAAGAACGCAGCTAAGGCTAAGGCGAATATTGGATAACTTTGAATCAGGGCACGAACAGAATAACTGGCTCCGTAGCGCCAATCTGACCAAGAAACAATAATCCAAAGGTTTAAAATGATAAAAACAATTACCGCTTTTCGAAAAGGTTTTGTTTTTATGAAAAAGAGACCTAAAATCATAAAAATGGTAATTGGCGTGTAAATAAACCAGCCTTTTTCAAAGCCGAATAAAACGCGCCACCATGGATTCAAAAAATTCCATTTGCTACCTACATCATAAATCCAAGATCCCGTTGCATGTTTCCAATAAATCAATTGGGGGAGAATACCGATTATTCCACCTGAAATGGCAATAAAAACATGCGAATAATGGAGACGAGTCATTTTCCATTTTTCAGCAAGTTTTCCAGAATTGTCTAGGGACCATAAAAGGGGGATAAAAAGCATTATTAATTCTGTAGGTCTCGAAATGGTTGCAATTCCAATCGTCAAACCAATTAAGAAAGCATATTTTCTAGAAAATGTTTCATGCCATCGTATTGTCCACCATAAAACAAATGCATAAAGTGGAAAAATATAGCTATGGCTCATGGCGCCATCAACACTTACATATTGGATGAGATTGGTCCCAAAGACAAGTAATAGTAAGGTTAATGCAGTTATGTTCTCGGAATAATACTTCAGTAAAACTTTCCGTAACACAAGGAGTCCCAGAAAGAACCAAAAAATGGCACCCCACAAAATTGCATATTGATAGGGCCAAGAAAATCCATCCATTGGTTCACCACTTAGATAAGCACAAAGATGACCTAGTGCGAAAAATGGAAGCTCCAATAATGCTACACCTGCAAGATATTTGAAGGCAAAATTTCCATTCTTTAATTGGTTTGCTTGGTATAAGCTACCGCCACTCACGTGATATGTACTGTCAACCTTTGGAAGCCATTTTAGTTCCTTGACATCTTGATAAATAAAAACTCCAGGAAGATACATGTAATAGCCGAGTGCGTCCCAAGTAGTGGCATTGTATCCGTTGGTAGAATTATTGGAGAAATACGATAAGCGGACAGTAACTGCGAGTATTAGTCCCAATAGAACAGCGAGGAAACTATGGCTTCTAAAGATGTTTTTCATGTTCAATTAAAACAAAAAAGCGCCTTCAAAATTGAAGACGCTTAAAAGTAATTATATTTCTTAACCCAAGAATGGATATCTATAATCTGTAGGGGGAACAAACGTTTCTTTAATTGTTCGCGCTGCTACCCAACGCATTAAGTTCATCGCTGCACCCGCTTTATCGTTCGTGCCAGAACCTCTTGCACCTCCGAATGGTTGTTGACCAACAACAGCTCCAGTCGGCTTATCATTGATGTAGAAGTTTCCAGCTGCATTTTCTAATTTTTTCGTTGCTAAGTTAATTGCATAACGATCATTTGAGATAATTGAACCCGTTAACGCATATTCGGATGTTTCATCCAAAATTGTTAAGGTCTCTTCAAATTTATCAGCGTCATAGACATAAATTGTTAAAACTGGACCGAAAATTTCTTCACACATTGTGCGGAATTTCGCATTTGTTGTAACTACCGTTGTTGGTTCGATAAAATATCCTTTTGATTTGTCGTAGTTACCACCTGTAATAATTTCTGCATCAGCTTGTGCTTTGCAATAATCGATGTACCCAGCAATTTTATCAAAAGCTTTTCCATCAATAACTGCGTTTACAAAATTGCGCGTATCATCTGGACTACCAATTTTAAATGAATTCACTTGCTCCACATATATACGTTTAACTTCTGGCCAAATATTCGAAGGAATATAGGCTCTTGAAGCAGCAGAACATTTTTGACCTTGGAATTCAAATGCACCTCTTGACATAGCAGTTGCTACTTCAGCAGGATTCGCAGATGAGTGAACCATGATAAAATCTTTACCACCGGTTTCACCAACAATTCGCGGATAAGAACGGTAAACATCTAAGTTATTTGCAATGTTTTTCCATAATTGACGAAAAACACCAGTTGATCCTGTAAAATGTAATCCTGCGAAATGCTTGTTTTTGAAAATCACTTCACCTGCAACTTGACCACTAACTGTTACCATATTGATGACACCGTCAGGTAAACCTGCAGCTTTGAATAATTCCATGATAACTTGAGCAGAATAAATTTGTGATTCTGCCGGTTTCCAAACAATCACATTTCCCATCATTGCTGGTGCGGCTGATAAATTGGCTGCAATTGAAGTAAAGTTGAAAGGAGATAAAGCAAAAACAAAACCTTCTAATGGACGATATTCTAATCTGTTCCACATTCCAGGCAATGATTCTGGTTGTTCTTTATAAATCTCAGTCATATATTGAACGTTGAATCGGAAGAAATCTACCAACTCACAAACCGCATCAATTTCAGTTTGAAATACATTTTTAGATTGCGCAAGCATTGTTGCAGCATTCATTTTATCTCTGAAAGGTCCAGCTAACAAATCTGCCGCTTTTAAAAAAATTGCTGCTCGATCTTCCCAAGGTAAATTTGACCAAGCTTCCTTTGCCGCCAATGCAGAATCAATTGCTTCTTGCACGTGAGTAGCATCACCAACATTATAGTGACCCAAGACCTTTTGGTGGTCATGTGGAGCTGTAAGTGGCTTTTTGTTTGCTGTTCTCACTTCCTTTCCTCCAATGTACATCGGAACATCAATCACTTCTTGATTGTACATTTCGTTGTATTTTTTCAAAAGATTATCTCGTTCTACAGATCCAGGAGCATATCCTCTAACAGGTTCATTTACCGCTTTTGGAACATTGAAAATTGCGTTTGACATAATAAATATTTTTTTGCAAAAGTAACGAATGTTGGTTATCCTTGCAACGGAATATATTTAACAATCCATGTGTAAACAAAAACTTGCTACCATTTTGTCTAAAACTGGACTTCTTTTCTTTTTATTTTTTTTTCATACTACCGTATTTGGTCAATACAAGGAACAACTCAAGAAGTATTACCAAACAAGTGATATAGATAAAAAGGCGGCCATAGGTTTGGAAATCTGGAATCCTTTGATCCTTGACAACCTTGATTCATTGCGCATAATTGGATTTGATTTAGTACTTCAAGGTGTAGAAAAAAGAAATGGTTTTGCAACCAATGTTGGTAAACGTTCCTTGGGTAGTGCATTGATTCGAACTGGAGAACAAGAGAAGGGGATTAAGTTTCTGCTAGAATCGCTCAAGTATTTTGAAGAAAGTTGTGACCAAGTAATAATTACAGAAACCCTAAATGAAATTGGAAACGCCTACATGAATAAAGGTCTTCCTTTAATGGCCGAAAAATATTATCTCAAATCGCTAAAAGCAGGCAAGAATAGTCCAGATCCAACTTCTTCATTTTTAGCAGAAATCAATTTAGGTCAAGTCTATATTGGATTGAAAAATTTCGACAAAGCGGCCGCAATTATCCAACATTACAAAAAAGAAGCATTAAAACAAAGTAAACTGGAATCAGTTTCGAATGCATATGCCTTGCTTGGTACCATTGAACAACAGCAAAATAATATTCCCTTAGCGATGGAATATTTTCAGAAAAGTGCTGACTTCGGATTGAAGTCGTCATCTAAGGCACAAGTGGCGCATTCTTATAATAATTTGGCAATTGTCTATTTTGAGAAAGGTGAAATTGAGAAGACCTTGGAGTATTTCACGAAGGCATTGGATATTCGAATGGAGACGAATAATGCTAAGTATATTTGCGAATCCTATTTTAATATTGGTGGCTTGTATTTTGAAATGGGCAAATACGAAGACGCACGTGTTTATTATGAAAAGAGTTTCGATTTCGCTCAGAAACGTAACTTATTGAAGGATGAAATGGATGCTTTGTTTGCCTTGTCTGAATTATATGAAGTTCAGAACAAACCGGACTTATCTCTGAGTTACTTGCATAAGTATATAGACCTTCAAGATTCTTATTACGCAAATGTTGCTAAAGAAAGTTCCTTGTCGAATGAACTCCTTGAATCGATCAAGGAGATGGAGTTAAGCAATGATTTGAAAGACCAACAAATGAAATTGCTTGAATCTGAATTAAGGCAAGACAGAATGTGGTATATTGTATTTATAATCGCAGGATTGACCGCAGCGATCTTATTGATTCTCTTTGTATTCAAAAAGAAAATTAATTAAGTTTTCCGGGATAGATTAAATCAAATTGAGGAATATGTACTTGAAATAGGCTATCATTTTCTAGACGTTTGAAAGTGTAGAAACCTTTCATTTGACCTATTTCAGAAGATAATTCGCAACCACTGACATAAGCATATTTCTGGTTAGGACGCAAAATTGGTTGCTCTCCAACAACTCCGTCACCACTAACAAAAGAGACTTCTTCTAACGAATCAAATATAAACCAATCACGGTGCATTAATTGAATATCAAAAGCATTATTATTTTGAATTTCAATGCGGTAATTGAAAAAGTACTTCTTATGAAATAAATCAGATAAATCAGATCTAAATCGAATCGAAACACTTATTTGAACACCTTGAGTTGTTGCTGTCTTCATAAATTATATGACTTCTGAATTGAAAATTATATATTTTCTTGAATTAAAACAAATAAATATCTTGAATGGTTCCAAAATCAGTTGAAAATACACTTTTATATTTTTTGTTAACATTAAATTAATTTAAACGTAATAATATCATGATATTTATTTTCAACGGATAATTTAACTGTTCAGCTACATTATTTAGATTTGTTCTAAATTACAAAAACTTAAAATCTTAGTGATCCAAAAGGTACGCATACGCTACTAATTTTATATTTTTGCGCAGCATCACAAAACGCTTTGTTATATGTCAAAGACTGTTAAGATTAGAAAAGGATTAGATATTAAGTTGTTGGGCGATTCCGAAAGAGTTATTCAAACCTTAAGTCTGCCGAAACAAGTGGCAATCAAACCATCAGATTTTCATGGATTGAACCCTAAAGTTATAGTTAAAGAAGGTGAGCCGGTTAAAGCTGGTCAAATAATCTTCTTCGATAAGTACAACGAATCTATTAAATGTGCGACTCCTGTTAGTGGAACTGTTCAGCAAATTCTTCGTGGAGACAAAAGAAAGATTACGGAAGTAATTATTTCTGTCGATTCAAATCAAGAATATGCATCTGGATCCCCAGCGAACGTGGAAAGTTTGTCTGGAGAACAAGTGAAAGAAGCAATGCTCAACGCAGGTTTGTGGGTATTTGTGAAACAACGTCCGTTAGATATTGTCGCAACCCCGACAAATTCACCGAAAGCTATTTTTGTTTCTGGATTTGATAGCTCTCCACTTGCGCCTGATTACAATTTCTTGTTGGAAGGACAAGAGAATGATTTTCAAGCAGGTTTAGATGCGTTGGCAAAACTAACAACTGGTAAAGTTCACCTAACATTAAACGGTAAAGAGAAGTCAGCTTCTGCTTTAACCAATGCGAAAGGAGTTCAAATCAACACAATCATCGGTAAGCACCCTGCTGGAAACGTTGGAACACAGATTCATCATATTGATCCTGTTAATAAGGGAGAATTTGTTTGGACAGTAAATGCGCTCGACGTATTGATTATCGGTCGTTATTTTAATACTGGTAAATTTGATGCGACAAAAACAATAGCACTTTCAGGTTCAGAAGTTATAGCTCCGAAATATTACAAAACGATTATTGGCGCTTCTATTGAAGATTTAATCAAAGGACAGATTAAAACGGAAGGGAATGTTCGTTATATAAGCGGAAATGTATTGACAGGAGATCGAATAGAAAGTAACGGTAATTTAGGTTATTACCACAATCAAGTTACAGTCATTCCTGAAGGAGACCATTACAAGTTCTTCTTAACAACAGGGTGGTTGGGTCTTGGTTTTGATAAATTCTCAAATTCTCGTTCATTTCCAACGTTCTTAACGCCAAACAAGAAGTTCAGACTAGATACAAATACGAATGGTGAAGAAAGAGCTTTCGTGGTAACAGGTGAACTTGAAAAAGTATTCCCATTTGATATTTTGCCGATGCAATTGGTAAAAGCAGCGATAACGGATGATATCGATGGAATGGAAAATTTAGGAATCTATGAAGTAGCCCCAGAAGATTTCGCTTTATGCGAATACGTTTGTACTACGAAAATTGATATTCAAGATAAAATCCGTCAAGGATTAGACTTGATAGGTAGAGAGTGCATGTAATAATATAAAAACAGTTACAGTGAAATTCTTAGAAAATATAATACACAAAATGGAACCCAAGTTTATCAAAGGAGGTAAATTTGAGAAATGGAATCCATTATTTGAAACGCTTGCAACATTTGCGTTTACACCAAAATTGGTTACCACAAAAGGGGCACATATTCGTGATGGTGTCGATTTGAAGCGCACCATGATGATGGTTATTTTAGCTTTAATCCCTTGTTTATTATTCGGTATTTATAATACTGGACACTGGGCAATGGTCGCTGAAAGTGGAAACAGAGATTTAGTTTATTGGGCTGACCAAGGTACGAAAATCATGATTGGACTGAGAGTAGTTTTACCATTATTAGTTGTTTCATATGGAGTAGGGCTTTTAATCGAATTCATTTTCGGAATGCTAAGAGGTCACTCATTACACGAAGGTTTTTTAGTTTCTGGTATGTTAATTCCATTAACAATGCCTGCGGATGTTCCACTGTGGATGGTTGGTGTTGCAACAGCTTTCGCAGTAATCATTGGTAAAGAAGTATTTGGAGGTACAGGAATGAACATTGTGAACATTGCACTTACTGCACGTGCGTTCTTGTTCTTCGCTTATCCAACTTCAATGTCAGGCGATAAAGTTTGGTTGGCAGGCAATGAAGTAGATGGAGTATCAGGTTCAACAGCACTTGGGGATTTAGCTTCTTTCATGTCAGATAAACCTGTCTTTGAAAACCTTGATGCCTATACAAACAATTATTCCTTAATGGATTCATTTATGGGGATGATACCAGGTTCTATAGGTGAAACTTCGACATTGGCATGTTTAATTGGTGCTGCAATACTTGTAATCACAGGTGTTGGTTCATTACGCATTATGATTTCATTCTTTGCTGGTGGTTTAGTAATGGGATTATTGCTAAACATGATAGGTGGAAATCCTTATTTGGATTTACCTGCATATTTCCATTTAGTAATAGGAGGATTTGCATTTGGTGCTATTTTCATGGCAACTGATCCAGTAAGTGCTGCACAAACGGCAACAGGAAAGATATTCTATGGTTTTATAGGTGGTTTGTTATCGATTATTATTCGTGTTTTAAATCCAGCTTATCCCGAAGGTGTAATGTTGTCAATTTTATTCATGAACGTAATGGCGCCTATTATTGATCATTATGTTGTTCAAGGGAATATTAAACGAAGATTAAAACGTGTTAAAACTGCATAGTCATGGCAATTAATAAAGAAAGTAATGTTTACACCATAGTCTTCGCTACCATAATGGTTGTTGTAGTAGGTGGTGTTTTGGCTTTTTTATCTTTAAGTCTAAAGGATAAGCAAGAAGCTAATGGTCGAGTGAAGAAAAAAATCGAAATTTTATCAGCCTTATTAAGTGCTGATGAAATGAGCAAGATTGATCGCACCAATGCTGAAGAAAAGTATGAAGAATACATCAAAGAAGGCGTTTTATTGACTTCTACTGGTATTGTTGTAAAAGAAGGAGCAGAAGGAAAAGAAGCTGCTTTTGGTATCGACATCAAAGGGGAGTACAAGAACAAAAATATTGCTGTGAAAGACAGACAATATCCTATGTTCATTGCTCAAAAAGATGGGAAGACACTTTACATAATACCAGTTATTGGAAGAGGACTATGGGGCCCAATTTGGGGTAATGTATGTATTTCAGAAGATATGCGAACTATTTCAGGAGCTTCGTTTGGTCATCAAGGTGAAACTCCAGGACTAGGGGCCGAGATTTCCTTGGGATTCTTCGTTGATCGTTGGACAAAAGTAGGCGAAGTTATTACCGATGAATCAGGTGAGTTCACGCCGTTTGAAATCGTAAAAGACGGTTCAGGAGCTAAACCTAGTAAAATTGATGGTATCACAGGTGGAACTATTACTTCAAAAGGTGTTGAAGAAATGGTGAACAGATGTTTAGTTCCATATACTGTTTATTTCAAAACTAAAAAATCATAATTATGAGTGAAGTTCTAACTAAAACAAAAGCTCCAAGTGAGCCATTGTTTTCCAAGAAAAACAGAAAACTGATTACCGATCCATTAACAAACGATAATCCTGTGACAGTCCAAGTTTTAGGTATATGTTCGGCATTAGCTATTACTGTGAAAATTGAAACAGCCCTTGTAATGGGTTTATCTGTAATTTTCGTTACTGCACTTGGTAATTTTGTGATTTCTGCATTAAGAAACATCATGCCTCCTAGAATTCGTATCATCGTTCAGTTAGTGGTTGCAGCTGCCCTAGTGATTGTGGTAAACGAAATTTTGAAAGCATTTTTACCAGATGTTTCAGAGCAATTGTCTGTATTTGTTGGTTTGATTATTACGAACTGTATTATCATGGGACGTTTTGAGGCATATGCAATGGCTAATAAACCTTGGCCGTCTTTGTTAGATGGAATTGGTAATGGTGCTGGTTATGCTGGTTTATTGTTAATAGTTGCTACCGTTCGCGAATTGTTTGGTTCTGGAAGTCTTTATGGATTTAAAATATTCGGAAACGCAATCCCAGGATCAGAAACTGGATTATACACTATGGGTTATGTAAATAACAACTTGGTAATTCTTCCTCCTATGGCATTGATTATCGTTGGAATCATTATTTGGGTTCAACGTTCTAGAAACAAGTCATTGCAAGAAACTCATTAATTCTAAAAACGAAAGATTGTGGAAACAACATTAGACATATTTGTAAAATCTATTTTCTCAGAAAATATGATTTTCGCATACTTCTTAGGAATGTGTTCTTATTTAGCCGTTTCAAAAACGGTTGAAACAGCAGTTGGCTTAGGTGCAGCAGTAATATTCGTATTAGTCGTTACTGTTCCTGTTAACTGGATTCTTGAAAATTACTTGTTAAAAGCAGGTGCTTTAGAATGGTTAAACCCAGCATGGAAAGATATTGATTTGAGTTTTATCTCTTTCATTATGTTCATTGCGGTTGTAGCTTCAATTGTACAATTAGTTGAGATGTTAGTTGAGAAATTTTCTCCTTCACTTTATGGTGCACTTGGAATCTTCTTGCCGCTTATCGCTGTAAACTGTTCTATTTTAGGTGGTGCGTTGTTTATGCAAGAAAGACAATATTCTACTTTCTTAGACGTAACAGCATTTTCAATGGGATCAGGTATTGGATGGGCAATAGCAATTATTTTTATTGCAGCTATTCGCGAGAAAATTAGATATTCTCACATTCCTGCTCCGCTTAGAGGTCTTGGAATTACATTTATTATTACTGGTTTGATGGGTATCGCTTTTATGAGCTTCATGGGTATTACTTATGTTGACGAACCAAAGAAAGAAAAGAAAGTAGGAACAACTATGATTGAGGATGCTTCAGTATTACGCGCTGATGTGTCAGATTCATCTTTTAAAACTGAGAAATAATGAGTTTGGGAGTTTTAATGACGGTAACAATAGCGATTTTCCTTTTCGTTACTTTAGTACTTACCGCGATGTTGCTTTTCGCGAAAGCTAAACTTTCTCCTAAAGGGAAAATTAAAATTAATATCAATCACGGAGATCGTGAGATTGAAGTTGATGGTGGTGGGACTTTATTGAGCACCCTGAGTAATGCAGGAATCTTTTTGCCTTCAGCTTGCGGAGGTGGTGGTACATGTGTGCAATGCAAGTGTCAAGTTCTTTCAGGTGGAGGTGAAATTCTTCCGACCGAAGCCCCACACTTCTCTCGTAAGGAAATTGCAGCAAATTGGAGATTAGGTTGTCAAGTTAAAGTGAAAGAGAACATGGAAATCCATGTTGAAGAAGAAGTTCTTGGTATTAAAGAATGGGAGGCAACTGTTGTTTCTAACTATAACGTTGCAACATTTATTAAGGAATTTATTGTTGAGATTCCTGAAGATATGGATTACAAAGCAGGTGGATACATTCAAATTAAAATCCCTGTATGCGAAGTGAAATATTCTGAAATGGACATTACAGCTCATCCGCAAGATCACCCAGGAGAACCTGAGAAATTTAAATCAGATTGGGATAAGTTTGCTTTGTGGCCTTTGGTTATGAAAAATGAAGAAGAAGTTGTTCGTGCTTATTCT
>JBIIKG010000160.1:0-6376 GCA_044233275.1 Crocinitomicaceae bacterium | reverse complement strand
AATAGTGAAAGGTCCCTTGCCATGTCGAAATACATGAAGGGACTTTTCGTTTTTTATGGCATAACTACTCCTTTGAGAAGGGAAATTCAAAAAAAGTGGTACATTTCTATCTCAAAAAATAATCCTGTTGATTTGCGAAGTTTAATTCTCGATTTATGGAATCAAGAGGAACGTGAATTTCATTATACAGCGATAGACTTGCTGATTCGTCAACCAAAAAAATTCATTCTAGCCAGTGATAATAAGCTGATGGAATACCTTATCACTAAACATACATGGTGGGATAGTGTTGATTTAATTGCCTCCCATTATGTTGGCAATTATTGCCATCAGTTTCCTATTGAAGGAGCAAAATTGATTGAAAAATGGCGGAAATCAGATAATATTTGGTTGAATCGGTCTTGTCTGCTCTACCAATTGAAATTTAAAAATGAAACTAATTTTGAATTGCTAGCTTCCTTAATTGAACAATTTCAGGAGAAAAAGGAGTTTTTTATTCAAAAAGCAATTGGTTGGAGTCTCCGTGAATATTCAAAAACAAATCCAATAGCTGTAAAAGCGTTTATTGAAAAAATTAATCTACAAGGTTTAGCGAAACGCGAAGGTTCAAAGTATCTTTAAGGACTGTCAATGGACTCTTCGTATATTTGTAAAAAATAAATAAATGGCACTAATTAAATCTTGCAGAGGTAATTCTCCAGTTTTTGGAGACGATTGTTGGTTTGCAGAAAATGCGACTATTGTTGGCGACGTGATTATGGGAAATCAATGTTCCGTTTGGTTCAACGCTGTTGTTCGAGGAGATGTAAACTCTATTCGAATGGGTAACAAAGTGAATGTGCAAGATGGTGCTGTTATTCATTGTACTTATGAAAAGACGAAAGTAAACCTCGGAAATAATGTTTCGATCGGTCACAATGCTCTCGTTCATGGTTGTACTGTAGAAGATAATGTTTTGATTGGGATGGGTGCAATTGTCATGGATGATTGTTACATCGAATCCAATTGTATTATCGCCGCAGGTGCCGTTTTACTAGAGGGTACTAGAGTTGAATCATGGAGTATTTATGCTGGTGTTCCTGCGAAAAAGGTAAAAACACTTTCACCTGAATTGTTTAAGGGAGAAGTGCAACGAATTGCTGATAATTATGTGAAATACTCAAGTTGGTTTAAGGATTAATTGGAGACTGGAAACTAGAGACTGGAGACTAGGAACTAGGAACTAGGGATTTGAAATTAGTGGTAAGCATGAAAAGAGATATAGAAACATACGAAGACGTCTTACAATTAATTAGCAGATTCTATGACCGATTGTTAGTAGATGAGCAAATTAGTCACTTTTTTATTGAGTTAGATTTGGAAAAACATATCCCCCATGTTGCTGATTTTTGGGCTTTCGTCTTAATTGATCAAGCTGGATATGCAAACAATATGATGACAGCTCATTCGAAATTGGAATTAAAAGCAAGCGATTTTGAACAATGGTTAGCACTTTTTCATGAATCAATGAATGAATTGTTTGAAGGTGAAAAAGCAAATTTAGCAATTGAGCGTTCAAAACTTATTGCATGGACAATGAAATCCAAAATGTAGATTTTTTTAATCACATTATTTAGGCAATGATTATTAACATTTGTAAGAGAAATTGATTATATACTAAAACAAAAAGTCATGAGTAAGTTATGGACTATTATTTTTCTCGGTATTTCGCTTAGTGCATTGGCCCAACGCGGTGCAAATCCGGAAGTAATTACTTCTTCTAAAAGTACAGCTGGAACAACTTATGCGCTCGTAATGGGTGTATCCAAATACGAAAATCCTAATATTCCAGAATTGAAATATGCTGACATAGATGCGCTCGTTTTTAGAGAATACCTTATTTCTACAGGTATTAAAGAGGAAAATGTATACACGTTAATTAATGAAAATGCTAAGAATGCCTCATTTTGGAGTACATTAAATTATTTGTCTGATCAGGTTAAGGAAGGAGATGTCGTCTACATTTATTTTAGTGGGCATGGGGATGTGGAAAGCAAAACAATCGTTCAAGATGCATACCTACTTCCCTATGATTCGCCGTATACTGTTTATCCTATGGGTGCTATTGGTATCATTTATTTAAAAAGTTGGATTTCAACATTTTCGTCAAAAGGTGTCCAAACAATTTTTATTGCTGATGCATGTAAAAGTGGAAATTTGATTGGTGGACGAGAGGGAATGGAAGCGACTGCCAATATTCTAAAAGATAAATGGCAGGATGAAATAAAGATTGTTTCATGCCAACCTGGTGAACTTTCACTTGAGGGTGAACAATGGGGAGGCGGCAGGGGCTTATTCTCTTATGAACTTATTAATGGCTTATCGGGTCTCGCTGATAAAAATAAAGATGATGAGGTCACTTTGCGTGAACTTAACCTTTATCTATTAGAAAAAGTACCAGAACAATCAGGAAGGAATCCGCAAAATCCAATGCTAATCGGAAATTATGAGGCAACAATCGCATTTTCCAATAAGCAATTTATCGATCTTAATAGCGATTCAAAGGAACTGAAAATAACTTCAGATAAAAATAATGCCGATGCACTCGCCGTAAAAGGTATTCTGAATACGAATGTTCTGAGAAGCGCAAACGATATTGTATATGAAAGTAGCGATAACCAATCCATGAAACTATACAATGAATTCAATGTATTGTTAAAGGAAGGTAAATTAATCTCATACTATCCCCCAAGTGCCTATTCCATTTATCAAGATCTTGAAAAGTTAAATGGTGATCCTAAGCTCATCGAATCAGCGAAACTATTATTATCTGAGCATATTATGCAGGATATTCAGAAATTCGTTCGTTTCATAATTGGTGATATCGATGAGAATGAACATGGTCCGCTTCAAATAATTAATATCAGCTTGGAGGCAACCATTTTACGTGAAATGATTGGCGATAAAAAATTGATAGAAAGTGGAAATTTTGCAAGAGTTCTATTTTCCGAGGCCTGCCGGTCATTGCATAAGTTTGTCAAAGATGATGATTTGATTATGCCCAAAGAGCTTGCAATAATGAAATTAGATACTGCTTTATCTATGGACAAAGGGGCAGTTTATGTGAATTGTTTGAAAGGAATGATTTTCGAATTTGAATTTTACAATGAAGAGATTGCACTGAACGAATACAAAATAGCAGTGGCGAATAATCCGAATTTCAGGATTGCAAGAAATATGCTTTTAATGCGTTTCGCGGAAAACAAAGAGTATGCTTCCATACTTGACTATACAAAAGATCAACGGAATAATTTACTAAATATTCTGTATTCCTACATCGCATTTAAAAATCTAAACATGAACGATTCAGCAAAAGTATACCTTGCAAAAATTCAATCAAGGACTCATATACCAGCGGATCCGAGAAAAGAATTCGAAACTTGCTCAGAAACTGGTGACTTCTTAATCAACGAGAGAGATTTGGAAAATGCAAAATACTATTTTGAAAAAGCATTAAAAAGTCTTGAACGTTGCTGTGGAGTTAATGAAGCGGATTTATCTTTTTATTTTGAAAACGTTGCTTTGTTAAATTACAATTTAGCATGTCTTTATTCACTCTTATTTGACGAGGATAAATCCTTATTCCACTTAGAAAAATCGCTATCAGCGGGTTGGACAGATATCGCTTGGTTGATGAAAGATGAAGATCTAAATTTCATTAGAAAATCAAAGAAATTTGCCTTATTTTTTGATAAAAACCCAAATGCATCTTATAATTTAGCCTGCTTTTATGCCATTTCAGGACAACAAAAAGAAGCATTGAAACAACTGGAAAAGGCTTTTTCTGGAGGTTGGTCAGATTTTGATTGGTTAGAAAAAGATTCTGATCTAGCTACGATAAAAGAAACAAAGAAGTTCAAAGCTTTACTGAAGAAATATGGCAAAAAGTAAACATTTAAACTCAAACGAAATAAATCAGTGATTTAGAAAATTCCCTATTTTTAACTTTATTCAACTCAAATACTTTATTTTAAGAATGACCTATTTGGAAATACTATGTTATACTGTTTTATTCCTAATTAGTATTTTAGTTGTTTTCTTGCTGCTAATTATCGGGATGATGGGAATGGGCCTAAAGAATAAATTCGCTCCTCCGGCAAAGCCAGCAAACATGCATGAAAGAATTTTTAATCGAGTCGTAGGTGTTCTTATGCGTTATGCAAGATTCTTAAAAATAAGTTATTACGAAATCAATATCATTGTCTATTACTTCCTAGTTCCATTCAGTTGGCTAGTCTTGCTCGATTGGATTTTCAACTTTCATTACATGAAAATCGGCTTCATCCTTTTTTGTATCGGCTTTGCGTTCATATGCAAGGATTTTAGCTCCTTTTCAATTCGACTATATAAACGATCAGTCGATTTCCTCAATTATTTCAATCGCTTCGGTAGTAATTATGTTGCCTCATCTGTATGGATCTGCATTGTTGTTCCCGTTCTTATCTATTCGACGTTGATTTACTTTCTCATACCTTAATATTTTAGACGTTTACATAGAGTTAAGTTAATGATGCATTCATCGGAAAACATTAACTTTAGAACAATGGGATTATTAATTACAGTATATGGTTTTGGAGAAGTAGGCAGCTTGGTGGCAGCACTCATCAATTCTAATTTTTCCAACTGCACGTTGAATGTAATGAATACCAAAGAACACGTGAGCGGCAGAATTCTTGATCTTCAGCATGCAGCGGCTTGTAACAATAATCAAATAGTACACAATTCACATTCACGTATTCCTCTTTCAGATTTTATTATTTACGCGGCAGGTTTCAGTAATGTGCACGGCCAAAGCAGAAATTCAGTTGCCTTGAAAAACAAACAGCTGGTTTATGAACTTTTTTCTAAGATTTCTTTTAATTCGAACACAAAAATAATTGCTATCACCAATCCAGTTGATCCAATTTCATATTGGATTAATGATGCTATCAAAGGGAAAGCGACAGTTATTGGAACAGGAACGGCCTTGGATACTTTTCGCTTAAAACATATATTAAGTGACCATTTTGAAGCAAAACTAGCTAACGTCACTGCTAAAGTCATTGGAGAACATGGCCAGCATATGGTTCCACTCTTCTCTCAGAGTAAAATTGAAGACAAATACCTTATTGATGTTTCCAATAATGATGAACTCCAAGGAATTGAAGAAAAATTGGTCAAATCTGCATTCGAAATTAGACAAACAGAACAGGCTACAAAATATGGAATCGCTCAAACCTGTCTAGAACTTATTCAAGCATTTTTATCGGAAAAACCAATATGTATACCCGTATCAATTGGCATAACCGAAGAATTACGAAGAGAATTTAAATGCGAACTTCCACTTTTTTTAAGTCTTGACTGTCAATTGTCACAAGCTGGAATTGAAATTCTACCACTAAAATGTTCAATTAAAGAACGATCCAACCTGAAATTAGCAGCAAATGCAATCGAAGAAATAATTTTGAATACTAGCGAATAACTGTCACAAAACCATGGTACTCTTCTCGGCCAGAATAAGCTGGTTTGAAATAGACAACATATGTATAAACGCCGTCTTGAACTTCTTGACCGGATTTAGAATCTATTCCATCCCAAGTAACATCGTTTGGTCCAAATGTATGAACAAGATTGCCCCAGCGATTAAAAACATAACCCTCTTCAACCATTCCTCCTTGGAAAACAATTGCGAACGTATCGTTAATTAAGTCATTATTCGGAGTAAAAACGTTAGGAATATAAATTACCGCGGGCTCAATAATGCAATTTTGAAAGACAACTTCAATCGTATTGTTATAGAAACAACCGTTTGCTGTTTGCTCTTGTTGAGAATATAGACCATCGTTAAAAATCCACTGATTAAAAACGAATGTAGAATCAAATTCACACAAGGTTCGCGTCTCAAAAATATCTTCTGCAACGTAGATAGCCAGATTAATAACATGTGTACTATCACAGCCACTTATATCCGTGTATCCCATTGAAAATTGACCTTCACTATTCTCCCAATTTCCAAAAACAAGACTCGAATCCCCTGGACAAATATTTCTTGTTTCATTGGTGATTTGCGGCGTGCATCCTTCGGTAACTATAATCGTAATGCAATCTTGATCAGCACATGCCCCTGCACCTAATGAATAACAAATACTCCATGAACCTATTCCTGCAATCTGCGGATTAAACACACCTGAAGCACTTAAACACGTCCCACAATCAGAGGTCCAGGTACCTCCATTATTTATCGCTACAAGTTGTTGTGTAACATCTGTATTTGTGAAAGGTCCAGCTGCATTAATACTGGCATTTGCTTGAGCAGAACCTGCTGTGATTGTCATAGTTTCTGTCACTGAACAACCAT
>JBIIKG010000159.1:0-6387 GCA_044233275.1 Crocinitomicaceae bacterium | reverse complement strand
ACAGGTGCATCACGCGCTACAATAGGAGGAACATTGCATATTCCTAATTGATACTAAAAGTGTTGAAAAAGCCTGTGAAAAATATTTTTTTTATTTCTATTTAATCGAACGTCACAAGCAATTGTTTGTTAATTTTGTTGGTTAAATTCAAATGATTTTAGCTAAAATATGAAAGACCTACTTGAAAAATTCGAGAACAAAAGACCCGAAATTGTATTTGAATGGAAGGATTCTGAAACAGAGGCAGAAGGATGGGTTGTTATCAACTCGCTGAGAGGCGGTGCTGCAGGTGGAGGAACGCGAATGCGCGTTGGTTTAGACAAAAGAGAGGTTGAATCATTGGCTAAAACAATGGAAGTTAAATTCACCGTTGCTGGTCCCCCAATTGGAGGAGCAAAATCGGGAATAAACTTTGATCCGAAAGATCCTCGAAAAGAAGGTGTATTGCGCCGCTGGTACGCTGCAGTTACTCCTTTATTGAAACATTATTATGGAACAGGAGGAGATTTAAATGTAGACGAAATTCACGAAGTGATTCCAATCACGGAAGATTGCGGAGTTTGGCATCCCCAAGAAGGAGTGTTTAACGGACACTTTCAACCAAGAGAAGCACAGAAGATTAACCGTATTGGTCAATTACGTCAAGGTGTGTTGAAAGTAATCGAAGATAAATCTTACTCTCCAGATGTCAATCGGAAATATGTTGTTGCTGATATGATAACTGGTTATGGTGTTGCTGAATCTATCAAACATTATTATTCTATTTGGGGTGCTTCGACAGGCTCAGCAACCTCCAATTCGGTTTCAGGTAAACGAGTGATTGTTCAGGGTTGGGGAAATGTTGGTTCTGCCGGTGCTTACTACTTATCTCAACAAGGAGCAAAGATTGTTGGAATCATTGACCGAGTGGGTGGAGTGATAAAGGAAGAAGGATTTACATTTGAAGAAATTCGTGATTTATTCTTGAATAAGAACGGTAACGAACTTGTTGCTTCAAATATGTTGTCATATGATGAAGTAAATTCTAAAATTTGGGATGTAAAGGCAGATGTATTTATTCCTTGTGCAGGATCACGAATGATTACTGAAGATCAATTGAATAGAATGCTTAAATCTGGTATTCAAGTTATTTCATCTGGTGCCAATGTACCATTTGCCGATCCTGAAATTTTCTTCGGTCCTATCGCCGACCAAGCAGATAATACGATATCAATTATTCCAGATTTCATTTCTAATTGTGGTATGGCAAGAGTTTTTGCATACCTCATGAGTAATGATTTAAAAGAACTGACAGACGAAGGTATTTTTAACGATACAAGTGAAACAATAAGACAAGCTCTAGTAAAATCGCATATCAATAATTCTGCAAAGACTGGTATAGCCAAGACTGCATTTGAGATTGCATTGAAACAATTAGTTTAAGAGTATAGTTTAGGAAACCAATCATGGAAGTAGCAATTTTAATTGTTTTCGTTTTAGGTTACATTGGAATAACAATGGAACACATTCTTAAAGTTGACAAAGTTGTTCCTGCTTTGTTAATGATGGTATTCTGTTGGACAATCATAGCTTTTGGATTTGATTCATTCAACCAATGGATTGACCCATATACTGGAGGTTTCGTGGATCCTTCTCTGCTAAATCAAGCTGAAAGATCACATTTGTTAGAAGGAACCTTACTTCATCATTTTGGAAAAACGGCGGAAATTTTAATTTTCCTCATAGGTGCAATGGCCATCGTTGAAATGATTGACCATTTCAATGGATTTGGCGCAATTAAAAATTTAATAAAAACGAAAAGAAAACGCTCTTTATTGTGGATTGTTACTTTCCTTGGGTTTTTCTTATCTGCAATAATTGATAATTTAACGGCTACAATTGTATTAATAACCATTTTACGAAAATTAGTTCCGAATCAACATGACCGAATGTGGTATGCAGGTTTGATTGTAATTTCGGCAAATGCAGGAGGAGCCTGGACCCCCATTGGAGATGTTACAACAACAATGTTATGGATGGCTGGGAAAGTTACGACTGTAAAACTTATGACACTTTTAGGTCTACCATCGCTAGTTTCCATGTTGGTTCCGGTAGGAATTGCTTCTTTCCTTCCCGTATTCAAGGGCAATATTGAAGAAATAGAGGTAATCGATAATCATAATAAAAATGCTTCAATAATGTTAATTTTAGGGTTGACTTTGATTGTTTTTGTTCCCATATTTAAAACATTAACTCATTTACCTCCCTACTTAGGTATGATGTTATCTTTTTGCATTCTCGCGATAGTTGCAGAAATAATCAGCCATCGTGCCTTCAAGTATTCAAACAAAAAGGAAGAAGGTCACGTTCAAAGTCCAATTATGAGTGCATTGAGTAAATTAGAGATGCCTTCTATTTTATTTTTTTTAGGTATTTTATTGACTGTTGCAGCAATGGAGTCACTTGGATTGATTTTCAATTTCGGTCAACAAGTGAGTGCAACGATACCAGAAAATTTATTCATAACTTTACTTGGAATTAGTTCTTCGATTATTGATAATGTGCCATTAGTAGCAGCATCCATTGGAATGTTCCAAGACGCACCGGACTCAAATGTGTGGCACTTTATTGCTTATGCAGCAGGAACAGGTGGTAGTATGTTAATTATTGGATCAGCAGCTGGTGTAGTTGCGATGGGAATGGAGAAAATTACTTTCTTCTGGTATATGAAAAACATTACATTGCTTGCTCTTTTGGGTTATTTTGCAGGAGTTGGAGTTTTCTTATTAATGGCTTAGTACTAAACAAAACAATTTAACGTTTATAAATTATGGGTTCAAATTTTTTATTACAGATTAATGCAGGTAGTGCACCTTCAACAGGAGTTAAAGATGTTCCGATTTGGGATATTATCGATCAATCTAATTCAGGAATTGGGTGGTTGATTAACCTAATTCTATTACTGATGTTTGGTTATGCCATTTTCGTTTTTGTTGAGCGATATTTAGCTTTATCGAAAGCTTCGAAAGAAGAACAAGGCTTTTTAGACCGAATCAAAACAAGTATTTCTGCGGGAAGAATCGATGAAGCAAAAGCTATATGTGCTGGATCTCAGAGTCCAATTGCTAGAATGCTTGCAAAAGGAATTTCAAGAATCGGATCAAAAAATGAAAGCATAGCTGCTACAATTGAAAATACTGGAAAGTTCGAAATCCTTCGCTTAGAGCAACGATTGAACTTTTTAGCAACAGCTTCAGGAGCAGCTCCAATGATTGGATTCTTAGGAACTACCATTGGTATGGTCGTAGTATTTATTGATTTACAAAATGCGACAACTTTAGAATTGAAGATTATTGCTCCAGGTATCATGACTGCGATGGTTACAACTGTAGCAGGATTAATAGTTGGTATTATTTCTTTTATGGGCTATAACTTTCTCGTTGGCAAAATTGGTAAGGTTGTTTATCAAATGGAAAATGCAGCATTAGAATTCATGGATTTATTGAACCAACCTGGTAAATAATTAAATATGAACCTAAGTTCAAATAGCAAAGTCAAAATAGAAGGCGGAATGGCATCCATGACGGATCTTGTTTTCCTTTTGTTGATTTTCTTCATCATTATGAGTTTGATGTCGAATAATCAAACGCCGATTGATTTGCCACAGACAGATCAAGATATAAATCCAGTAACGGATCCAGTTACTGCGACAGTAATTGTAACAGAAGATAATCGATACGTTGTAATGCCAGGTGGATCCTTGGACGACCCAATGGAATTTGATCAAATTAAGGAAATTACTGCGAGTGCTGTAGAAAAGTCAGGTAAAATGAAACTTAAAATCTCAGGACATCGTAAAGCAAGTTACGAAGCAGTTTTTCAAGTTTTGGCTCTTTCACAGGCAAATGCATGGGATCCCGTTCTCGCTTACGATAAATAAAACTAAAAAATTATGGCATCTTCTCTTCCTCAAGTTGCAGACAAAAAGGACATCCAAATTGGTTGGGTGGCAACTGCCATAATGATTATTGGATTATTTGTTATTCTCTTCATGTTAACTTTTCAAATTGCGGATCCTGCTCCAATTGATTATGTAATGCAAGCAGATACTGTTATGCCTGAAGAGTTGGATTTAAAAAACTTAAAAGTTGATATGGGAAATGCTGGTTCTGGCTCTCCGACAAACGATCCACTTGATCAACCGAAGCCTCAGCAAGAAGAAGTGCTAACTACATCAAAAACATCTACCACCAAAACAAATACAGGCAAATCAAATAAAACGAACAGCAAAACAAATTCAAACAATACTGCTTCTACTTCGACTCAATCCAATAATCCTTTCGGAACTGGAGGCAATAACGGAACTCAAGGTGCAGGAAATAGTCCTTTTGGGCATGACGTTGGCAACGGAGGTGATGGTCCAGCAGGTCCTGGCAGTGGTGAAGGTAGAAAACGTTTGAATGACCCTTCTATCGACCATATTGCCACTGATGTGGATATAACGATAAATTTAAAAGTTACTGTTAATGCCGAAGGAATTGTTGTTTCCGCTTTAAGCACATCGAAAACAACAACAACAGACCAGCGTATTATAAACCAAGTAATTGCAGCGGTTAAGAACCAAGTTAAATATAGCAAAGCTCCTGGTTCAGGTTTAGTGACTCAATACATCACTGTTAAAATTAATGCCCGATAATACGTATTCAGAAACGCTTGATTGGCTTTTTGAGCAATTTCCTGCTTATCAATTTATTGGTGCAGCTGCATACAAACCGACGCTTGACAATACAAAATCACTTTGTTCTATCTACGAGCATCCCGAGAACAAGTTAAAATTCATTCATGTTGCCGGAACGAATGGCAAAGGTTCTACATCTTCTATGTTGGCATCCATTTTAACTGAGGCAGGAGAAAAAGTTGGTTTGTTTACCTCTCCGCATATTATTGATTTCCGCGAACGTATTCGAGTAAATGGTGAGATGATCTCTGAACAATTTGTGGTCGATTACAGCAAAGATATTCGCTCGAAAAATATTTCATTTTCACCCTCATTTTTTGAAATTAGCTTTTTAATGGCTTTAAACTACTTTTCTGAAAGTAAGTGTACCGTTTGTGTGATTGAAACTGGTTTAGGCGGTAGATTGGATGCCACGAACGTAATCATACCTTTATTATCTATTATTACAAATATAGGAATTGAACATACTCAGTTCTTGGGAGATACATTCGAAGAAATTGCGACTGAAAAAGCTGGAATAATTAAAAATAAGATACCTGTAATTATTGGTGAAACTACCCCAGCCACAAAATCCGTTTTTACCAAAATAGCACAAGAGCGAAAAAGCAATGTGATTTTTTCTGAGGAGATTCCTTCTTCGAACAAATTCACACCTCCTCTACTTGGAGAGTATCAAAAAAGGAATTTACACACTGTATTGGTTGCGTGCGAACTTTTAAAAAAATATTTCAAGGGAATTAATGACAAAACAATTTCATCAGGACTAGCAAATTTAACTCAAAATACAGGCTTCTTTGGCAGACTGCAAATAGTGCAGAAAGACCCACTTGTTCTACTTGATGTTTCCCATAACAAAGATGGTATTGCGGCTACAATTGCGGCAGTATTGACTTTAAACAAAGGTCAACTTTATATATTGTATGGTTCAAGTGCTGATAAAGATGTGAATGAAATTGCGGGACTTTTTCCAAAAAATGCAACGATTAATTTCACAACATTTAGTAATACCCGAAGTCTTTCAATTCAACAATTGGAAGCGTTAAACCAAAAATTTAATTTTTCTGCTAAAATTTATTCAAATCCGCCGAAAGCATTGGAGGAAATACAAACAATTGCAAACAAGCAAGATACCATCCTAGTTTTTGGGAGTTTTTTCTTGTTGAGTGATTTTTTTTAATTTTTTTTAATATTGCCCTTGTTAATATAAAAAACACCCTTATATTTGCACTCGCATTAAGAAAAGCATAAGTCTTTTTCTAAGGCAAAAGGGAGATTAGCTCAGTTGGTTCAGAGCGCCTGCCTTACAAGCAGGATGTCGGGGGTTCGAGTCCCTCATTTCCCACAAAAAGGTTTGATTTCGGTCAAACCTTTTTTTTTGAATCAACTTTCCAAATGTTCTATACTTATATTATCTATTCTAATAAAGCTGATAAATTTTATATTGGTGCGACTGAAAATATCGAACAACGATTGGCCAAACATCGCAATAAAAACAAAGGTTTTACTAATCAGGCTGATGATTGGAAAATTGTATATTCTAAAGAATTTAAAACCAAAACAGAAGCGCTTGCATATGAACGACTGATCAAAAGTTGGAAATCTAAAAAGAAAATTATCTCCCTTATTGAATCTAAATAGTTGGTTCGAGCGTCCCGATTTCAATCGGGAAT
>JBIIKG010000208.1:0-5032 GCA_044233275.1 Crocinitomicaceae bacterium | reverse complement strand
TGGATGTTCGGTGATGAAATATATAGAGTTACTGCACGAAAAGATAGATATGGTGAAGTTGAAGATATGGATGGAAAACCAGGTTGGATTTGCAATGATTGTAGGTTTGACAAGAAAGATCCTTCCAAATGGAATATTATCGGTCCAAGAGTAATTGATCGTCATTCCGTAATTTCTCAAGGGAAATATGCAACTAACATCAGAAATAACGCTAAGAAACTTGACTGATGGATACAGGAATGCTTATTGAAAAATTCATTTTAGTTGTTATCCTATTCTTGATTTCACTAGGAATTGCAGCCTACTCTACCTATTTCGAACGAAAATTAGCCGCTTGGATTCAGGATCGCGTTGGTCCGGACAGAGCAGGTAAATTTGGACTTTTACAGCCGATTGCAGACGGTGTTAAAATGTTCTTCAAAGAAGATTTTATCCCAAAAAATTCAGATCGTTGGTTATTTATTATGGGACCTGGAATTTCCATGTTTACAGCGTTAATAACTAGTGCAATTATTCCATGGGGACCGAATATCCAAGCATTTGGAAGAACAATTGAATTGCAGGTTGCGGATTTCAATATCGGAATATTATTCATTTTTGGAGTTGTTTCGTTGGGTGTTTACGGTATTATGATTGGTGGATGGGCATCTAATAATAAATACTCCCTTTTCGGAGCAATACGTGCTTCTTCTCAAATGATTTCCTACGAATTAGCAATGGGAATAACATTGATTACGATAATTTTAATGTCAGGAAGCTTAAGTTTATCAGAAATAGTTGATAAACAACATGGTATGAACTGGAATATTTTTTATCAACCAATAGCATTTATAATATTCTTTGTTTGTTCATTAGCTGAGACAAATCGCGCTCCATTTGATTTACCAGAATGTGAATCAGAACTCATTGGCGGTTACCACACCGAATACAGTTCCATGAAACTTGGATTGTTCTTGTTTAGTGAATATGTATCCATGTTTATTTCTGCTGCAGTAATTTCAATTCTATTTTTTGGTGGGTATAATTTCCCTGGAATGGATAATTTCTCAGGAAATACGTTAGCCTTGTTGTGTGTTCTTGCCTTTTTTGCAAAAATATTCATGTTCATCTTTATATTCATGTGGATTCGATGGACGATTCCTAGATTTAGGTTTGATCAATTGATGCATTTAGGATGGAAAACACTCATCCCTCTATCCATCATCAATATGTTGGTTACTGGAATTGTGATCGCATTTTACCAAGGTTGGTTTTAAATAGTGAAGAATGGAAAGCTTAACTAATAGAAAAATAGTTGTTTCGGATAAGCCGATGACCTTCATCGAAAAGCTGTATATACCAGCAATTCTAAGTGGGATGTGGATTACCTTGAAACACATGTTCAGCAAACGGAAAACAATTAAATACCCTGAAGAGCAGCGCGTTTTTGCCCCCGTTTACAGAGGTATGCACGTGTTAAAAAGGGATGAAGAAGGTAGAGAAAATTGCACTGCTTGTGGATTATGTGCTGTTGCTTGTCCAGCTGAAGCAATAACAATGATTGCCGCAGAAAGAGAAAAGGGCGAAGAACATTTATTCCGTGAAGAAAAATATGCGGAAACCTATGAAATTAATATGCTGCGTTGCATATTTTGTGGATTGTGCGAAGAGGCTTGTCCGAAAGAAGCGATTTTTCTTACGGACCGAATTGTACCAACGGAATACGAACGAGCTGATTTTATTTATGGGAAAGATGTTTTAGTAGAAGCCTTAGAGAATAGAATTGATATTACGAAAAGACAAGCAACAGGTAAAAGAGGTTCGATATGACTTATGAAATTCTAACATATATTTTAGGAGGATTAACTATAGGAACTGCTCTTATGGTGATTCTCAGTAAACATCCTTTGAGAAGTGTCTTATACCTAGTGGTTACCTTCTTTTTAATCTCTGGGCACTTCCTTTTAATGAATGCGCAGTTCATTGCTATTGTTAATGTGATTGTATATGCTGGTGCTATCATGGTCTTGTTTTTATTCGTGTTAATGCTTTTAAACTTGGACAAAGACAATGAACCTAAAACACCTTGGCTCACAAAATTCATTGCGGTGATATCTGGAGGTGCTTTATTTACAGTGATTATAGCAGCAACGAGTGAATCGTTTATGCATCTTAGTCAAAAAGCTGCAGAAAAAACGGGGGACGCAATTGTAAAAGTATCCGATCAAGAAGGGTTGGTCGAAAATCTTGGGCATTTGCTTTTTACAGAATACATTGTTCCATTTGAAGTGTCTTCTATCCTATTCCTTGCATCTATGGTTGGAGCAGTGTTATTAGCCAAAAGAGAAAAACAAACTATTGTAGAATTATGATTCCATTGATCGTTTCACAAGCCGAATTTTCAGCGAATTTTTATTTAATTCTTTCGACTATTCTTTTTTCAATTGGAGCAATTGGGGTTCTGACGAGAAAAAATATGATTGTCTTATTGATGTGCATTGAACTCATGTTAAATGCAGTCAACTTATTATTGGTTTCATTTTCAACAGCAAATGGAACGGGTGATGCTCAAATATTTGTCTTTTTCATTGTTGTAGTTGCCGCTGCAGAAGCAACCGTAGGACTTTCAATATTATTGATGGCGTATAGAAATAGACGAACCATTAATGCGGACTTGTTTAAAAATTTAAATAGCTAATAAATGAATTTCGAAACTTTACTTCTTCTTGTTCTCGCTCTTCCTTTGTTAGGTGGATTTATAAACGGGGCTTTTGGAAAACACTTGTCTGAGAAATGGATTGGTTTCATTGCAACATTTTTTGTGGTGTCACCCTTCATTATTGCAACCATTTTATTCATGAATTTAAAAGAGGCATCTCACCTTGTCTTGTTTAACATGATTGAATTGACAGATTTTAAAATTAACGCCTCTTTGCATCTTGATTCCTTGTCTATTTGGATGACGATGATAATTACTGGAATTGGTTCTTTGATCCACGTTTTTTCAATCGGCTATATGAAAGGTGACGAAGGATTTTACAAATTCTTCTCTTACCTAAATTTATTCATTTTCTCTATGTTACTCCTCGTTTTGGGTGGTAATTACTTCATGTTACTATTCGGTTGGGAAGGTGTTGGAATTTGCTCTTATTTGTTGATTGGTTTCCACTACAGCGACAAAATAAAAGGCAAGGCAAACAGTATCGCAGCACGGAAAGCGTTCACCATGAATAGGATTGGTGACTTAGGGCTAATCTTCGCTTGTTTTCTATTTATTTCGCGTTTCGGATCTTTAGAGTTTGATGTTATTGCAGATGTATTTAGCACCTTGAGTATCGAAAAAGACAGTCCGTTCATAATTGGTTTGACCCTTTCCTTATTTCTTGCGGCTACAGGTAAAAGTGCCCAAATTCCATTATTTACATGGTTGCCAGATGCAATGGCGGGACCAACGCCTGTTTCTGCTTTAATTCACGCTGCAACGATGGTTACGGCTGGAATTTACTTAATTATCCGATCAAACTTCTTATTTGAATTGGCACCATTTACGAAGGATGTGATACTTTTTATAGGAATAGCAACATCGCTAATAACCGCATTTATTGCTTTAAGACAAAACGATATTAAAAAAGTACTAGCCTACTCCACCGTTTCACAATTAGGATTAATGTTTGTGGCGCTTGGCTTAGGTTCATATACAGTTGCTTTATTCCATGTAACTACACATGCATTTTTCAAAGCTCTGTTATTCTTAGGATCTGGAAGTATCATTCATGCAAATCATCATGAACAGGACATTACAAAAATGGGTGGTTTGCGTAAATATATGCCTATTACAAAAAATGTCTTTCTAATTGGTACGCTTGCCATTTCTGGATTCCCATTGCTTTCTGGATTCTTTTCGAAAGATGAGATTTTGGCTTCCGCATTACATGAAAACACAGTAATATTTGGTTTATTGATATTATCGGCTGCATTGACAGCAGTTTACATGTTCCGTTTGTATTTCTTAGTGTTCCATGGTGAATTCAGAGGATCGAATGAAACCAAAGAACATTTGCATGAGTCCGGTTCAATCATGACAATTCCACTAATTGTTCTTGCTGTCTTATCTGTTTTTGGAGGTATTTTAAACCTACCTGGACTATTTTTTCACGGCAGTGCACATTGGATGTCAAGCTTCCTTGAAGGTTCGACCTATGGTTTATCTTCTATAGAGCCACATCACCTAGATTTCATGTCATCTATTGGCTTAATGGTTGGAACAAGTGCACTTACCTTGTTAATTATCGGTTTTTCGTATAACAAGTATGTGCGAAATAAAAAAACAACTCCATCAGAACATGATTACAAAGGATGGGAAATGATTTCAAGCCGCAAATTGTATTTTGATGAAGTTTATAATACTGTTTTTGTTAAACCAGTTGAATGGCTATCTAGAACATTCGCTGTATTTGTGGATAATCAAATCATAGATGCAGGAGTAGATCAGTTTGCGAAGATGATCAGTTTTACTGGTGTTCAATTGAAAAAAATACAAACGGGTGTTCTTTCGAACTATTTGTTATCAATGATGATTGGAATTATATTATTAATCGGCTATTGTCTAATATACTTTAAGTTTTGGAATTACTAATAACAACTTTGGCTTTAGGATTAATATCCTTTATTGTCCCTCAAAAGAATATTCGTTTATTCGGACTTATTGCTAGTCTGATTCCAGCGGGTATTTCTATTGCTTATTTAATGGCGTATGAAGCTGGCTCTACAGTTCAGCTTTTTGATTCAGGAAAAGTGTATCAGTTTGGCTTGACCCTTGAAATGAGTTATGACGCGATTGGACTAATAATGATTGTGTTAACTTCCTTAAGCATCCCGATCATTTTGCTCAGCAATTACAACATGGAATCATCGAGAAGCAAGCTATTTCATGCATTGGTATTCTTAATGCAATTCGGCATGCTTGGCGTATTTGTTGCTTCAGATGGAATCCTATTCTATGTCTTCTGGGAGTTTACCTTGATCCCTATTTTTCTTATCCTCTATTGGTTTG
>JBIIKG010000030.1:0-19897 GCA_044233275.1 Crocinitomicaceae bacterium | reverse complement strand
ATGTTTATACTTGCTGTTCAATTCAAGAATAAACGATGAAGTATATAATTCCTGTTTTAACAATCATGTTCGTGTCATTTTTTGGAAACGATGGTTTTTCGCAAAAAATGAAAATAAGTGGAACTGTTTACGATTCAACTGGAACGCGACCTATCCCCAATGCTACTGCCATGGCTGTGCGCATGAAAGATTCACTTTTGTTGGGTTTTAAGCGTACCAATTTTGAAGGTAAATTCGAAATGAACACTTTCAATATTGACACATTTACGCTGATGATAACGAGTCCCGGCTACGACGATAAGTTGTACTACATTTTTGGTCACGCAAACAACACAGAGATAGATATTCCTTCCATCCGAATGAGCTCTAAATCGCAAGAATTAGAAGAAGTAGTCATTTACGCCAACAAAAATCCCATATTCTACAAAGGTGATACCTTGGTTTACGTAGCCGATTCATTCAAAGTGGCTGAAGGCGCTGTGGTAGAAGATTTATTGAAAAAGTTACCTGGCTTAAGCATCGATAAAGATGGAAAAATCACTTCTCAAGGACAAGAAATCACAAAAGTTTTGGTGGATGGTGATGAGTTCTTCGGAACCGATCCAACCGTTGCTACAAAAAACTTAGGTGCCGACGGAATTGAAACAGTTCAAGTTTATGAGAAAACTGACAGTGAAACAATTGGTGGTTCTGATGCAAAAATAAAGGTCCTCGATCTCCGACTGAAAGAAGAAGCCAAGAAAGGTTATTTTGGACGAGTCTCAGGCGCCTCCGATTTATGGCTCACGCCAGTTGATGGCTATGTCGGTTCAAGGCCTTTTTACGAAGGAGAATTGTTACTCAACAAATTCAATAGCAAACAAAAGATTTCAATATTTGCTCTTGGTTCGAATACCCCACGTTCAAACTTTGGTAGAGGCGATTTGAACAAGTTTGGTTTATCAAACGAAAGTGGTGCAAATAGAAATTTCTGGGAATCAGATGATACAAAAAATTCAAGCGGGATACCTCAGACGTTAAAGGCTGGAATTTATTATTCAGATAAATTTGGAGAGAAACAAAATACAAATTTGCTTTTCAATTATTCATATTATAACGATCGTTTAGATTCTCGTTCAGCAAGCCAGTCGCAGTATTTCTTGGCCGACACGACTTATTTTACTGACGATTCTACTCGTAATTACAACCTGAATGAGCAACACAGTATGAATCTTGCAATTGGATCGCAAGTTGATTCGTTGACTTTCATCGAATTCAAACCATCGGTTCGTTTTGATCAAGGGATTTCTGAAAGTTCAAATATATCATCGTTCTTCGGTGAAAACGGTATTGAATCGTTGGCAACTCAAATCACCAATGACAATGATTCGAAAGGTGTTACTGTTAATGGAACAGCACGTTTATATCGTAAATTCATTAAAAAACGTCGTGAATTGGAAGTTCGCTATGACTTAAATTCTGCTACGAACAACACCGAAGGAAAATTATACACACGCTCTTTAACCCAAGTTGACACCTCTATAATCGATCAGCAAAAAACAAACTCGAATCGCAATACAAGTCACTATGGAACAGTGAGTTATTTTGAACCACTTTCGGCTAAATTCAAAGTCAATCTAAGTTACTTGTTTGAATATGGTTTGTCGAATCAAGATAAAACAACTTATGATGGTACAAACGGTAATTATACTGAATTAAGAGAAGATCTTACCAACAATTTTGACAACACACGAACGCAGCACAGAGGCGGTGCCGAATTGATTTATGAAACGGGGAAACATACCCTTGCTGCTGGAACATTCGTCCGAAACATCAATATCGACAATTTGAACTTGGCAACTGATTCATTGGTAAACCAAAATATCACGAACATCCTTCCTAAGTTCCGTTATGAGTTCAAACCAAGTATGAGCAAGCGTGTTAATTTCAACTATACTACAAGCTCATCTCAACCATCAATTAATGATTTGCAACCAATACCCGACAACTCGAATCCAAACCGAATAAATATTGGTAACCAGGATTTAAAACCAAATTATGTGCACAATGTTTCCTTAAACTTCAATACATGGAATGCACTCTCTGGTCGCTATGTTTGGGCAGGTGGTTTCTTCAGTTTAACAGACAATGCGTTTGCCACTCAAACAGATTTTGATGAGTTTGGTCGCACCGTTTCAAAAACAGTCAACGTAGATGGAAATTTATCATCAAATATTTGGGCGGGTGCAGGTTTTCCAATTTTAAATCGCAAGATCGAATTCAATCCTTCATTGGATGCCTCTTTCAATCGATTTAAAAGTATCATTGGTTCACAAGATAACATCACTGATAATTTCGCTATCACACCAGAAATGAACATTGAGTTTATGTGGGATTCATTAGAAATTGATTTGAATGGAAGTTATTCATACAACAATCCTAGAAGTTCATTGAGCTCAGTTTCCAATACACCGTTCACCATTCAAGTTTATTCAATTGGTGTTGAGTGGAGATTACCAAAAGGATTTACGATTGGAACAGATGGTAAGTACACGAAAAATTCCCAACCAGGGGGTGGTTTTTACGATACAGAATTCTTCGTATTGGATGCCAACATCAGCAAGAAATTCTTGAAGACCCAAAATTTAATCGTTTCATTGATTGGGAATGACATCTTGAATCAAAATATCAATGCACGAAGAGTAGTAAGTGGAAGTAGCATTACCGATTTCCGTACGACTATCATTTCAAGGTACTTTTTATTAAAAGTGAATTTAAGATTTAACAATAGAAAAGCGAAAGAAGATGATTTCAAAGGCTGGCATTAAAAAAATAGTATTTACAGGAATTTTATTCTTATTGACTGCAAATACCTTTGCTCAAATTTTTTCGGGACGTATCGTTTACGAGCGAAGAACAAATTTGAAAAAACGATATGGTGATAATCCTCGAATGAAGAATATGATTACCGAACAAAACAAGATTCGAACTGAAAATTTTGAATTGTTTTTCAATGATTCTGTTTCGGTATTCAAAAACATACCTGATGCAGGCGCAAGTGATGGAGGTTTCATGAAAATGATGACAACCAGAAATACAACTTACCAAAACAGCAATACTCGTCAGAAATTCATCATTATGGATTTGTGGGGAAGTGAAGCGGTTATCAAAGATTCTGTCGAACGAAAATCATGGAAAATCACTGAAAATAAACGAATGATCAGTGGATACAATTGTCGCAAGGCCATATGGCAGATGAATGACTCAACCCGCATTTACGCATGGTATGCAGAGGAATTAATCCCAACTGTTGGACCAGAAGGATTTGAAGGTTTACCAGGAACCATTTTAGGTTTAGCAACGGAAGACGGAAGTGTTGTTTATTTCGCGAAAGAAATCAAAGCGATGGTTCCAGCAGCTGCTACTTTTCAGTATCCTGATAAAATTAAGGATGTTTACACCGAAGAAGAATTGAAAAAAATTCTTTTTGAGCGCATGGGCCAATGGATGAAACCGCAAGACTTGGACGCGATGTTTCAATGGCTTTAAGTTAGAGACTAGAGTTAGAATCGAGAGCAGAGAACCGAGAACCGAGAACCGAGCGATGCACTGAGCCTGCCGAAGTGAACCGAGACTTGGTTTCTTTAAACCAACATATTCTTAGAATTAGAAACTCAATGATATAAAAGATCAAGTCTAAAAGCGCAGCGATCGAGAGAGCCGACCGAGTGATCCGCCGCGGCGGATTGTATCGAGGGTGGAAATGAGAACCGAGAGCAGAGAACCGAGAGCAGAGAACTGAGACTTGGTTTCTTTAAACCAACATATTCTTAGAATTAGAAACTCAATGATTTAAAGATCAAGTCTAAAAGCGAAGCGATCTATGTTCTAACAGCGAAGCGGTCTCTGCTCTATTTAGCGATCTATGTTCTAACAGTCCGCCGCGGCGGACGGGGTCTATGCTCTCTCTTACATTTCCGCAACTACTTCCTTCACCTCTGGTAAGTGCGATTTCAAAAGGTTTTCAATTCCGCCTTTCAACGTTGCAGTTGACGAAGGACATCCTGCGCAAGAACCACGCATAACAACCGTTACAACACCATTATCAAATCCACGAAAATCGATTGCACCACCATCATTTTCTACTGCTGGACGCACATATTCATCCAACAAACTTTTAATCGCATCATCGTATTCAGATGGTAAGTATTCTTTTTTTGGCGAATCATCTGTTGATTCAATCACCGTTTTTGGCGCTGGCATTTGAATCAAAACGTCTTTCCCTTCGGTAATCCAATTTTTAACAAACTCACGCAATTCCATCGTGATGAAATCCCAAGGAACATTATCTGTCTTGGTAATTGTAATGAAATTCGCTGCTACAAACACATTCTTAACAAATGGGAAATTAAACAACTCTTCCGCCATAGGCGAATATCCTTTCGCGTCTGCTTTGGAGCTAAACTCAACTGAATCGCCTGTAATCAATAAATATTTATTTGCTACAAACTTCATCGTTGAAGGATTTGGAGTCATTTCGGCATAAACTGTTACTGGTACGTTCATTTTTATGAGTTTTTTACAAAGGTAATTTAAGTTTCCAAGAATTGATGCACAAAAGTTAGACAATCAATTGACTAATAGCTTAACTTTGTTTTGTGCGAATTGTTCAAGCCATAATACTGTTTTCTCTCATTTCTTACGTTTTTGTAGGAAATGTAGGTCTTAGTGTCTTTACACATACCTGTGAAGAAGATGGTGTTTTCCGCTCTTTTTTCATTCAAATCGATGACCATTGTGCATCAGAACACGAAGATTTACCCGCGTGTTGTGTTGCAGAAAAACAAGACAAGGATTGTTGTCAGGATGAAGAAAAAATCTACAAAGTTAACTGGGACTACTTCCATCAAGATCAAATTGATCTCCCTTCATTTGACAAGTTAGAATTCACGTTTACAAAATTCAACTATTTAAATTTTGTTCAACCTGTTTCATTAAGAACTGCGATTGTGAGGCCACCGCCTCTCCTCTTTTCCAGTCGCGAACTTCTCATCAAAAAACAAGTATTTCAGATATGATTCTTTAATGACGAAAAGCAATTTTCTACTCATTTAAAAATCTATACATGAAAAAAATAGCAATTATGCTGTTGTTTCTCGTAATGGTTTCAAAAGCACATTCACAACTGAAGGGTGTCGTTTTGGGAGCTGGAGAAAAAACAACAGCGCTCTATGGAGCTAAAATAAAATTACTCAACAGTAAAATTGGGGTGGTGAGTGGTGAAGACGGAACCTTCGAACTTACCTTGCCAAAAGATTTACCAGATACCATGGTTATTTCTGCAATGGGCTTCTCTTCGGACACAATTATCGTTGACAAAAATGATCGATTTATTTCTCTCAAAGTCACCTTGTATTCAGATCAATTACTCAAAGAAGTCATTGTTGAACATAAACGTGCGGGACATTCCATATCACGCTTGAAAACCTTACACGTTGAAGAAATCAACGAAAATGAGTTGCGAAAAGCAGCGTGTTGTAATTTGTCTGAATCCTTCGAAACAAATGCTTCGGTTGATGTAAATATCACAGATGCAGTATCAGGTGCCAAGAAAATCCAAATGATGGGATTGGACGGTGTGTACACACAAATTCAGTTAGAAAACATTCCTTATTTGCGCGGTTTAGAGAGTTCTTATGGCTTGAACTCTATGCCCGGAACGTGGATTGAATCCATTCAAATTACGAAAGGAACAGGAAACGTTGTCAACGGTTACGAATCAATGGCTGGATTGGTAAACCTAGAATTGAAAAAACCAACAGAAATGGAACGTTTATTCGTCAATGCTTACGGAAGTATTTTCGGAAGAGCAGAATTGAACTTGAATGCTGGACACAGCCTCAATGAAAAATGGAGCACAGGTTGGTTCGCACATGCGTCGGGAATGTTTGGAGAAATGGACAATAACAACGACGGATTCCGCGACGTTCCAAAAGGAAATAACTTGGCATTTTTGAATCGCTGGAATTTCCAAGGAAAGAAAATGGAGGCGCAGTTTGGGTTTAACACCTATATGGATGTCAAAAACGGCGGACAAATGGGTTATGAACGCGGAAGTAATATGGGTAAATATGGCGTTCAATTGGACTCAAAACACTTAGGTGCATTTGCGAAAACTGGATTTTTTCTGAAGAAACCACAGACCTCTCTCGGAATTGTGTACAACGCCAAGTATCAAGTTGTTGATGCACTTTTTGGAAATCGTCAATTCAAAGGAGAAGAAAAAAGAGCTTATGTGAATGCCATTTACGACGGTTATTTCGGCACAACAGATCACAAAATTAAGCTTGGAATGAGCGCTGTTTATGTCGACATGCAACAGGCGGTTGATACACTGGAAAACAATCGAATAGAAATTGTTCCAGGTGCTTTTGCTGAGTATACCTTCACAGGAATGCGTTTGACAACAGTGATTGGTGCACGAGGCGATTACCACAATTTATATGGATTTCAATTTTCTCCACGTATTCATTCAAAATATACCTTGACAGAAAAAACTGATTTGCGTTTTACAGCAGGTAAAGGTTGGCGTGTACCGAACTACATGATTGATAACATTTCCTTATTGGCGACATCCAGTCCGTGGCTTGCTCCAAGTGAAATAAAACCGGAAATATCCTGGAACATTGGCGGATCATTGGTGCAAGAGTTCAAACTCTTCAAGCAGAAAGCTTCTATTTCAGTAGATTTCTACCACACCTATTTTGAAAATCAACTAATTGTTGACCGTGAAGGATATCAGACAGTATTTAATAATCAAAAAGGTCAGTCTTACTCGAACAGTTTTCAAACAGAATTGAGTTTTAATATCTTGAAGAATTGGGACATGCGCATTGCTTATAAATTCTTGGATGTCATCGCGAAATACGGCGGTACTTCACAACAACAAGTGATGATTCCAAGACACCGCGGTTTCTTCAATACAGGTTACATTACTCGAAACAAGCGTTGGGAATTCAATGCAACAATTTCTGTTTTTGGCGAATCTAGATTACCTGGAATTAGTCCGACAGATGCTGTTTTTTACAGTGAGATTTATCCAATGCTCAATGCACAAATTACCCATGTGTACAAAAAATGGGATTTTTACATTGGCGGAGAAAACATAACGAACTACAAACAGAAAAACGCAATAATAGACGCGCAAAATCCGTTTAGTAATACATTTGACGCTACCCAAATTTGGGGGCCAGTAATGGGGATTAACGTCTATGTTGGATTGCGTTATTCAATTAAAAGAAAGAAATAATTAACCTTTAATAAAAGAAAAAGATGAAAAAAGGATTGTTATTATTATTCGCCCTTATGCTTTTGCATACGGTGAATGCACAAGAGAAAAAATCAAAATTAGAAACGGTGATTATTCAAACTTCTGCAGAGTGCGGAGATTGTAAGGATCGAATAGAAGAAACCTTGAACTACACAAAAGGTGTGAAGTTTTCCGAATTAGATTTGGAGACTAAAAAGTTAACTGTGAAATATTCAACGAAGAAGATTTCTTTAGCTGAAATTAAAACTAAACTTTCTGAGCTTGGTTATGATGCAGATGAAGTAAAATCGAACCCTGAATCAGTGAAAAAACTTCCTTTGTGCTGCCAGCCCGGTGGAATGAAGAATCATTAATTTCTCAATTGTACAATTGTCAATTTTTGAGTAGTTTTGCACCTCAATTTAATATAAAATAGAAAAATGTCATATTTGTTTACATCAGAGTCAGTTTCAGAAGGGCATCCTGACAAAGTTTCTGACCAAATTTCAGACGCATTAATTGACAATTTCATGGCCTTTGATCCGGAATCAAAAGTTGCTTGTGAGACGTTGGTTACTACAGGATTGGTTGTTTTGGCTGGAGAGATCAAAACTACAACTTATTTAGATGTTCAATCAATTGCTCGTGAGACGATTAAAAAAATCGGTTACACGAAGTCTGAATATATGTTTGATGCAAATTCTTGTGGGATCATTTCTGCGTTGCATGACCAATCTGAAGATATCAACCAAGGAGTTGACCGTGCTGTTGCGAGCAATGATTTTGAATCAAAAGCAAATGCGCAAGGTGCAGGTGACCAAGGAATGATGTTTGGTTATGCTACAATTGAAACAGATAATTACATGCCGTTGGCATTGGATTTAGCACATAAAATTCTTCAAGAGCTTTCTGCTATTCGTAACAATGAGCCTGAATTGATTGCTTATTTGCGTCCAGATGCGAAATCACAAGTAACCATTGAATATTCTGATGACAATGTTCCTCAGCGAATTGATACGATTGTTGTTTCTACACAACATGACGATTTTGCTGCAGAAGCAGAAATGTTAGCTAAAATTAAAGCAGATATCATCTCTATCGTTATTCCACGTGTGAAAGCGAGTTTGAAGCCAGAATTGCAAGGATTATTTAACGATCAAATTACGTATCATATTAACCCAACTGGGAAATTTGTTATCGGTGGACCTCACGGAGATACGGGATTAACAGGTCGTAAAATTATCGTTGATACATACGGTGGCAAAGGTGCTCACGGTGGTGGTGCATTCTCTGGAAAAGATCCAAGTAAGGTTGACCGTTCTGCAGCGTATGCAACACGTCACATTGCTAAAAACTTAGTTGCGGCTGGATTGTGTGATGAGGTTTTAGTTCAAGTTTCGTATGCAATTGGTGTTGCTAAACCTTGTGGTTTGTTCATCAATACTTCTGGAACGGCGAAAGTAGATATGACAGATGGTGAAATTGCTCGTAAGGTTGAAGCGATTTTCGATATGCGTCCATACGCAATTGAACAACGTTTGAAGTTACGTAATCCAATGTATTCTGAAACTGCTGCTTATGGCCACATGGGACGTAAGAATGAAGTGGTAACGAAAACATTCAAATCTCCAGATGGAAAAATAATTTCTCGTGAAGTTGAATTATTTACTTGGGAGAAATTAGATTTCGTTGATAAAGTAAAAGCTGCTTTTGGATTGTAATAAATTCATTTGAAAATATGAAACGCCTCAGTAATGGGGCGTTTTTTTTGAGTAAAATTTTGTCATAGAGTTACGCAATTTTGGACCAAGTCTGTAAATTCTTGAAAAAGAAATATATAATGAACTTAGGTTAATTGTTTTAAGCAAAAAAATCCCCTCCGAAACTCGAAGGGGATTCAATTGTAGTTATACTGTTTAATTAAGCAACAATATTTTTATAGCTTTCCACACTTGGACAAGAACACACTAAGTTTCTATCACCATATGCGTTGTCAACACGTCGAACTGGAACCCAGTATTTGAATTCTTTTAAGTAAGGAACTGGATAAACAGCTTCTTGAGGAGTATAAGGATAATTCCAATCTTTGTTGATGATGCAATCTGCTGTGTGAGGAGCATTTTTGATTAAGTTGTTCTCTTTATCTGAATGACCATTTTCAATTTCAGCAATTTCCTTGCGAATTGTCTTCATCGCCAAGATGAAACGATCTAACTCATCTTTATCTTCCGATTCAGTTGGTTCGATCATCAATGTTCCTGCAACTGGGAACGATACGGTAGGCGCATGGAAACCATAATCAATCAAACGCTTAGCAATATCAGCAACTTCAACATCTGAAGTTTTCTTCATTTCGCGACAATCTAAGATTAATTCGTGTGCAACAGTTCCATTCTTTCCTGTATAAAGAATATCGTAATCACCTTTTAAGGATGAAGCGATATAATTCGCATTCAAAATAGCTGCTTCAGTTGATTCTCTTAATCCAACCGCACCCAACATTTTGATGTAGCCGTAAGAAATTAATAAAATCAAGGCACTACCGTAAGGTGCTGCTGAAATTGCATGAATTGCTTGGTCTCCTCCTGCTTTAATAATTGGACTTCCCGGTAAGAAAGGTGCTAAATGTGCTGCAACACCGATTGGTCCCATTCCTGGTCCACCACCACCGTGAGGAATTGCAAATGTTTTGTGTAAGTTTAAGTGACAAACGTCAGCACCAATATTTCCTGGATTGGTTAATCCAACTTGCGCATTCATGTTTGCACCATCCATGTAAACTTGTCCACCATTCTCGTGAATGATTGAAGTAATTTCGCGAATTCCTTCTTCGTAAACACCGTGTGTTGATGGGTAAGTAACCATTAATCCAGCCAAGGTGTCTTTCAACGAAGCGGCAACAGTTTTCAATTCTTCGATATCAATATTTCCGTTTTCATCACACCCAGTAACAACCACTTCGAAACCAGCCATTACAGCTGACGCAGGGTTTGTACCGTGAGCAGATGAAGGAATAATCATCATGTTACGTTTGTGATCTCCACGTGATTCATGGTATGCTTTGATAACCATCAATCCAGCGTATTCACCTTGTGCACCAGAATTCGGTTGTAATGACATTGCTGCAAAACCAGTACAAGCACATAAATCTCTTTCCAATTCACGGAACATTTCATGGTAACCTTCCGCCTGATTAATTGGCGCAAATGGATGCATGTTTGCGAATTGTGGATTCGTAATTGGCATCAATTCAGAAGCTGCGTTCAACTTCATTGTACAAGAACCAAGTGGAATCATACTGTGAACCAGTGATAAATCTTTGTTTTCCAAACGCTTCAAATAACGCATCATTTTTGACTCCGAATGGAAACTGTTGAATGTTGGATGTGTAAATACTGCATCCGAACGCATGAAAGAACCATTTAAATTCGCATGTAACTCAGTCGCAACCGTAGGAACATTTTTTGCAGCAACTTTAGCAAAAACAGCTAAAATTGTTTCTACATCTGCAGTTGTATGAGGCTCACCAAAACTGATTGTCAATTCGTGATCATTCAAATAATGGAAGTTCAACTTATGCTCTTCTGCCAAAGATTGGATTGCTGAAGCTTGAATTCCCTTCACATGAAGTGTATCAAAATAATTTTCAGAACCCAACGTAATTCCCATTGCTTTCAATCCATCCGCAGTTTTCGCTGCTAATGAATGAACGTGCAAGGCGATTTCGCGCATTCCAACTGGACCATGATATACTGCATACATACTTGCCATTACAGCTAATAATGCTTGAGCAGTACAAATATTTGAAGTTGCTTTATCTCTTTTGATGTGTTGCTCACGCGTTTGAAGTGCCATACGCAATGCCAAGTTGTCATCTGCATCTTTCGAAACACCAATAAGACGTCCAGGAATATTACGTTTGTAATCATCCTTGACAGCAAAATAAGCAGCATGAGGTCCACCATAACCCATCGGTACACCGAAACGTTGAGTTGTACCCAACACGCAATCAGCACCTAATGAACCGGGAGAATTTAACAGCACCAACGAAAGGATATCAGCCGCAACAGCTACTTGAATACCATTTTCTTTTGCACGAGAAATAAATGACTTGATATCTGTGATATTTCCTTTAGAATCTGGATATTGAACCAAGGCTCCGAAGAACATCCCGTCAAATGCGTAAGTATCAGGATTTCCAACAACTAATTCAATTCCTAAGTTTATTGCACGTCCTTTAACGACATCAATTGTTTGTAAGAAAGCCGATTCAGCGATGAAAAACTTGTTCTTTCCTTCTTTTACATCACTTCTTGAACGAGAATTCCAGAACATAATCATTGCTTCTGCAGCAGCTGTTGCTTCGTCTAGTAAAGATGCATTCGCTATCTCCATTCCTGTCAATTCCAAAACCATTGTTTGGAAATTCAAGAGTGCTTCCAAACGTCCTTGTGAAATTTCAGCTTGGTAAGGCGTGTAAGCTGTATACCATCCTGGATTTTCTAATACATTGCGAAGAATCACTGAAGGAACAATTGTTTCATTGTAACCCATTCCGATGAACGATTTGAATACTTTATTTTTGTTCGCCAATTCGGTTACGTGATTCAGGTATTCCTGCTCGCTCATCGCGTCAGAAACATGCAGTTCATGGTTCAGTCGTATATGCGCAGGGATTGTTTTATCGATTAGTTCGGCTACTGATTGTACACCGATTTTAGCCAGCATGGAAGCTTTTTCAGCTTCATTTGGACCAATGTGTCTTTTTGAGAAAGCGCTCATTCCTTAGTGTTTGAATTTGAGGTGACAAAGATACATCGAATCGATGTATTTTTAAGGAATAACACGTGAAAATTAAAACGGTTTAGCAAAGTTTTATTTTTCTGCAAACTATTTTAATGAATCAACGAAATTCGCAACTGTCCATCAACTACAGACGTGGAAGTCGTTTCTTTTTCGCTCCGCGTTTGTAATTACGCTTAAATCCTCCCGGTTTACTCACGTAACGACGACGATCAACCTGATTTCCATTAAAGTAATATGGCAAACCAAATCCTAAGTAAATTTCATGTGAAGCGCCTTTGACTCTGGCAAGTGGACCCACATCGTAATTAAAGGAATAACCAATACGGCAACGTTCGGCATACATGTAATCAAGTCCAACAATCAATGAATTCTCACTTCTGTATCCTGCACTAATTCCCAAATTTTTAGCGATCCCGCGAATAACTATATCACCTTGAATTGGTGCGTTCATGGTCATACGAACTTGAATCGAAGGATGTAAAACAAATTCTCTCCCTATTTCAAAATAGTAACCACTCAAAAACATATAATGAAAACGTGCTGGACGAAAACCTTTGTCAGGACCCACTAAGGATGTTTGAAACAACTGAGGAATGGAAGCTCCAACATAAAAACGCGGTGATCTGTAATAAATCCCAACCGAACTATTGAACATGAATTTAGAATAACCTGCACTAAATGCTGGGTCATTGGCCTGCGTTGTAAAAGCCTCGTTTAAATTCCAAGAAATGTTATCTACTCCAATTCCAGCACCGAACGACAAGTATTTCCGCTTATCAAAATTAATTCGATAAGCATACATTCCAGAAAAGGAGTTCGTTTGATGTAAGCCAATTCGATCATTATAAAAATTGAATCCGACAGCCATTGACGGGATGATTTCGTAGGACGTGTTAAAAGCAATCGTCTGAGGCGATCCTTCAACGCCATTCCACTGATTTCTGTATAGCAAGTCAACTGAAAAATTGGCATCTACTGCTACAGTAGCAGGATTGTAAACACTCTTTGCGAAGTTGAATTGAGAAAATCGATAGGTATTTTGACCTAGCACACTTAAGCAGATGAACACAAAAAGCGAAGTGAAAATTGTTTTAATCATGCTCATCTTTTTAATGTAGTAAAGCCATCAAAACTGATGTCTTTTGCTTCAACATGATAATAATAAGTTCCTTCAGGTAAATCTCCTGCACCAATGCAAAAGTCAGATTGACAGGTGCCATTCCAATCATTTTGGTAATCGAACGTTTCGTAAACGATGTCTCCCCAACGATTGTAGATTGTAATTCGACTTTTATCGTACAAACCGAGCTCTGGTATCACGAATGTATCATTGATTCCGTCTCCATTCGGGGAAAAACCCGTTGGAATAGATAACCTAACGACAAACACATTAATAACATCCGATCTCAAGCACCCATTTTCATGTGTTGAAACCAATAAATAGGTAGTTGATTGTAATCCAGTGAATATAGTTCCTTGTTCTGATGTTAGGGTAATATCTGTTGCAGGAGACCATAAATGGCTTTCGTATTCATCTGGACCTTCCATAAAAGCATATTCGCCTTCCTTTACATAGTATGTATCTTGACAATTTGTCAAAGGAATTGCAACTACATTGACTGTTTCACTTAATGTGCCTGTGCAAACGGCATTGGTGATTTCAACTGTATAGGTTGTAGTGGCAGTTGGACCCACTGTTATTGTGCTACCTGTTGCGCCGTTCGACCATAAATAGGAAACTCCACCAGTCGCTGTTAGGGTTGCAGTATAACCTAAACACATATCTGGATTCGAATTTGTGATTGTAAAATTGGGCTGATTAATCGTGATAGAAGAATTTCCAATACAGCCGTTAAAGTCTGTAACAGCTACAGAATATACTCCTCCCTGAGAAATTGACAACGTAGGTTGTGTGCTTCCATCGCTCCACAGATAAGATGAAAATGCTTGTGTAAAACTTAAAACGGAAGCATTTCCTGGACAAATAAAATTTCCTTCAGAGGAAACAATTACACCAACTGGATTTGAATTTATCGTAACTTGAATACTTGCGCTTGAAACGCAACCAATCACGTCTGTTGCTTCTACAGTATAGGTACCAGAACTTAAAGGGGTTAATGTTACTCCATTGCCAGTTTGCGGACCCGTCCAACTATAGGAAACAAATCCAGCTGTTGCATTTATACTAGTCCCTTGGCAAATCGACACGTTAGAACCTTCCACTATTTGCACATCAACATTGCAAGCAAGAATGTTGAATTGAATGAACAATGTAAGAACGGTTAAAAAGATTCTCATGTATTAATCGACGTAGCTCAGTTTCAACATATTTGAATTCCCTAATTCTTCCAAAGGAATAGATGCAATATTAATCACAAGATTACCAGTATGCACCAAACCATCTCTTTTCAACAGGTATTTGATATCTGCAATGGTATGATCGGTACTAACACGCTTATCATAATAATAAGCTCTAACACCCCAAACCAAATTTAGTTGTGTTAATATTTGACGATTACTGGTAAAAACAAAAATTGGTGCTTTTGGACGCTGAGATGCGATTTTGTATGCTGTATATCCTGAAAAAGACATGGTAATAATCGCATCAGCCTCAACTCGTTGGGACAAACGACACGCATTGAAACAAATTGAATCCGTAATAAAACGATTATGGTTTTTCTCTGGAAGCTCTTCTTTGTTGTAGATTCCATCAAATTTTTCCATTTCAGTTACGATATTATTCATCGTTTTGATTACTTCAATTGGAAACTTCCCGACAGACGTTTCTCCTGAAAGCATCACGGCATCTGCACCATCCAATACGGCATTCGCCACATCATTCACTTCGGCGCGTGTTGGAGAAATATTGGTAATCATACTTTCCATCATTTGTGTTGCTACAATGATTGGTTTTGCATGAATAATACATTTGTTGATGAGCATTTTTTGAATGAGTGGCACACTTTGGTAAGGAACTTCCACCCCTAAATCACCACGAGCCACCATTAATGCATCACTTTCTTTTATAATTTGATCAATATCCTCAATTGCTTCAGGTTTTTCAATTTTTGCAATCACTTTCGCCTTACATTTTCTACTTGCAATGATGTGTTTCAACTCAATAATATCGCGCGCTGAACGAACAAATGAAAGTCCAATCCAATCGACATTTTGATCTAATGCAAAACTCAAATCTTCTAAGTCCTTCGGTGTTAATGAAGGCATTGAGATTTTAGTGTTTGGGAAATTCACTCCTTTTTTAGAAGAAAGAATTCCACCATGAATAACTTTAGCTGTGATTAATTTCTTTCCATCCGTTTTCACAATTTCTAAGGCCAACTTACCATCATCCAACAAGATTCTTTCTCCTGGTTGAACATCTTGAGGAAGTTGAGCATAGTTAATCGAAAACTTTTGAGCTGTGCCTAAAACTTTTTCTGTAACGATTAATACTTCACTTCCATTCTCCAAAAGAACACCATTATTTTCCATTTCATTGGTGCGGATTTTTGGACCTTGTAGATCGGCTAGTATCGCTACATTCAAACCTGTTTCTTCATTCAACTCACGAATTGTTTCAATCACTTTTTGATGGTCTTCATATGCTCCGTGGGAGAAATTTAAACGACACACATTCAATCCCGCTTCAAACATTTGACGTAATACTTCTTTATCACTTGACGCAGGACCTAATGTTGCTACTATTTTTGTTTTTTTCATATGCATATTTCTTTTCAACTAAACAACTTGTTAGTTAAAGGCTAAATGTTCAGTTGAATCTATTTCTTCAGGATCAAATTCAAAAACGCCTAAAACGCTCGGAATTGATCTCAATTTATCTATTAACTCTTCCATTTCCCAAATTTGATTCTCATATAGAAATAGGAAATAATCAATTGTTGGTTTTTCTGGAATCAGGAATTTACCTAAGTTTTTGTTTTTAATCAGGTAATACTCAATAATATTCTCTTCATCTTTGAAGTAATATTTCGAATGTGTTGATGTCACCCCTTTTTTTGAAGAAGAAATGTAATCTTCGTCAGCCTTTTCTAAATACGTGTTTAACTGCTCATTTAATCCCCAAGCCAAACGATAATCACTGTGATGCGAACAAATTCCAATCATTTGGAAATCATACACCTGATCAAAATTCAATATGTGTTTTTTCGGCTTTGTCACAATTGTCGCATCATTACAAAGTTAAGGAAATTTAATTGTGAAAAAATATCAAGAATAAAGTTCACGTTTTAGTAATGTTGAATCGAATGTTAAATCAAGTTTAATAACGTTTTGAGTGACTTTTTGTTCATCTAAATCAATTGTGATTAACAAAAAAATAACAAAAATAACAAATTCAACTTATTGATTTTCAATTTATTACAATTTTGGCACATCATTTGAAATTAGCGAAACTATAAACATATAAATCTATTTATTATGATCGCGAAAAAAAATCCGAGGTACGACCTCGAACGGAAGAGAATTGTCCTATTTCAAATAGGCCTTCTAACTGCAGGAAGCTTCACACTTGCAGCATTTACGTACCGTTCACCAGTCCAGGTAGACGATGAGAAGCAAAAAGTTGCACACCAATCAATCTCCTTTGAGGTGGAAGAAAAGAAGGAAATCCCAAAATTAGATTTGCCGATTCAGAAACAGCAATTTCAGGACCGAAAAGAAGAATCTTCGAGTCAACAAATCAACATCGAACGCTCTCCAAGTGATTTGATTATCGAGACTGGTGACAAAACCAAATCGATTGATCCAAATGTTGGGTTAGATGGTTTAACGATTAAAACTGGGATAGACATCATCATCGATATTGAAGATGTGGAAGGTGAAGTGTTCGACATTGTTGATGTAGATGCTTCCTATATTGGTGGTTATGCTGAAATGATGAAGTACATTCAATCCAATTTGAGCTACCCTCAAGATGCCATCGAATTAAACGAGCAAGGAAAAGTGTATGTTTCTTTTGTTGTTGACACAGATGGTTCTGTAAAAGGTGTTCAAGTTGAACGCGGAGTGAGTAAATCGATTGATCGCGAAGCGGCGCGCATCGTTCGTTCTTTTCCAAAGTGGATACCAGGCGAACTAAACTACAGTAAAGTTAAAACTCGTGTGCGTTTACCCATAAACTTCGTTTTAGAATAAACAGCGTCCCGGTAGCAAAAAGCGGTTGTGTCATTCGTGATGCAACCGTTTTTTTATACCATCTTTTTTGGATCTACCCATTCGTCAAATTCTTGTTCACTCAAAAAGCCAGTTTTCAAAGCTGCGGATTTTAAAGTTAATCCTTCCTTGTGAGCTAGCTGGGCAATTTCGGCAGCTTTGTAATAACCAATTTTTGCGTTTAGTGCAGTGACTAGCATTAGTGAATTACTTAAATGCAGTTCAATACGCTCTTCATTTGCCTGAATTCCTTTCACACAGTTTTCAGCAAATGAACGACAAGCATCGCCAATCAAATTTGCTGATTGTAAAACGGAAGCTGCAATAACTGGTTTAAATACATTTAATTCAAAATGGCCATTCGAACCAGCAATTGAAACCGTTACGTCATTCCCCATGACTTGTGCGCAAACCATTGTTAAGGCCTCCGGCTGGGTAGGATTCACTTTCCCCGGCATTATTGAAGAGCCAGGTTCATTGTCAGGAATGGAAATTTCCCCAATTCCGCATCGTGGTCCTGAAGACAGCATCCGAATGTCATTCCCTATTTTCATTAAAGACACGGCTGTTCTTTTTAAGGCTCCGGACAATTCTACCAATGCATCATGTGAGGCTAACGCTTCAAATTTATTTTCTGCAGTCACAAAAGGCAAGCCCGTTAAAGAGGCAATTTTTTCTGCCACCATTTTATCATATCCTTTTGGAGCATTCAATCCTGTGCCCACAGCTGTTCCGCCCAACGCCAATTCACACACACCAATTAGAGCATGTTCTATTGACCGAATTGAGTGATTTAATTGTGCGACATATCCGCTAAATTCTTGTCCAAGGGTTAATGGTGTTGCATCCATCATGTGCGTTCTACCCGTTTTCACAATTTTATCAAACGCAAGTACCTTCTTCCCTAATTCCTCTTTCAATAAATTCAAGCCTGGCAAGGTATTTTGAGCAATTTCTTTATAAACTGCGATGTGCATAGCAGTAGGAAACGTATCATTAGATGATTGTGATTTATTGACGTCGTCATTTGCCTTGATGATCCTGTTTTCCGCAGTAAGCTTTCCGCCTGCAAGCACATGTGCTCTATTTGCAATAACTTCGTTTACATTCATGTTTGTTTGCGTACCCGAGCCTGTTTGCCAGATGACCAATGGGAATTCAGTGTCATGTTTTCCGGCAATGATTTCATCACACACTTGATCAATCAGGTGCATTTTACCTTCTGATAGCACTCCCAAATCGAAATTTGTATGTGCAGCTACTTTTTTTAAAATAGCGAAAGCATGAATGAGTTTTATAGGCATAGAAGCCTCAGGACCAATCTTAAAATTGTTTCGAGAGCGCTCTGTTTGAGCCCCCCAATATCGGTCAATTGGCACTGAAACCTCACCCATCGTATCTTTTTCAATTCGATATTCCATTTTTTCGCTTGGTTTTTTGAATTAATTACTATTTTTACACCAGTAATTCACACATAAAGTTAAGAAAGATGAGCGTTTTTGGTATTGTTTTATTTCTTTTGATTGGCGGAATGGCATTTTGGATGCTACTTTTCTTGATGGGCTTCATTCTACCATATTGGATTACACTGGGTGTATTCGAGAAAATGCGTCCAAAAAGAATTTTTGAAGAAGAGACAGAAGAACAACACTAAATTGTTCTACAAAATAGATTTAAACGCTTTCAGGAATGGAAGCGTTTTTTTGTGCTGTAATTTATACATATAAAAAAGAGGAAGTTTTAAATTCAAGTTAAACCGCTTGTATACTCGAATCCTACTTCAAACTTTATGCTTAAACCCCTTGTTTTGAGCTCCTGCAGAAAGAAATCAACTTTTTTAATCGAAACATTTGGAATAACTCGAAAGTGTACCTACCTTTGCAACGCATTCGAACAATCATTGTTTTAATGAATAGAGTGCGGGGTGGAGCAGTTGGTAGCTCGTCGGGCTCATAACCCGAAGGTCGCACGTTCGAGTCGTGTCCCCGCTACAAGTTTAAAAGGTCAGTTTTTACTGACCTTTTTTTATAACCATTTTTTCACGACGAGAAGTAGGATGCCGATGCATATTTTTAAGCGTGTTCCGAAGGAATAGTGTAAAAAATAGCAATCGGTAAGTCGTGTCCCCGCTACTAGGAAAAGCCAGTCTCCGCCGCGGCGGATGACTGGCTTTTTGCATTTCCAGAAGTGTTGAAAGTTCACTTTCAAAAGCAAAAGGGAATGGAAAAAGGAAGATCACGAAGTGGTCTGAGCTTTTCATTGTTAAGCACCCCCTTTACGTCCATCCGAAATGGAATGGAGGATATTCGTGTGAATACTGAAAATTAGTCTATCTTAAACCCTTTTTGTGTAACTTCGTATTATATGAATTCCACGTTTAATATCGTTTGGTAACAAACATTAGGGCTTTGTAAATGGACAATAAATAATGAAAATTCAAAACAAGAAAATTCAAGTTCATAAGTTTCTTTTTGAACTATTCGGACGCGAAACTACAACTTTTGACTTGTTGGCAATTGTAATTGGTTCTTTTTCTGTTGCCGGACTAACACTTGCACTTAAATGGAATACTGACATTTCAATTTTTAAATTAATTATACTGACAATACTCACACTTGACATTGCTGGAGG
>JBIIKG010000029.1:0-19971 GCA_044233275.1 Crocinitomicaceae bacterium | reverse complement strand
ATACCTTCTCTGCATTGATGACAATAACGTTGTCACCGCAGTCAGCATGGGGCGTGAAGTTCGGCTTATGCTTGCCGCGGATGATCTTCGCCACCTTGCTTGCTAAACGACCAACAGTTTGGCCTTCAGCATCCACAACTAACCACTTTTTATTAGCAGTCTCCTTGTTGCCGGAAACGGTTTTGTAACTTAATGTATCCACAATTTATACTTTAATAAAATAAGACAATATCCCCAATTTGGGGGTGCAAAGATATGACTTCTAAATTTATTAACAAACGAATTTTCAAAAAAGAATTAGATGACCCGTTTAAAATGATAAGAAGTATTAATAATTAGCTGTATTTAGAAGCCAGAATAGAACAAAATCTGTCTCGAATGATGATGTAGCTAAATAGTTTATTTCTTTTTAAATGCGTTAATCGCATTCACTGTAAAGTCGCTCAAAACAAGATGTCCGCTCATTCCTGCGCGCTCAACCAATAATTCATCCCAATTCTCTGTTCCTTGCCAAAATATTGATTTCAACATGGACATAGCCTCGGGATTCGATTTCGCTAATTGCAAGGCTAAACGCTCAATTTCTGCATCCAACTCTTCCAAAGAATCAAAGGTATCGACATATAAGCCTTTTTTCTTCGCCCACTCAGCACCTCGCCACTCCGTAGCATTAATTGCCAACTCACTCATTGCTGACAATCCAATTTTACGCTCAACTGCTGGACCAACCACAAACGGACCAATACCCACAGCCAATTCAGATAGTTTTACATCAGCATATCTGGATGCTAAACAATAATCAACGGCAGATGCAAGACCTACACCTCCTCCAACTGCTTTCCCTTGCACTCTTCCAATTATAAATTTTGGCGCTTTACGACATGCATTAATCACATTGGCAAAACCAGAGAAAAATTTCTGACCTACTTCAAGATTGTTAATAGAAATCAACTCATCGAAACTAGCTCCAGCACAAAAAGCCTTTTCACCAGAAGAACGAAGTACAATGACTTTGACTTGATCATTCTTGCCTAATTCAGTTATAGTGTCAGCTAATTTTTGAAGAATTTTACCTGGAAGTGAATTGCTCATTGGGTGACTAAACTCAATCGTTCCAATTCCTTTATCCGTGATTGTAAAACTTACATTCCCTTGATCAATTGCCTCTGACATCTTAATTTTTCTATTTTTTATCGTTTGAATTTCTTGGATTGCTTCTGGGTGAGAAACTCCCTGGCTTTTTATCAAATGTCTTTTTAATATAAGGTTTTTCTACCACCTCTTTTCTTGGTGGTCGATTCTCCTTTGGCGATGCAATTTTGACATCTAATTTACGCCCATTCACTTCCAAACCGTTTAAAGCTTGAATTGCGGCTATTGCCCCATCAGCCGTTTCCATTTCGATATAACCAAAACCCTTTGATCGCTTTGTGTCCTTTTCATAAACTACATGCGCGTAAAGCACTGTTCCAAAAGCTGAAAAAGTAATTTTTAAGTCCTCTGAAGTGATTTCCCAATCTAAATTTGCTATGAATATATTTGTCATTTACCTAACCTATTAATCGCTTTGGCTTTTAATTATTTCAATGTGAAGCTGTCAGAACCAATTAAGTTTCCATCACAGTATATTTTCACTTTATAATTCCCCTTAACAGCCGATTCTCCTTTCAAATCATAAAAAATTGTAACATCTACGCGCTGATTGTTATAATTGATATCCTTTGAATCTGAGAAAGGAACACTTCCTGTTTCTGTTTGAATAACGTTACTTGATTTTTGTTGCAAGGTCTTACCATCTGGATTAACAATTTGCATATAAACCGTTTTGTTTCCAGATTTTGCAATTGGATTCTCAGAAACAGTGAAAGTAGATTTAAATTGAACGATTCCTTTTGCTCTGTTGCTTTCTTCAGTTGTGTTGTTGATTTTCATTCTTAAACCAACAGAACTAATGTTAAATGCCGACAATTTAGATCCTTTTCTAACTTCTTCAGCACTTTTTTCTGCATCATCTTTGAATTGGTCTCTTTCTGTTTTTGTGTCAGTTAATTCAGTTGTGGTTTTATCTAAATCAGACGTCAATTGTAAGTTTTTCGTGTTAAGTTCATCTATTTGTTTCACATAGCCTATCATTATGGTTCTTAACGTTTCATTCTCACGGTTTAGTTTCGCAATTAATGATGCACTTACTCGTCCACTTTTCTTTGCCGTTTCTAACTCAGTAATCAAACCTTTGATTTTCTCCTGCTGCTCTGCCATCCCCTCTTGATCTTCGGGACGACCTTCTTTTCTAATTTTGTCATAATCAGAAAGCATATTGTTGAAATCTTTCAATAAATTATTTGAAACATTGTTACCTAAAAACGGAGCCATCATTTCGTTCATTCCTTCCATGTCAGCCAACAACAATTTATTTTCATTCATAGCGGCATTTAATTCGCCATTCTTTTTCGCATACATTACAGCTAAGGCAGCCATTCCAATCAATAATACAAGTATGATTATGATAAACGGAGTATTCGATTTTTTGGGCGCTTCTACAAATTCTGACATAATTCGATAAGTTTAACAATGAAATACAAAAGTAGAAATAGATTTGGAGTTAATAAAACACAAGTGTGGATTTTAGTCTTTTTTATGAACATCTTTTCTTGTCCACTCGCCATTGATGCGTCTCGGAATACTTAAACTATTTATATTTCTCAGTTCAGCTGGTAACATTTCCTGCGGACAGTTCTGAAAAGTTACAGGTCTCAAAAAACGTTGCATAGCATCTATTCCGACAGCTGTGAAACGCGCATCTGTTGTAGCTGGAAAAGGTCCCCCATGGTTCATTGAAGGGCTAACCGTTACGCCAGTTGGTACCCCATTAAAGATAACCCTACCTGCTTTTTCTGTTGCTTCTTGAAGCAGATGTTGATTTGCGAAAATCTCTGTATCAGTGCCAAAGAAGGACATCGTTAATTGTCCGTCAAATGAACTAAGAACGGTGTTCAATTGCATTAAATCATCACAAAGCACAACAATGGATAAGGGGCCAAACGCTTCATCATGGAGCTTTTGTTGCGACAAAAACTGTTTTGAATCAACCACTACGATTGTTTGGCGACCAATATTATTACCACTTAACTTATCTGTTTCTAAGAAATTTAGATTATCGCACGAAAGAATTTCTTTTTTCCTTTCCTCAAATCGCTCCAATATAGAGGGATTCAACATAGAAAATGAACCCTGTTCATTAACTTTAAGTTTGAGTTCACTTACAAATTGATTCGCAAACTCACTCTTTGTTGTTATAACTATTCCAGGTTTTGTACAAAATTGCCCAGCATCATTCGTGATGGATGTTGCTAGTTGCGAAGTGATTAAATCTAACTTTTCTGCAAGAATTTGAGGTAAGATTACAATTGGATTGACACTTCCCATTTCAGCGAAAACTGGAATGGGAAATTCTCGTTGATTGGCCAAATCAAACAAAGCTCTGCCACCCTTCAAACTTCCTGTAAAACCAACTGCTCTTACACCTGCGTGTTGCACTAAATACCGTCCTATTTCAAAGCCTTGAGCATTCAAGTTTGAAAAAATACCATCAGGCATTTCCGTTTTTTTGGCTGAACGTGTTATTGCTTGAGCGACTAATTCTCCTGTGCCGGCATGCATAGGGTGTGACTTTACAATAACTGGGCATCCAGCAGCAAGAGCTGAAGCTGTATCTCCTCCTGCGGTTGAATAAGCCAATGGAAAGTTACTTGCACCAAACACAACAACGGGTCCAAGACCAATCATCATTTTACGCAAATCCGGTTTTATTGGAAAAGAAGTTGAATCAGCTTCATCAATCGAAGCTTTTATCCAATCACCATTAATGATTTCTTTAGCGAATGAATTCAATTGAAAAATTGTCCTGGACCTTTCTGTAATTGCTCGTTGTTCGGATAAGCCAGATTCTAAACAATACATCTGTATTAATTCATCCCCTAAAGCGTTGATTTCTTGGGCTATCTCAATGAGAAAACTTGCCCTTTGTTCAATTGATCTACTTTTTAATTGAACGAATGCATTTTGAGCCAAAGAAACAGCCTCATTCACTTCTTCGAAGGTAGCTTCAAAAAAGACAGTAGCATTTGAATTTCCGGATACAGGATTGAACGTTTGAAAAGTACGTTCGCTATTGGAAGACAGGTTGAAACCAATTATGTTTTTTCCTGTCATTGCCAATATTTAAGCTTCAACAACAGAAAATGTATAGCTTTCCATGATTTGATTTGCTAACATTTTCTTACATGCTTCTTCTACTTTTTGTTCTGCAACTTCTTTAGAACTTGCTGTTATAAAAAGGCGCACATGTCGTCCAATACGAACTCCTTCAATTTCTGGCAAACCAATATTTGACATACTGTTTGTTACTGCTTTTCCTTGAGGATCTAACAATGCATCTAATGGCATTACATCGATTTCGGCTTTAAACTTCATGTTGTTTCTTTTTTTTAAACGAATTCTCGATAAGAGAAATAATTAGGTACAAAAATACAATTAAAGGAATTGACCAAACAAGGAAAATTGGAATAAAAACAGCACATAAAAAAATAAAAATGTAACGGAACTGATTTTGATTCCAAGCAAATGTTTTGATTTTTAGGGCAAGGAGTGGTAATTCAGCAACTAAAAGCAAAGACATTATAATTATTAACCCAACCAAAAAATACGAATTAAAAATAATCAAATGAAATGATTCTCCGTTTTTCCAAGTGTCAAAGTCTACATGTAAAACGAGCGGGAAAAACATAAAAAACAAAGTATTCAAAGGAGTTGGAACACCAATAAACGAATCTGATTGACGCGTGTCTAAGTTAAATTTTGCCAATCTAAACATTGACATAAAAGGAATAAATAAAGCCAAAAATGGTAAATATTTGATCGATGCATCCATATGATTAGGCACACCATAAAACAACGCATTAAACCATGTGTTTAATTCAAAATGAGCGTGTTCTTGAAATGATGCTGCTTGAACAGACTCATCCATATAAATTGATATAACCAACACAACCATCATTATAACTCCGGGAGCGACACCGAAGGTAATCATGTCGGCTAGTGAGTCCAATTGTTTTCCCATTTCACCAGAAATTTTCAGTTTTCGAGCTAAAAATCCATCAAAAAAATCAAATAGTAATCCCGCAAAAATTGCAAACGGGGCTAAATCAATTCTTCCAGCTAATGCTAAAATGATTGCAAAAACTCCACACAACAAATTTGCCGCTGTAAAAAGATTTGGAATACTGAACATCGTTTGCTAAAATTTGTTTAAGATTTGAATTTACAACCAATTGAATTAACTTTACGTCTATTAAAATTGAATTGAGTTTACAAATAACACAATTTTTTAAAGAATATGTTGTTAAAGAGGAGTAAAATTAGAACTACAATGACAATGAAAATTTTCAATATTTGCTACTTTGCTTCAATTATTCTTTGTTTTAATTCACTTCGCGCCCAGAATTTGGCGCCAAAATATTCGAATGAGTTTCTTTCTATTGGTATTGGTGCAGATGCATTAGGCCTAGGGAATGCTGTTGTTGCCCAAACTGGAAATGTGAATTCTGGTTATTGGAATCCCGCTGGTCTTACGCAAACTAATAAGTGGTTGGAGGTTGGATTAATGCATTCTGAATATTTCGCTGGAATTTCAAAATTTGATTACTTAGGTCTTTCACATTCCATTGACGATAAAAGTACAATTGGATTTTCAGCAATCCGTTTTGCAGTGGATGACATTCCTAACACAACGCAATTAATTGATAACGAAGGAAATATTAATTACGATAATATAACCACTTTTACAGCGGCAGATTATGCCTTCTTATTTTCATACGCACGGAAATTAAAAATTGAAGGTTTAAGTGTAGGCGGAAATTTTAAAATTATCCACAGAAGAGTTGGTGATTTTGCACGTTCATGGGGATTCGGAATTGATGCTGGAGCGCAATATCATGTAAAAAAATGGAAATTTGGATTAGTTGTTCGAGATGTTACATCAACCTTTAATGCTTGGATGTTTGCGTTGGATGAGCAAATGCAAGAAACATTTATTGCAACAGGAAATGAACTACCTAGAAATGGTCTTGAATTAACTTTGCCTAGAATTATTTTAGCTGGATACAGAAAATTTGATCTTGGAAAAAAAGGATTCTACACCGCACCAGAACTAGATGTTGATATAACAACAGATGGAAGAAGAAATACCCTTATTAGAACTGGACTAATTTCGATCGATCCACATTTAGGTGTTGAAGTAGGATTTAAAAAAATCGTAGCTATAAGAGCCGGATTGTCCAACATGCAATATGTAACAAATTTTGATGATTCTAAGAGTTTAAACGTACAACCGAATATAGGATTAGGCTTAAATATTAAAAATTTTCATATTGATTATGCCTTTACAGATATCGGAGATGCTTCAATTGCATTATATTCACATGTAATTTCTGTACGGCTATTACTTGATCGTCCCAAAAACATGAAATAACTATGGTTCAAAAGTTACGTTTTATTTTATTACTTACCTTTATTTTCGCATTTCAAATTGCAGGAAGAACGCAAGTATATGGGAATGAATGGATTAACTACAATCAACAGTATTACTCTTTTAAAATAGCCAACTCAAGTATTCACAAGATTGAATACAATACTCTCTTAAGCGCTGGAATAACATTTTCTTCTTATACTCACGAGAATATTCAAATTTTTGGAAGAGAAAAAGAAGTTCCCTTATTTATAGATTTAGGAACAGATGGGACCTTCGGGCCAGGTGATTTTATTGCATTTTACGGTGAAAGAAACGATGGTTGGCTAGATACGACTCTTTATGAAGATCCGTCATGGCAGGGAAACCCGAAATACAGTCTTTATAATGATACGATTCAATATTTTTTAACTTGGAATAATCAGACAAATAACGCTCGTTATCTTATTGAGTCCGATACTGATTTTCCTTCATACACTCCATCAGATTATATTATTTTTGAAACTGCAGCCTTTTACAATTCGGCCTATAATGAAGGTGAGAAAACATCAGATGCCTCTAGTTCATTCTATATGCCTGGCGAAGGTTGGGGAAATGTTCCAATCAATGGTGTAAACGGATACACACTGAATATTTCTGCTGCTACACCATTTGCATACACAAACGCAGGAGCGCCACCAAGTTTTTTTGAAGCTGTATCTGTTTCAAATTCTAATGCTGCATTTTCAGGTTTAGGCAATCACCATTTGCAATTTACAGTAGGTTCTTCTGATTTTATAATTGAGGACACCATATTCACAGGATATAAAGCCATTAATATTGCTAAGAATTTTCCAAGTAGTGTCTTAAACGCTGTTAACACGCCTTTAAAATGGAGGATTTTAGGTGATCAAGGTGCTGCGACTGATTTTCAATCACTTAATTATTGGTCGATTCGTTACCCAAGAATTCCTAACTTAGGAAATTCTAACAACCTGACTTTCAGTGTTAAAAACAACAATTTTCAATCAAAGATACGCCTTGATTTAAGCAATCTTGTCTATTCAGATCCATACGTTTTTGTGAATGGTACAATTCCAAGAAAAGTACCGCTCGTCGAAAATACAGGCTTATATTCCATGCTAATTCCAAATGATGGAACAACATCTGAGCAAAAAGTCATTTTTCAAGATGGTTCAACTTTTCTGAATATTACCACATTAATACCTGTAAATCAAACAGGTTTTTTTAAGGATTTTTCAGCTATCAATGTCGAAAAAGCCTTGTTAATGGTGTATCCAAGTTTATTGCAATCAGCTGCAGTTGAATATGTCACCTATCGAATGAGTTCGGTTGGAGGAGCGCATAATGTTGTAGATGCCAATGTGAACGAATTGTACTTGCAATTTGGTGGGGGGATTAATAAACATATTAATGGAATTAGACGATTTGCTCATTTCATAAATGATCTTGCAACTGAAAAACCTGAAGGACTTTTCTTAGTAGGGAAAGGTATTCGTGAAGCGAATGTGGGTGGAATTACTTCCACAGGGCCAGGATCAAGAACGAATTCTGTAAATCATGCAAATAACTTGATACCGTCTTTCGGTCAACCCTCCAGTGATGCGTTTATCACATCAAGATTGCCGGGCACAAGTGACTGGTCACCCTTAATTCCTACTGGCAGAATTGCTGCTATTAGTAACCAAGAATTAAAGGATTATCTTGAAAAAGTAAAACTTTATGATGCACAACAAGTCCAAACTTCTGCTTACAGCGCAGCTACGAAGGATTGGCAAAAACAAGTTATCCATTTCGTTGGAGGAACAGACCAAACACAGCAGTTTCAATTTCAGAATTACATGAATGTGTTTCAAAACACAATCGAAAATCAATATTTTGGTGGAAATGTAAAAACCATTGCTAAAAACACGAGTAATCCTTTAAACCCTACAGAATTACAAGATGTAATGGATCGCATTTCAAATGGTGTTTCAATAGTAAATTATTTTGGCCATGCATCAGCATCAACGTCCGGATTTGAAATCAACTTAGACAATCCTGAAAATTGGAACAACTATGGAAAATACCCTATCATGATAACTAATTCATGCTACAATGGTAATATTTTTCAAAACAGCCGATCTAAGTCTGAGGAATTTGTAAATCTTCCGGAATACGGTGCAATCGCATACATAGGTACAGTCAATTTGGGTTTTGCAAATACACTTTATCAGTATTCTAGCGAGCTATACCGCCAATTCTCACTGGTGAATTATGGAGCAACTTTGGGCCAGCAAATGAAGGCCACTATTTCAACAATTGAAAGTAATGGTGACAATTTACTAAGAGAAAGTACTTCCAGTCAAATGACGTTGAACGGAGATCCTATGCTGCGATTAAATTGGCATGAAAAGCCAGAAATTGAATTAACGCAGCAAAATGTCACTTTTTCACCTGACATCATTGACCTAACAACAGATTCCATCGAAATGCGTATCAATTTAAAGAATTTAGGTAAATCTATCCTTGATACTTTTTCTTTAGAAATTCGCAGAAATTTTCCTTTGTCAAGTGTCGATTCGATTTATCAGTTCTTTATTCCCGGATTACATTACCAAAAGGAACATGTATTCAAAATGCCACTTCAAGCAAACATTGGTGTTGGTATTAATAGTTTTTCAATCAAAACTGATTTACCCAATTTTGTTGACGAGCAATATGACGAACTCAATAACAATCAACTTACTCAAACGCTTTTCATAAATATTGCTGGAATTGAACCAGTTTTGCCTTATGATTTTGCTGTTGTGCCAATTGACAGCGTTGTACTTAAGGCTTCAACTATTAATCCAATAGCCGATTTTAATACCTATCGTTTTGAAATAGATACTACTGATTTATTTGACAGTCCATTTAAAAAATATGCATTAGTCAGTGGATTAGGTGGTGTGAAAGAAGTTTTGCCATCTCAATGGATTTCATCTTCAAGTAATTCATCATCACCTTTAATCTGCGAAGATAGTCTTGTTTATTTTTGGAGAGTAGCAATTGATGAACCAACACCTTTTTGGAGAGAAAGTTCATTTCAGCATATTATTGGAAAAGAAGGTTGGGGTCAAGATCACTTTTTCCAATTTAAGAAAAATGGTTTTAATGACATCGATTATGATCGTCCAAACCGTGAGAGACATTTCCTACCAAATACGCACTTGTTAACCTGCGATGTAAGAAGTTCAGGTGCAATTCCAGATATATATTACAATGCACATTATTTGGATGGTCAGCAAATCGAATATGGAATCTGCACAAGTAATCCGGCATTGCATGTAGCAGTTATTGACCCTTACACATTTGAATCATGGAAGACTCGTTATGGTAGCCAAAATCCAACTAATAATTTTGGAAACGATAATGATAATGGTTCTTGCAGACCGCGTCCTGAAGGCTATTTTATCTTCCGACAAAACAGTGCTGCACAATTGGCCAATTTTCAAAATATGGTACTCAATGAAGTCCCAGATGGACATTATTTACTAGTCTATACTCCCGGCGCAGCATACTACAGCAGTTGGGATGCAATAGATCCAGGCATGTATGCAACGTTTGCAGCTTTAGGCTCAGATAGTATTTATGCCGGTAGACCGAATTATCCGTTTGCTTTCTTTTGCAAAAAAGGAGACCCGTCTTCTGTTGTTGAAAAAGTAGGTCAAAATCCTGGTGAAGATGTTTTTCTTTCAGCTACATTAATTGGTTCAGATTATATTGGCCAAGAGACATCGACATTGATTGGTCCAGCAGCTGATTGGGAATCTGTTTTCTGGAAACAAGATGCTCAAGAAGTTAGCTCACAAGATTCAACTACACTAATTATTTCTGGCTACGATATAAGTGGTGCATTACAGTTGACCATAGAAGTACCTTTTTCTTCAAATGACTCGATTATTGACTTAGGCGCTCTCGTTGATGCTAATCAATTGCCATACATCAAACTTAAAGCGTTCTATATTGATTCAACAACTTTCACTCCTGCGCAGGTTGATTACTGGCACGTCTTATATCAACCATTACCTGAAGCCGCAATTGACGGTTCAACAGCTTATACATTATTGCCAACTAACGATACAATTGTTGAGGGTCAAATGATTCAATTTGCAGTGGATGTTCGAAATATTTTTACTTTACCGATGGATTCCTTGTTAGTTAATTATTGGGTAACAGATCAAAATCAGGTAATTCATCCTATTCCATATAATCGTCAAGATTCTTTGCTTGTTGGGGATGTTTTAAGAGATACTATTACATTTTCAACAGTTGGATTGAGTGGCATCAACACATTATGGATGGAAGTAAATCCGTATGAGATTGGAAGCGCATTTATAACTGATCAACCGGAACAAGCGCATTTTAATAATCTCTTGCAGATTCCTTTCTTTGTTGCAGAAGATAATCAGAACCCGTTACTTGATGTTACCTTTAATGGACGCCATATTCTAAACAATGATATTATAGACCCAGAAAGTGAAATCTTAATTACCCTAAAAGATGAGAATGATTTCCTGATAATGAATAGTGATGCAGATACTTCATTATTTGGAATTTACATTACCGATCCTGATGGCGTTTTAACACGTATTCCTTTCGTAGATGCATCTGGGAATACCGTTATGCAATGGATTCCTGCTGAAGCTCAGCATAAACGATTCAAAATTATTTATCCAAGTTATTTTGAAAAGAATGGTAAATACACATTGATGGTGCAAGGGTCAGATAAAAGTGGTAATCTTTCCGGTGATTTAGAATATAAAATAGACTTTGAAGTCATTCATGAATCGATGATAACAAACTTGATGAATTACCCAAATCCATTTAGTACAAGTACACGTTTTGTTTTTACACTTACGGGGAATGAAGCTCCAGATGAGATTTTAATTCAAATCATGACTGTTACAGGTCGTGTGGTGCGAGAAATTACAGAAGATCAACTTGGTTTAATTCAAATTGGTCGAAACATCACCGATTATGCTTGGGATGGTAAAGACGAGTTTGGTGATCCTTTAGCAAATGGTGTTTATCTGTATCGTGTTAAAGCTAAAATAAATGGAGAGGATATCAAACACCTTGAATCAGGCGCCGATGAATATATCAAAAAAGGATTCGGTAAAATGTACTTGATGCGTTAAAATCTACTAGAAAAAGCGACAACTAAAAATCGCTGTATCATCCACTAATGGAAGATTGCCTTTCCACTCATCCAGTTTGGAAAAAATAAGATTATTCATGTCCTCCATTTTTAGTGGATAGTAGCTGTGCACCATTTTAATCAAACGATCTATATTAAAGAATTCACCTAATTCGTTTTCCAATTCTACAACACCATCTGTGAACAAAACCATAGTTGTATTAGGTTTAAGCGTCAATCTTCCAACATTTATAAATGGTAGTTCGTCCATCATACCTAGGCCAATACAGCCTTTGTCAAGCATTTCAACTTTGCGTCCATTTGTTAAAATAGGATGATTATGTCCAGCATTAACATATTTTAATTCCCGAGTGTGGGCATTGTAGTGCGCAATGAAAAAAGTAATAAATTTTTCACCTTTGGCGCTTCTCATGACCTTTTTATTCAACTCTTCCATTAAAAACTCCATATCAAAACGTTGATAATTGAAAAGCGTTCGAATGGTTGCTTGAAAATTTGCCATCAACATTGCTGCACTTATTCCTTTCCCAGACACATCGGCAATGCAAATGATATATTCTTCGTCACCTAATGGAATAAAGTCATAGTAGTCACCTCCTACTTCATGTCGAGGTGTATATTTTGCCGAAATATCCATTCGTCGATTGGATGGTAGATCAGCAGGAAAAAGTAATTTCTGCATTTCTGATGCGACCTCTAATTCCTTTTTGATTCGCTCTTGAATTAAGCTTTGACGCGTCATTCGTTTGTTTTCAATCGCTACAACAATAATATTGGTTAAGGTTTGAACAAAACTCATGAAGGACAAACTATCAGTAATTTTATTACCCTCTTTTTGAATACCGGCAATCAACAAATAAGCTAAGGGTGTTTCTTTATGAAAGATGGGGACAATGATATCAAATTCGCTGAGTAAACTCGAATGAGACGATTCAATGACTGTTATTTCTTTAAATCGGCCTAAGTCATTCTTTATATCGATTTCTTTCAATTTGCCTTTGATTCCAACCTTGGAGAGACAATTCCAATCTTCTTGTAAGTTGAAGAGTACAAAACGCCCAAAACCCAATTGTTCTTTAAGAATGAATTCGTAAATACGCATGAGTTGATCAACGCCTTGATTTAAATTTATGGCATTAGTTATTTCTAGCAAAGAATTAAGCTTGAAGTCTTTGAGCTTTAATTGATTTTCTAATTCTTTAACCAGTTTATCTGTCATTCTATAATTTATCAAGAATATCTGGCAATCTTCTTAGTGCTGCCATTTCTCTAAATTTAGATTTTACTTCAGCACATGGACTACCAAAATAGGTTTTCCCCCCTTCCAAATCTTTAGAAATACCCGATTGAGCTAAAATAATTGCTCCCTCACCAAGCGTAACATCACTTGCACAACCAACTTGTCCCCATAAGGTCACTTTGTCCTCAATACGGACACAACCAGCTATTCCTACATTCGCCGCCATCAAGCAATGTTTACCAACCACCGTGTCATGACCAATGTGAACTTGATTATCAATTTTGGTTCCTTCACCTATTGTTGTCATACCAGAAACACCAGAATCAATTGTACACAAAGCCCCTATTTCAACATTCTTGTGGATATGAACTCCACCGCATGAATGCATTCGATCGTAACCCGTTACCTTCTTTTTATAATAAAACGCATAATGTCCAATGACCGTATTTGGGCCAATGATTACATTGTCTTCCAAAATCGAATCATCCATGATACAAACTCCTGGATGCAATGTGACATTTTTACCAATTTTCACACGGTGACCAATGAACACATTAGGATAAATCAATGCACTTGAATCAATTTGACATTCCTCACCAATTGGAGTTGTTTGAGATTTAAAAGGTGAAAAATGACGTGTCAAGCGATTGTAATCATCAAAAGGCGTTTTTGAAATGATCAATGCTTTACCAGCAGGACATTCAACTTCTTGATCAATCAATATCGTTGTTGCAGCGCAGTTTAGTGCTTTTTGGTAATACTTTGGATGATCCACAAATACCAGATCACCAGATTCAACCATATGAATTTCATTGATACCGGAAACCAGATGGTTTTCATCACCCACGAAAGAACAATCAATTAATGCTGCTATTTCTTTAAGCGTTTGTGGATTCTTTAATTTCATGCTATTGTTTTTTGTAAAGTTACGCCGAAATCAGCCTAAAATAAAGCAAGTTGAAGCTACTTATCCTCCCAAATTTGTTAATTACCATTGCAGTTTGAATAGAATGAATATAAATACCAAATTCAAAAAATACTTAACAAAAGAAATAGTAGATTTAGGCTAATGGAACATGTCAAAATCAAAAGTCAACAAGCAATTAAGACCATTTACATAAGTATTTTTAGTAATACTTTTCTCGCATTGGTAAAAGGAATAGCTGGAGTGCTGGGCAATTCTTATGCTCTTATAGCCGATGCGATTGAATCTACGACAGACATTTTTAGTTCATTTCTTGTTTTATTTGGATTAAAATATTCAACTAAACCTGCAGATGAAAATCATCCCTATGGTCATGGTAAAGCTGAGCCTTTAATTACTTTCGCTGTTGTTGGATTTCTATTAATTTCAGCCACAATCATATTTATCGAAAGCATTCACAACATACAAAAACCGCATTCTACTCCTCATCCGTTTACCCTTTATGTTTTGGGAGCAATCATTCTCTTCAAAGAAATTTCTTATCGATATGTTCTTAAAAAAAGCAAAGAGACCAATTCAAGCTCATTGAAAGCTGATGCCTGGCATCATAGAAGTGATGCTGTTACATCACTAATGGCTTTTATAGGAATCTCGATTGCCTTATATTTTGGTAAAGGTTTTGAAACAGCTGATGATTGGGCAGCACTGTTAGCTTCATTATTTATTGTTTACAACGCTTTTTTAATTTTCAGACCAGCGCTAGGTGAAATAATGGATGAACATTTACATGATGATCTTATCGCCGACATTCGAAAAAGTGCCGCTTCCGTTCAGGGTGTAATTGATACAGAAAAATGTTTTGTACGAAAAATGGGGATGGTATATATCGTAGATTTACATGTAATCGTTAATGGAAAACTTTCTGTTGTTGAAGGCCATGAAATCGCACATTCGGTTAAAAGTCAGCTTCTCCTAGACCTGCCTGATTTATCTGATATATTAGTCCACATTGAACCAGATTTTATTTGAAAACTATTTTTTATTTAAACAAAAGAAAAAACGTAAATATTTAAGTTAAGTTCAAAAGAATAGCTCAAAAGTTATCCTTTTTTGAACGTTTATTTTATATCAATGTAATAGGGTTTCAAACTACAAATTATGAAACAACTATTTATCATTTTTACCTTATTCTCGAGTTTGTCAACTTCAGCACAAACAAAACTTATTGCTCATAAGAGTCATAGTGGAAAAACTAAAGCACTCTTTTCAAATCCAATTGGAGTATCAAATTTTGGAATGGCCCCAGAGCGCTTTGTGCGCAATTCCAAGCTCGATAGTGTTATTCTCATCTCCGACAAAGTTGCTATAATGGTAACCAGCGAACATTGTCATTCGGAAGATTTTAATGGAAGAGATAAGTCAAGATCGAATTTGTGGAGTGCCGGAAAAGATACTGTTTATGAGCATGAACTTTTCAATTCAAGTAAAAGTATTGATGAAATTCGCAAAACGTTGAAAGAAGATTACTTTTTTGCTAATCCAATTGAAACAGTTGTCTTTGTTGGATTTGATGGAAATTATCCAACCCCCAAAACAGAACCAAATTCTAAAATAAAGGCAAAAGAAATTAAAACTAAAATTCAGCAAGAAGAGGTCGAAGAAGTACCTAGAAGAAAAAAGGATTCAATCTTCTCCTTGTTTATTCTATCGCTATTATCAATGATTTTTAGAAGTCCTTTTTAATCCTCATTGATGGAAATTACGCGCTCACTTATCAATCGTTGGTTTGCATTTTTTATACTAAGTGGAATGATATTCATTCCATTTAGTTTTCAATTTTATTCCATTCAGCAATTTCTTTCAGAAAACATCTTTGGCGGTTTGGTTAATTATTTTGCAAATTTAATAGGTATTGAATGGCGATTAAATGACTTTTCATCAGACTCAAAAAGACTTGTCATTCTTGTTGTTTTGCTGTTTTTAACTAGTTTGATACTTGCTTTAGTGTCTAATTTGAAAAGACTAAACAAACTTCAATGGCACAAAATAGAAAATGTGATTCGTTTAATGGCCACATACTATTTAGGATGGGTTCTATTAAAATACGGCCTTGACAAACTTTTTAAATGTCAATTCTATCTTCCAGAGCCGAATATTTTATATTCTAGAGTTGGAGATTTAGATAAAGACATTCTTTTTTGGTCCTCCATGGGCAGCTCTTATTCTTACAACATTTTCATGGGGATATCTGAAATTATTCCTGGAATATTTCTCTTCTTCGGTAAAACAAGAAAATTGGGATTATTGCTTGCACTTGGTGTTTTGCTTAATGTAGTTGCAATTAATTTCAGTTTTGACATCTCTGTTAAACTATTTTCCGGTTTTCTACTCTTTATTGCATTCTATCTAACCGGACCTTTTGGCGTCAACTTATGGCGTTTTCTAAGTAATCAAAAGATAGTACTAACACAAAGTTCTATCGATGCGTCAACCAAATCAACAAAGACGTTCCATTGGAGTAATCTTGTAGTTGTTTCCATTATTCTGATTGAAAGCATGTTCGTTTACGTGAAAAATCAGAATTTTAATGATGATAAATTTGACCGATCGTTGTTTCACGGCGCATATGAAGTAGAGCAATTCATTCAAGGGAAAGACACCTTAATAAGTGATAAAAACGTTCTTAAAAATCTTTTTTTTCACCGCGATTCCTACCTCATCTTTCAATTTAAAAATGAAGAGATGGTGGATTTTAAGATGGACATTGACCCCATTAGAAAAACGCTCACACTTTTTGATGACGAGCAAAACAAAAAGATATATTCAATTGAATATAATCAACTATCCAAAAAGATGAAATTAACACATCAGGGAAAATATGAGCGAGAAATCATTCATTGTACTCAAAAAGAATGGAAAAAAATGCGTTTAATCCAACCTTTGTTTCACTGGACTGTTGATTAAAAAGATAGCAAATCAGACAATCCATTCTTAACTTTTGTAGCATTCGTTAACAACTCAGCTTCTAAAATTGAATTCAATGGGATAGCTGGTGTATCTATAGAACCAATTATTGAAATAGGCGCATCTAAAAACTTAAAGTTATCTCGTTGAATTCTACCTGCCAAACCAAGGGTAAACGATGCCTCGACCGACTCTTCGGTAACAAGCATTACTTTTCCATGTTTTCTTGCTACTTCATTTATCTTATCATGATCGAGTGGATTCAAGGTGCGTAAATCAACGATTTCCACCCTACCATCAAACTCTTTTGATGCTTCCAACGCCCAATAAACACCTCGGCCGTAGGTTATAATCACACATGAATCTCCTTTTGTAATGGACTCCTCAGAAGCTTCTTGAACGACTCTAGCCTTTCCAAAAGGAATGATATAATCTTCGTCTGGTTCTATTGACATAGCTCCTTCCGTTCCAGGAATTTTGGACCAATAAAGACCTTTATGCTCCAACATAACTACTGGATTTGGATCATAAAACGCGGCTTTCATTAAACCTTTCAAATCCGCACCATTAGAAGGATAAGCGATTTTAATTCCACGAATATTTGTCAATACAGATTCTACACTTGAAGAGTGATAAGGTCCACCAGAACCATAAGCTCCAATTGGAACTCGTATCACACAACTAACTGGCCATTTGCCATTTGACAAATAATATGAGCGAGAAACTTCTGTAAATAACTGATTTAATCCCGGCCAGATATAGTCAGCAAATTGTACTTCAACAAATGGCTTTAATCCAACCGCCGACATACCGACCGTTGAACCAATAATAAATGCTTCTTGAATTGGTGTATTAAAAACGCGATCATCACCGAAAGTCTGTGCTAAAGTTGCTGCCTCTCTAAAAACACCTCCTAATCGGCCGCCAACATCTTGTCCATAAAGCAAGGCTTCTGGATGTTTTGCCATCAACTCTCTAACTGCAAAAAGCGCAGAATCAACCATTACAGTCTTTTTCTTTCCCTCAGGTTCACGTTCTCCTTTTTCTTCGGTTATTGGAGTTGGGGCAAAAATAAAATCGGTAACGGATGTTGGATCTGGATCCTCTGCATTAAACGCTATTTCATATTCGGAATCAACTAATTTGCGCGTATCTGCTTCAATATTAATAATATCAGCTTCTCCGAACCCATTTTCACGCAACAGATCCTTCAATTTCGGATATGGATCACGTGAAGCCGCCTCTTCTAAATCATCACGATACCATTCTTTACGAACGCCCGAAGTATGATGACCTAATAGTGGAACTTTTGCATGTATAATGAACGGACGACGTTCTTTTCTTACAATATCGAATACTTCTTGAACCGTTTCATACGATAATTGAAAATCACTCCCATCAATTGTTCTAACTTCAATTCCTTTAAAACCTTGAGCATAATATGTTATATCTTGAGATCTCGTTTCAGCAGCATTAGCTGAAATATCCCAACCATTATCTTGAACTAAATATACAATAGGATATTGCTTTAATGCAGCCATTTGTAGCGCTTCAGAAACTTCTCCTTCTGTGCAAGATGCATCCCCTAACGAACACACAACAACTGGGTTCTCTCCTTGATAGTCTTCTGATAATCCTTGTTTCTCTTTGTACTGAATTCCCATAGCAACACCTGTTGTTGGGATAGCTTGCATACCTGTTGCCGATGATTGATGCGGAATTTTAGGCATATCATCTCTCTTCAAAGAGGGGTGAGAATAGTAAGTTCTTCCTCCTGAAAAAGGGTCATCTTTTTTGGCAAAAACTTGTAACATTAATTCAGAAGGTTTCATTCCGATACTAAGCAAAATACTGTCATCACGATAATATGGTGCCACCCAATCCTGCGGTTTTAATTGCATTCCAACCGCAATTTGAATTGCTTCATGTCCTCGAGAAGTAGCATGTACATATTTTGCTGTCACTTCTTTATTTGCTTCGTATTTTTCTGCTAATGTTTTTGCAGTGCACATTAATGTGAATGCCTTCACGATGTTTTCTTTCGATAATTTATTCACTTTTTTTGTTGTTTTTGCAGCTGTATCTTCCATTCTCAGTATATCCTTATCCTTCACAAATATAGTAAAAACGAATGCACACAGTCAACAAAAGAACCTGTTTTGATTGATTGTAAACAGAATGTATGCGCTATTTTTTTTATCAAACGTTTTCATACATTCTGTTAAAATTCAAATAAATGTATGGAAGGATACCAAAATAATTCGACTCTTATTGAGTTAAAATGAAAAGATACCTTTGAAGGCATTCTATTTCTACTTTCGCGACAAAATGAACAAAAGCTTCTTTACTTCTTAGTACTTGAACACTTTCGAGTGCATTATAATAGCCCTTCCTACTTGCATAATCACCTTTGATATTTGCAATTACGTATCCTGAACTCAATAAAATCAAGTTCATTAACAAACGAGAGGTTCTGCCGTTTCCATCAATGAAAGGATGAATAGTAACAAGCCTTTCATGCATTTCTGCAGCTAACACAACAGGATGCAAAACACCTTTATTCATTCTGTACCATTCAAAAAGTTCTTCCATTTGTTTCGGAACCAAAAATGGTTGTGGTGGCATATGTGAACTTCCCTTTATCATCACTTGCACGTTACGGTACTTCCCTGCGTAATCGGGCATAATACCACGCAAGATTAAGTTGTGAATTACCAACAACTCGCGTTCGTTAATGGAAACTCTTCGTTTCATCAAATCCTTGATATATTCAATTGCTTCATTATGGTTTACTGCTTCAAGATGCTCGCGCATACTTTTACCCGAAATGGTTAAACCTTCATTAACAACTAAATCTGTTTCTTGTAAAGTCAAAGTATTTCCTTCTATTCTGTTACTCTCATAAGTATATTCGAGCTCGAGCGCTTCAGTTATACGGTAACTATCCAATTGGCGAATTTCATCTAGCTGAAATTTCAATTGGTCAATTTGAACTAATAAGGTGGTGATATCTGAAGAATAGTGAAAATCTTGACTCTTTGAATATGTTTCGATTTCTTCTTGAACTAATTGCAGGGCTTCACTTGCAAAAGGATGCTGATTTAGCTCATGAAGTATTTTAGTCTTAAGCCATA
>JBIIKG010000001.1:0-67959 GCA_044233275.1 Crocinitomicaceae bacterium | reverse complement strand
CTGCAGTGGACAATACGGAGAAAGCACCTGCTAGTTTATATTTTGTAATAGGGTTTAATGTGTTAAATAGCGTTTCTGTTTTCGTTGATTTTAATTCATCTAACATTGCACCTAACAGCGCTCGAGTTGCAGGAGGATATTTATGTGCCAAACGCATGATTAACAAAAGATCCTTTTCTTTCAATTGTCTCAAAATGGCAATAAATCGAATACAAGAATTTGTTATAGTTGTATCTGGTATCTTTTTAATATTGCGAATAGCATCCAAAATTTGCAACAATGGAATATTGTCTTTGGTGATATTGTTTTTCTGTTTTATAAAATCAATAGTATAGCGATCTCTTTTGAAACTGGGCCGAATCTCATTTTTCCCAATCTGTATGGTGTTACTCACTTGTGTTGTTAATCCCAATTGATTGTAAATGCTATAACCTGTAAGGTATCCATTGATTTTCCCTTTCTCTTCCAACAAATCTTTTACAACTTGTTTTTGATTCGGAAGCAAATCTCCAAAGGGTGTAGTTTCTGGTTTGTAGTATTTACCTTTTGAAAGTTTGGCTATTTTCCCGGATATAACCATTCGATTAAGGGCTTTTATTAGCGCTTGCTTCTGACTCACCTCACTGTTAAAGTCAGCATAGGTGAAAACAAACCCTTTTGGGAATCTATCAATTATATATGCTATGTAATCAGTTGTTTTCAATCTATTTTATTAAATACAAATATAGATAAAATGTCCAGTTTTTTACATAATAAACTGGACATTTATTTATATTATAAAACTGAATTGTTCAAACTTTTGGAACAGCTAAAGAACTTAAGCCAGTAAAGGGAATTAGAAGAATAAAAACAAGATTAATCCGCTTGGGGTTCAACCATAAAAAAAACCCCAAACCTATATGGAATGGGGTTTTTAGCTTAACTTGTGACCCCGGAGGTCGAAAAATCAAACTTTTATAGGGATTTGGAAGGGCTTTTGGATTGGAAAGATTCCGATAGTAAGAGCGAGACAGCGTAGCTGCACCGAAGGTAATCAGAATGAAAATGAAGTAAAACAAAAACGAGAATGACGCTCTCGCACTCATTCTCGTTTTTGTTTTTGTGACCCCGGAGGGATTCTAACCCCCGACCGCTGGAGCCGAAATCCAGTGCTCTATACAGCTGAGCTACGGAGCCTTTTTGCTTTAGTAACAATGCCTGTCCGCCGAAACGCAGTGCAGGTGGAAGCTACGGAGCCTTTTGCGAACTATACAAAAATTCAGTTCGCAAACAAATGTAGCACCGAAAGCAGAAAGAAGCAAATAGAATCTCATTTTAGTTGATTAATCGACTAGAATCAAATAAATTTGAGGCTTCGGCGTTATTTGCTCAAACAAAATTTTCATGCGTTTCTTAACTTTCCTTTTTATCCTCTTTTCATTTATTGCTTTTAATCAAGTAGGAACTGGTCAATGGCGCTTGCACGTTCCAGCTAAAAAAGCAATTGATGTTACTGCCGGTAACAACATTATATTCACTGCTTTCGAAAATGGATTACTTGAGTACTCCTTAGAAGACAACGAAAAACGATTGTGGACAGCCGTGAACGGTTTATCGGACATTACGCTTACTTCCGCTTATTATGACAACACTACTTCTAGTGTCTACATTGGTTACGATAATGGGAATTTCGACAAATTAACTGGCAGTCAGGTAATCAATATTCCCGCAATTAAACTAGCACAGATTCAAGGTTCCAAGAAAATCAATAAAATTGTCCGCTACGGAAATTATATTTATTTAGCCACAGGTTTTGCTGTGGTTAAAATTGACCCTATCAAAAACGAAGTAAAAGACACGTATTATCCGACAGGAGGAAATGACGCTGTATTGGATGTGGCTTTTCGAGGTGATTCGATTTATGCCTTGAGCTCTTCTCGCCTGTATCGAGGAAATTTAAACAATCTTGCTTTAACTGATCCATCTCAATGGATTACCGATTCGCGTTTACCAATTGAACTCGTTAATCAATATAAAGACATTGAAAATGTGAATGATGAATTGTTCGTCTTGTTTAAAAACCCATCATTTGGTGCCGATTCAATTTTTCGTATTAATTCAACTGATCTTGAATTAGTATCTCTGCAGCCATTTTCTATGGAAATCATGAGCTTAACTAATCATACCAATAAGCTAGCTGCTAACATGGATGGTGGCGTTTTCGTTTACAATTCAGATTTCAGCTTAGCGACTGTCGCAAATTCCTATTCTTTTGGTGGGTTTCCTGCAGCTAATAATTCTGTTTTATACGAAGGATTTGTTTGGATTGCCGATAATTCTAATGGTCTCACGCGCTACTTAAATGAATTTTCAACCATTACCATTCCTTTTGATGGCCCACCTAAGAAAGAATTTTATTCTATGGACTGGATCGATAATCGACTTGTTGTGAGTGGAGGGGGAATTTCTTCTATTTCTCCTACATTTAGCGGCTCCGGTGTTTACATTTTTGAAGATGAAAAATGGACGTTGCGTGATCGTGATAATATGAATCTTTGGACTGGTCAAAACGTTTGGGATTTTGTAAGTGTGTCTATCAATCCAAAAAACAAGGAGCAAATCGCTGTGAGTACTTTTTCAGAAATTCCTGTTTCAATTATGGGCCCTTCGGGACAAGTAACAGACACCTTTACTCCAACAAATTCGACACTTAAATTTACTGCTTTAGGTGGTGTTTGGTCGCTTGTTTCAAGTGTTAATTACGATGAAAACGAAGATTTGTGGGCTTTAAATGCTTATTCTGATAAACCGCTTAATGTATTATCTAAGGAAGGCAACTGGTATTCCTTTGATTGTGGGACAGCTGCTAAGAATAAGTTTACGCGTAAAATGGTGATTGATTATAATGGGCACAAGTGGTTTGCAATTGAAGGAGCTGGAATTTTTGGCTACAACCACAGTGAAACAATTGAAACGGCTTCAGATGATAAGTTTAAGAACCTTAACACAGGTGAATCAACTGGTGCATTACCTTCCAACACGGTTACTGCTTTAGCCGTAGATTTTGACAATGAAATTTGGATTGGAACAGATAATGGTTTTGCCGTTTTATATAATTCTGAATCAGCATTTGATGCATCGGCTGGAGATTACAATGCTCAGCGAATCAAAGTTGAATTCGAAGGGAATGTCGAATATGTGCTTGGAAACACATCCATAACTGATATCGTTGTTGATGGCGGAAATAGAAAATGGATTGCAACAGCCAATTCTGGTCTTGTCCTATTGTCTCCTGATGGACTTGAAATTATCGAACAACACACGATGGACAATTCTCCGCTGATTTCGAATAATATTATTGATTTACAATTGGATAACAATACTGGTGAGCTATTCATTATTACTGACCAAGGACTGATTTCATACCGCACGGATGCAACTTACGAAGATCCTGAGTATTCAAACGTTACTGTATTTCCTAATCCAGCTCGACCAGAATTTGAAGGTCCAATCACCATCCAAGGAATTCGCTACGATTCTGATATTAAAATCACTGATGTTGCTGGAAACTTAGTTTATCAAACAACTTCTAATGGTGGAACAGCTACTTGGAATGGCAAAACAATTACGGGCGAACCTGTTGTAACAGGGGTTTATCTTATTTGGACTGCAGCAAAGGAAGGTAAAGGAAGAAAAGTGGGTAAGGTTTTGGTTGTTAATTAATCCACTTTGAAACAGATTGATCACGGTATTTTAATTCACAAACTTACGTATTCAGAATCCAGTTTGATTTTGAGTTTTTACACGCAACAAAATGGCATTCAAAAATTCATTTTTCAAGGAGGAAAAAAGAAAGGAACAGCCATTTATCCGCTGAGTTTACTTGAACTAACCTATTACCGCAGGCCAGATAGTGAACTAGGAAAATTAACAGGCGTTTCAGCTAGTGAATCAATTCAACACATCCCTTTTCATCCAGTCCGATCTGCCATAGCCTTTTTTATTGCGGATGTAGTGCGACAATGTTTAAAGACAGAACAAGATGACGAAGCCTTGTATCAATTTTTAAAAGAAAAAATCATTGAACTTGATACCACAGAAGAGCTTGCTTTGTATCCTATCTTCTTTCTGAGCGACTTTTCCTATCACTTAGGTATGTTTCCAAACATTCCAGAAGAAGGTGGTAAATTCTTTATTTTAAATGAGGGTGAATTTACAGGGTATAAACCCATAGGTGAAATTATCGTTGAAGGTGAAGTCGTTGATTACCTCATCAAAGTATTTGAGGGTAGAAGAAGTGAACTATCGCATACCCAACTAAAAAAAGAAGCATTTGAAGTCTTGCTCAACTATTATGCTTTACATATTCCAAAATTTGACACTAGTTCATCGCTTGATATATTGAGAGAAGTGTTGTATTGAGAATGAATTATGAATTATGAATTATGAATTATGAATTATGAATTATGAATTTATAGCTAATTATTACTACAAAGTTCATTGTTCGAAACGAGCGTTTATAGCACTATCTATCTGACCTATGTGTTAATAAACAACTCCGTGCCCTCAGATACTCAGTGGTAAATTATTCTCACCACGAATCCCAAATCCAGAATCTTTAGCGGTTAGTTCTTGAGTTCCTTGATATAAATTTCAGAGAAATCGAGATTTTCCATCGAATTAGTTTTAAAGTCTCTCACACGCGCATTCACCATGATAATAAAATCATCTGTCAAAACGGGCATAACCGGAGCTTGATCAACAATCATTTGGTCACATTTTACCAATAGCTCATTTCGTTTTTCTGTGTTCAATTCTCTTAACGCTTGTTCGAATAACGCATCGTATTCTGGGCTATTAAATCGGAAAGTGTTAACGGCTCCATTGTTATCTGAAATATTACCGCTGTAGAAAATACTCAAGAAACTCTCAGCATCTGGATAATCAGCAACCCATCCTGAACGCCAAATTTTAGCAGTACCATTTGCTATTGCCTCATTTCGCTCCTCAATTGTACACAACTTTATCTTCAAATCAACATTTAAAACTTTCTTTACCTGATCGACAATGCTTAAAGCCATTGTGTATGCTGAGGAACCTTCTAAAGCATTAATATAGAAATCAAGTGCAGGAAAACCTTTTCCATTTGCAAAACCAGCTTGAGCAAACAAATCCTTTGCAGCAGCTTCATTATAAACGTGTCCTTTCACCTTCTCAGCTGGAAAGTTTTCCATTGATGGAACAAATCCATGTTCAGAAGGCCAACCTTCACCTAACAGCCACTTGTCAACAATTTCATTTCGATTGATCGCAATATTGAAGGCCTTCCTAACTCTGAAATCTTTGAACTCAGCACTTTCACAGGCAAAAGCAATATAATTGACACTCATACTTGATTCCGATTCAATTTTATGCGTAATATTTTTTCCAGCTTGCGCTTCTTTTAAGGTCCCAAATACATTTTCAATTTCATCAACAGGAATTTCCAACACTATATCTACCTCTTTTTTTCTAAATGCCAATAATTCACTCTTCTTGTCCTTTACATACGTCATGATAACTTTGCTCAAGAAAGGCAACTGATTACCTAATTCATCCTTTCGCCAATAATTCGGATTTCTTTTCAAGGTCACACCATTGTCATCAAAAGTTTCTAACATGAACGGGCCTGTACCAACGGGATGATTTGAAATTTCTTTACCATATTTTTCATATGCTTCCTTCGGAAAAATACCCAAGTTTGTGTGCGTCATAACCTTGTCAAATCCAATGAAAGACTCTACTAAATTAATCTCAAGTGTATTGTCATTAATAACTGTAATTCCTGAAACACCTGTCTTAGGAATAGATTTTTTTGATTTATTGTAAAAGTCGCTCGCTCCGACAATTCTATTCACTAATAAATAGCTCATTTGGTTCATTTTTAAACCAGAACAAGCCATTTCCAAGGTATATTTTACATCCTTAGCATTTACCTCTCTTGTTCCATCAGAAAAACAATCATCCTCATGAAATTTAACGCCTTTACGAATCTTAAATGTGAATTTTTTGGCATCATCACTGACTGTATAAGACTCAGCTAGTGCAGGAACGACATCCATTGTCGTTAAATCAATCTTCAAAAGTGTCTCAAATATTTGAGAATTCAATCGTTGAGAATAAATATCCACTCTTGAAACTGGGAAAAGACTACTTACTTTTTCAGTTGACATGAATTTAAATTCACCACCATACATCTTCCCACCAATAGCTTCTTTTTGAATAGCTTCCTCTCCACCGGCACATGACGAAAGGATTAACAAGGAAAATAAAACAAGGGGAAATAAGCGGTAAGACATGGTTTTATAATTTTAGTTACGTAAATATATCAAAATGTTTGTAATAGTTAATACCCGACTTTTTTACGAACCCTTGCAAGTACTTCGACTGCGACTTTACGCGCCTTAGTCGATCCTTTCGAAAGTGCCTGATCGATTTCAGATTTATTCTCCATTAAATAATTGTAGCGTGCACGCTGATTTTCAAATTTGGTTAATATTAATTCAAACAAGGCTTGTTTTGCATGACCATAACCATAACCACCTGCCAAATAACTTTTACGCATCTCCTCTATTTCTGCGGGATTTGCTAATAATTTATAGATTGCAAAAATGTTGCAAGTGTCTGGATCTTTGACGTCTTCCAACTCCTTGCTATCTGAAACAATCGCCATCACTTGCTTTCTCAATTGCTTCTCAGGTAAGAAAATATCGATAAAATTATTGCGCGATTTACTCATCTTTTCACCGTCAGTGCCTGGGATCAATTTTGTGTCTTCGTTAATTTTTGCTTCTGGAAGGACGAATGTTTCACCATTCACCGCATGAAAGCGACTTGCCACATCTCTTGTCATTTCAATGTGCTGTTCTTGGTCCTTTCCAACAGGAACAAATTCGGCATCATATAACAAGATATCTGCCGCCATTAAAATCGGATAAGAAAATAATCCACCATTCACATCTTCCAAACGATCTGCTTTATCTTTAAAACTATGCGCCAAAGTCAAGCGTTGATATGGATAAAAACACAGTAAATACCACATTAATTCAGTTACTTCTGTGACATCGCTTTGACGGTAAAACACCGTTTTTTCGGGATCCAAACCAAAAGCCAGCCAAGTTGCAGCAGTTGAATAGGTGTTTTCTCTTAAGACAGCACCATCTTTAATCTGAGTTAAAGAATGCATGTCTGCTATGAACAAAAAGGATTCGTTAGAGGGATCATTCGCCATGTCTACAGCTGGAATGATTGCTCCTAATAAATTTCCTAAATGAGGTGTTCCTGTACTTTGTACGCCTGTTAGTATTCGTGCCATCAGTTCATTTATCGTAAAGGGCGAATTTAGTTATTTTAGAACGAAAAGTAGGTGTAACCCACCACAGACTTAACGATTTTTGTAACTTTGGTGCATGCGAGTTGGAATAGCTATCGGATCATTTTTGTGGAAAATATACGTAGCAATCGTGTTTTCTATTTTTGCCATCCTGCTTTATCCTTTTTTTCTTGTCGTCCTTTCGAAGAAAAAATGGAAGAAAAAAAGTTTCAAACTATTCATTTTCTGGAGCTGGATGATGCGTGTTTTCTGCTTCTATGTCGTGCGAAAAATCAGCAATGCTCCCTTGCCTGAAGGACCCTACGTTATCGTTTCAAACCACACTTCTTACCTCGATATTTTCTTCATGTATTCTGTTATGCCAAAGCATCCCTTTCTCTTCTTAGGCAAAAGTGAAATTCTTAGTTATCCCATCATTTCAACTTATTTCAAAGGATTAAACATTCCGGTTGACCGTAAAGATCGACGAAAATCAGCCATGTCACTGGTCATGGCAAAAAAGGCTGTTGCCGAAGGTTGGTCGATTGTTATTTTTCCAGAAGGTGGGATTCCAGATGATGATAATCCAAAAATGATTCGTTTCAAACAAGGAGCCTTCCACCTTGCTAAATCACTTAACATTCCAATTGTACCGATGAGTTTTACCAATAATTTTGAACTCTTTTGTGACCCCTTAGACTTTAAAGGCACAGCTCGACCCGGCGTTTCACATTTATACATTCATCCCTTTTTGAGTCGCGAAGAAGTTGAGGGAATGGAAATTAAAGAATTGAGTCATACATGTTTTCAAATTATCAATGAGCCAATTCTTGCTGAATATCCGCATTTAAAGAATTCATCACATCAAGAAGAAAGCAACTAAAATTCTACTTATTTTTGTCACATGAAAATTACGGAAGAAATTGTTGACCATATTGCACACCTTTCTCGCTTAGAGTTTGAAGGGGAACAAAAAGTTGCCATCACAGCTGACTTGGAAAAAATTATTTCGTTCATGGAAAAATTGAGCGAAGTCAACACGGATAATGTGGAACCTTTGATTTACATGACAAATGAATACAACAATCTTCGTGAAGACATCCCTGCTGTAACTATCACACAAGACGAAGGTTTAAAAAATGCTCCAAAGAAAGATTCAGATTATTTCAGAATTCCGAAAGTCCTGGACAAGTAAGAATATAGACCGTCCGCTGCGGAGGACTGATAGAAGTTAGAGCTAGAAGTAAGATGTTAGACTTGATCTTTTGAACACTTAAGTTCTTTATCCTAAGAATAAATTGGTTTAATACAAATAAGTCTCAGCTCTCGGCTCTATAATCTCATATCTAGCTCTAGTCTCCAGTTTCTAGCTCTAATTCCTAACCTCTAGCTCTAATTCCTAACCTCTAGCTCTAGTCTCTAATTCCTAATGCCCAGTCCCTACTTAAGCATTTCCTCCACTGCGCGCACCAATTGTTGATCTACCCCAGTTTCAAATTGCTTATAGTCATTTTTTACCTTGATATCTGGCTGCAATTCGTGATTTTCTACTAGGTAGTTATCTGAAACACCTCTCATTCCAATCTGAGGAATTCCAAAATAAGTCGAACCGTCAATCATAGTTTCCCACCAAACAGCCGTACCAGTTCCTGGTACAGGCATTCCAATTAAGGGACCAATACCTAAAGCTTTGTATGTGTAGGGGAATAGATGCGCATCCGAATAATTTCCTTCGCTCATCAATACACATGACGGTTTTTGCCATTTCCAGATGGGTTCTCCACCCATGTTCTTTTGTCCACGTGGTTCAAATTGCATATACATTTTACCACTTAAGAAAGTCGCCAAGTCATCGTGCAACCAACCGCCACCGTTAAAACGCGTATCGACTATCAAAGCTTCTTTCTTGTTGTATTTACCCAATGCTTTATCAAAAAGTTTTCTAAAACTTTCAGAATCCATTCCTTCAATGTGCACATAGCCCAAACGACCGTTTGATAAACTGTCTACTGTTCGTTCACAACGCTTAATCCAACGTTCGTATGCTAAATGATTTTCTTCCCAAAATGAAATCGGCACGACTGTTTCATCCCACTTTTCTTTTGATTTTGGATCATACAAGGACAATAATACTTTCTGACCCGTCTTTCTGTTGAAAAAACTGTAATAGTTCTGATTTTTTAAAATCGCTACGCCATCTACTTTCTCGATAATGACACCAGCTTTAATTTTCGTTGAATGCAACAATAGCGGACTTTTATCCATTATTTCCAAGATTCTCAATCCGTCACCCGTGTATTTTTCATCGTAAAAACAACCTAAAACACCTGTTACGTCGCCATCAGATTTTCTTACTCTGTAACCAGAACCTGTGTGCGATGCATTCAATTCACCTAACATTTCCGATAACATTTCACTGAAATCATAACCATTGTTGATGGTCGCTAACTTTGGCTGATATTCTTTCTTGTACATGTTCCAATCTACACCATGCAAATCTTCAACATAGAATTTTTCACGCACTTGTCTCCAAGCATGTTCAAACATATACGCTCTTTCATCCGCAGTGTTTAGCTGCATTTCGCCTTTAACCGCAACTGGTTTCGGTGTAGAATTCGCAATTTCAAACTTTGTTATTCCACCATTGTTATTGAAAAACAAGAATTTTTCTTCCTTATCAAGTGACAATGAAGAACCACCCATTCCCAATTTTGAAATAATTTTTGTTTCACTTGTTTTGAATTTGCTAGACCATAAATCGTAACCCTTATCGAAATTCGATAGATAATACATTTCAGTCGCTTCGTTGTTAAGGACGTAATCTGACAAATTCGAAGAGTGAATTGTTAAACGCACTTTTCTGTCTTGTAAACCATCAAGATCAATAGTTATTGGTTTGATAACTGGTTTTTCGTCCTTCTTGTCTTTGTCCTTATCTTTTGATTTGTCGTCTTCTTTCTTTTTATCCGCTTCTTTTTTAGCCTCGTCTTCTGCTTCCTTCCATGCTTTGTATTCTTCCTCACTCAAGGTAAATTTGTAATACGCTTGTTTGGTTAAGAAAATGGCTTCAACATCCACTTGTGCACCCCAACTACCATGTGATCGCAATCCATATTTATCCGTTGAATAATAAACCATTTCACCATCCATTGCAAACTTAGCCCATGAACTTCCATAACCGCTTTGTGTTAAGTTGATTGGTTTTTCTTTTCCAGAAGCATTCACAATTCCAATGTCTGTATTCCAGCGCTCGAACTCAAAAAACTGCACCAATAAATGCTTTGAATCAGGCGACCAAGTATAATACTGATCGCCATCAGAATAAGAATAATTATAAGATCCAGCCAATACTTCGCGACTTTGTTTTGTTTTCAGGTTGTAAACACAAAGCGTTGTGCGATTTTGCAAATAGGCAACTTCTTCTCCATCTGGTGAATATTTCGGATCAAATGTTTCTTTATCTGTTTCAACTAAAGGCGTTTCCGCCAATAAGGTAGCATTATAGAAGAATTTCTCCGTATCATTCGTACGTTTCATTTCATAAATATTCCATGAATTGTTGCGCTCACTCGCATAAAGAATCTTTTTACCATCTGGGCTAAAAGATACGTTGCGCTCTTGTCCTGCAGTAAATGTTATTTGTTTCGTTGTTCCAAATTCAACAGAACTTGCAAACACATTTCCACGGTGCACAAAAACAAGCTCTTTGCCATCAGCTGAAACGGCAAACTCTGAGGCATTTCCACCGATTGGTAAAATTTGAGTGTCATTGATGGAATTATCTTTAAACACGGTAATTTCTAACTTTTTGCTTACTCCATTTTCAAGCGTATAAATGTCGCCATGGTAACCAAAACACAAGGTTCCATTTGTTGCTATAGATAAGAAACGGATGGGATGCGTTTTAAAATCAGTCATTTGCTGCCCATAAGCAGATCCATCTAAACTTCCTTTCCAGATGTTAAAACTTCCTGATTTTTCCGATAAAAAATAATAAGATTTATCGTCAATTAGCACCGGATTTCGGTCTTCACCATTCCAATCGCTTAATTGCGTGTACGTTCCTTTTTGATTATTGTACAAAATAATATCTCTTGCCACAGAAGAAACTTGGTGTTTTCTCCATTCGTCCTCATAGCCTTTAATATCTTGAAAGATCATCAAATTCCCGTCCTTGCTAAAGTTGATACTTTCAGCTGGAATGGTGTGTTCCATTTTTTCGCGACCGCCAGCAGTTGGAATAGAATAAACTTCACCTAAAGCACCGTATGGGAATTGTACAGAGGATGCCTTATCCAAGCGCGCTGAAATAAACACTATTTCAGTATTCGAAGCTTTAAATGCATTCGGGTAATCATTGGAAGAATGATAAGTCAAACGCAATGGTGTACCGCCTTCTTTCGCAACAAGAAACACATCAAAATTGCCAAAACGATTACTGGCAAAAGCAATGTTTTTAGAATCATTCGACCAAACAGGCATGAAATCGTGTGCGACATGTGAAGTCAACTGTTTTGCTTCACCACCTTTTGCACTAACGGTGAAAATATCTCCTTGGTAGGCAAAAGCTATTGTTTGTCCGTCTGGAGAAATCGCTGAATACCTCATCCAGTTATCATTTGCGGAAGAAACGAATGGAAAAACAAGAAATGAAATGATGAATAGTGATAGATTCTGAAGCATAGTTTTCTAAAATTGAAAGATGAAAGTACAAATATTTAGATAGTGAATCGATACCGTTCGAAAAAATAAAGCTGAAGATTATTGGAATCACAAAATCCAAACAAAAGTGTAATTTTGACCGTATGCCAACATCCTCTTCAAAAAAGCACGATCCATTTGCAGTTCTTCGCTACAAAGAATTCAATTATTTCTTGGCGAATCGCTTTTTCTTGACCTTGGGAATACAAATGCAAAGTGTTATTGTGGGTTGGCAAGTTTATGCCTTGACAAAAGATGTGTTTGCTTTGGGAATGATTGGATTAACCGAAGCCCTGCCTTTCATTGCCGTTTCGCTTTTTTCAGGACATGTTGCTGATACATTTAATCGCAAATACATCATACTCTTTTTTAGTTTTCTTTTTATTATTGTTACTTCATTCTTATTGTATTTCTCCTTTGATTCGACGGGTGTTTTAAAGCAATTCGGAACCATTCCAATTTTCATTTCCATTGCATTTGTTGGTATAATTCGAGGATTCATTTCAGCAGCCTACCCTTCATTTATGTCCCAAATTATTCCTCGGAGTGTTTATGCGAATGCAGCAACATGGAACAGTACTGTTTGGCATATTGCTTCAGTTGTTGGACCTTCGCTCGCTGGAATTTTAATTGCAATCAATTATTCAACGGCTTACATGGTCGATATTTCCTTTTTGATAATGTCATTTGTCGCTTTCCTATTTATCAAATCAAAACCTTTGCCTGTAAAACAAAAGACTGAATCGTTATTTGAAAGTCTCTCGGCAGGAATCAAGTTTGTTTTTAAAAATCAACTGATTTTAGGTGCCTTGACACTTGATTTATTTGCTGTTTTATTTGGAGGAGCAGTTGCCCTATTACCAGCATTTGCAGATGAAGTTTTACATGCAGGAGCAGTGGAATTAGGTTTTTTACGCGCCGCACCTGCAATTGGAGCGGTAATTATGGCACTGATAATTGCGTATAAACCTCCTACCAAAAATGCGGGTCGCAATTTATTTTTATCGGTTGGAGCCTTTGGATTAGCAACTATTTGCTTTGGGTTTTCCACCAATTTCTATGTCGCACTGTTTTTCCTTTTCTTGACAGGTGCATTTGACAATGTGAGCGTCGTTATCCGTCACACCATACTGCAATTGTCCACTCCTGATAATATGCGTGGACGCGTTTCGGCTGTGAACGGAATATTCATTGGTTCTTCGAATGAAATTGGTGCATTTGAATCGGGAATTACCGCACGAGCATTTGGTGTGAAACCATCGATTGTTTTGGGGGGCATTCTCACGATTCTTGTGGTGATAGTAACCGCTCGATTAACACCGAAATTGCGGAAATTAAATATCGATCACCTATAAAAAAAGGCCAAGCGAACTTGACCTTTTTGTTGAATTATTTTCATTTAGAATTTCCAATCGTGCTTATCCAATTCCGAAACACACGCTACTAACAAATCGATACTTCCTTGAATATCTTCTTTGTGTGCCATTTCAATTACTTGATGTAAATGTCGCGTTGGAATAGAAACTGCACCAGCGATTGAACCACCTTCGGTCATTCGTTGAATCCCAGCCGTGTCTGTTCCGCCAGCTGTAAGTATTTCAGGTTGCCACTTGATTTTGTGTTTTGTAGCCGTTTTTTTCATGTATTCTACCATGCGATAATCACAAATGGTTGAAGCATCCATAATTTTAATAGCAGTTCCTTCGCCCAATTTTGTAATCATTTCATGCGCAGCTGCTCCGGGTAAATCGAAGGCTATTGTTGTATCCAATCCGAAACCAAAATCAGGATTAATTCTCAGAGCTGAAACGTTTGCGCCTCGGATTCCTACTTCTTCTTGCACTGTGAACACTCCATAAATATCGTATGGCACTTTCTTGCCTTTCAATTTTTTCAAGGTTTCAATCAAAATAAAAACCGCCAAACGGTTATCCAAGGATTTACCGTTCACACAATTTCCCATTTCGATAAATTCACGTTCACGCGTAATTGGATTTCCAATTTCAACCATCTCCTTTACCTCTTCTGCACTTAAGCCTGTATCGATGAAATAATCTGAAAGTTTCGCCACTTTCTCACGTTCAGCAGCGGTCATCACATGAATTGGTTTTGAAGCCATAACGCCAATGACATCTTTTTTACCATGAATAATTACGCGTTGAGCTGTAAGCGTTTTTGGATCAAATCCACCCAAAGTATGAAAACGAATAAATCCTTTATCATCAATGTGTGTCACCATGAACCCAATTTCATCCATGTGTGCACCAATCATTACCTTTTTTCGGTCTTTTGCGGTACCATATTTCACGGCATAAATGTTACCCATGTTATCCAGTTCCACATGATCGGTTAATCCTTTCAATTCCTTTAGAACCAACTCTCTGATTTTCTTCTCAAAACCTGGTGCACCTGGTATTGTGCAAATTTTATTTAATAAGGCAGTGTTTATTGACATGGTATTGTTGTTTTGATAAAATTACAAATTAATTCGGCATCTCGACTCATTTCGACTGCCTTACTTCGGCAAGCTCAGCACATCGCAATGGCCGAGCTCGATGTCCTCAATTAATTGAATTCAATGTATTAAAAGAATGTGTGGTTTTCTTTTTTTCCTTTTACCTTTATACCATATCAATTAAAAATGGCCAAAGTAAAATCAGCATATTTCTGTCAAAATTGTGGATACGAAACACCGAAATGGTTGGGTAAATGCCCTTCTTGTTCAGAGTGGAATACCTTTGTAGAAGAAATTATTGAGAAGAACGTCCCTTCATCGGTCGTTGCATTTTCAACTTCTACCCGCAATTCAAAACCGCAAGCGATTCACACTATCGAGAATCAAGAGCATGTGAGAATTGAATTGAAAGACAAGGAATTGACACGCGTTTTAGGTGGTGGATTGGTCCCTGGATCATTGATTCTATTCGGTGGTGAACCTGGAATTGGAAAATCTACCTTGCTACTTCAAATGGCCATTGAGGAAGACAAGTTGAATGTACTTTATGTTTCCGGTGAAGAAAGTGAACAACAAATTAAAATGCGTGCTGAGCGAATTGGCTTAACGAATGAACAATGTTATATTCTCACAGAAACAAACATTCAACATATTTTTACCCAAGCAGAAAGCACTCAGCCGCAATTGATGATCATTGATTCAATTCAAACGTTGTATTCCACACAAATTGAAAGTTCTCCGGGAAGTATTTCTCAAGTACGCGAATGCACCGCACAACTGCTTCGATATGCAAAACAAACAGGAGTTCCTGTCTTTTTGATTGGTCACATTACGAAGGAAGGTTCATTGGCTGGACCAAAGGTGTTAGAACACATGGTGGATGCTGTTTTACAATTCGAAGGCGATCGCAACCATGTTTACCGTTTATTGCGTTCCATTAAAAATCGTTTTGGAAGTACCAATGAATTGGGTATTTACGAAATGTTGGGTACAGGATTGCGCCAAGTGGAAAATCCTTCCGAAATATTGATCACCAACACAGATAGCTCGTTGAGTGGAATCTCCATTGCTGCAACATTAGAAGGTTTGCGCCCAATGTTAATTGAAGTTCAAGCACTCGTGAGTACAGCAGCCTATGGGACGCCTCAGCGCTCTTCTACTGGATTTGATAGCAAACGATTGAACATGTTGCTAGCTGTGATGGAAAAACGCTGTGGATTCAAATTAGGAGCAAAAGACGTTTTCTTAAACATTGCCGGTGGAATTAAAGTCGATGACCCAGCGATTGACTTAGCCGTTGTTGCTGCTGTATTATCTTCTAATGCAGACTTACCAATTGAAAAAAACATTGCGCTTTCTGCGGAGGTTGGTTTATCTGGAGAAGTACGACCAGTGAACAGAATCGATCAACGTATTTCTGAAGCTGAAAAACTCGGTTTTGAAAAAATCATTATTTCGAAATACAACAAAGGAATTGATCAAAAGAACTTCAAAATTGAATTGGTCATGTGCGGTAAAATTGATGAAGTTGTAAGGGCATTGTTTGCTTAAACGAAAAAATGGAATCAGTTAAAACCAATTCCATTTTCTTTATCGTCAATCTAATTTCTACTGCGTAATTGTAATCAATTTGCGCTGTTGGTTTAATTCCAATAAATAAGTGCCATTTCCGTATTTGGATAAATCCAACTGAAACGAACCATTTGCTGTGCCTTTTTCAATGATTTGACCATTCATTTTGTAAATGATATACTCTTTCGTTGTTTCATCAGCAACTTCAACTGTTACAATTCCATTGCTTGGATTTGGGTAAACAGTAATTTTTTCTGATAGAACCTCATCTTTCAATCCAACCAAAGATGCATTGAATACAATTGTTCCTACTTTATTTATCACCCAATTTGCTGGATCGATAAACATCGTACCAGCAGTTCCTGCATTGCTTACTAAAAATTGTTGTTGATTACTGTTCACATCTAAACGCACAATTGTATCTCCAAGCGTTGGACGCGTAATTCGCACATCAATCGGATTTGTAAAAGTTGGAGTAACAGCAGCTTGAGAAGCTGTATGTGACAACTGTATTAAAATATCACTCCCTATTTGATTCCATTGAATTGAATAGGTTGGATATCCACCACCAAAATACCACTCTTCGAAAAAGGGTGTGAAATCGATTCCTGTTTCTGCCTGAAATTTATCACGAACATCGATCCCAGTTGCAACGCTATCACCAAAATCTGCTTGAAATTCACGCAAGGTAGCAAAGAACAAATTGTCGTTGTCGACCATATAACGCATCGTGTGAATTATACCCGCACCTTTATCATAGGTTAAACGACCACTAAAAATTCTATTCTCATCTAAACTATCCAATACCCAAACAGAACCAAATGGCTGCGACATAATATTATCGTGTACATCTAACATATGCTGAACTTCGTCACCAGCATACAAATTTTCTAACATCAGGTATTCTGAATAAGAAGCAAAGCCCTCGTTCACCCAGATATCAGACCATGTTGCACATGTTACATTGTCACCAAACCATTGATGTCCTAGCTCATGCGCTGTTAAACCTCTTTCAAAAAATCCCTGAGTTGTCATTGTTTGATGCTCCATTCCTCCAGAAAGCGGCGCCATGCAATGGCCATATTTTTCATCTTCAAAAGGATACGGACCATACAATTCATAAAACAATTCCATAAAATCAGCGGTTTCATCAATTTCATCTTGAAAATTCGCAAGTGTAGCAGGGTTATTATAAATGTAATTTTGAATCATAATTGGGTTCGACGCGCCTACGGGATTTGCATAAACGGTATAATCAATGTATTCGGCTACCGCCACAGAAACCAAATAATAAACAATTGGGTGACGGTGCTTCCATTCGTAGCGCGATAATCCACCACCTAAATCAATCACATTATCCAACAAACCGTTTGATCCTGCTTTACAAGCTGATGGAACCGTAATTTTTACTGAACAACTATCCGCTTTATCCGTCAACGATTGTTTACATGGCCACCATTCATAAGCTGAAAAAGGTTCAGACAAAGACCAAGTAACCTGATTTCCCCAAGAAGGTGAATCGTCATTACTCATTCCACTTCCACCAAAAGGCGTTGAAGCACCCGTTGGAGGTGTCCCGGCATAATCAACTGAAATAACAAATGCATCACCAAGAATCGCATTTACTGGTACTTTGATTGCCGATCCAATTCTTGAATAAAGAACTGGGATAGCATTCACACGAATTTGAGAAATGGTCATTACCGGATGTAATTCAAACAAAGCTGAATCTAAGTTTTGACGAGCAATAGCATGAATCTCTCCAGTTCCAGCCACAACTGTGACCAAATTATTCATGGCAATATCCAAGGCATAGAAATGCACATTGTAACGCTCTGTTTCTGCAATTTGTGCAACAGATAATGAAGCACTTTTCTGCACAGAATGATGTTTGTTTCGCTTCGAGCAATGTGTTGCATTTTCATCTTGAGCAAAAATCACATAAGGGAGAGCAAAGAAAATAAGGGTAAAGGTTTTAAGCATAGCATTCTAGTTTTTACGAAAATACACATTTATCCAATTGAAAACACGAAGTGAAACCCCCTGAGATTGTTGAAAACACGTTCTTATTTATAGAAAAAAGCGAGTGCAATCAACGCCATAGAAAAATCTACTAAAGCAAAAAATGCATAGGATCTTCGTTCATTACTCAACAAAAATAAAGCTGCTGTAAAGAACATTGCAACTAGAAATGGGATAGAAAATCTCAATTCTTGATAAATTATTGCGAAAATAGAATAAAATCCAAGTAATAACAGTATGGCCACTACCTTCGAAAAAGCGTTCCCAGCAATTTGTGGCAGTGTCCGTTGATTTTTAATATCAACGTGTTTGTCTCGAATATCAAAGGGAATTGTCAAGGCTAAAAAATAAAGAACGAACGCCAAGATATGATAGTAATCATTGATTGTAAGGCTGTAATGATTGACTAAAGGAAAGGCAATGAGCACGCTTGTCCAACTTAGTGCAACGATGGGTGCCTTCACAAAAGGAATGTCTCTTAACCGTATGTTAAAGATGGGAATGATGTACCAAATACTCATGCTAACTGTTGGAATCAAAAGCAACACGACTATTTCTATATCGATGATTAAAAGTTGAACCAAGAATAGTGCACCAATGAAAGAGATGATGATCAATGCGTACAAAAGTGTTTTATGCTGTAAACACCAATTCTTTAAATCGGCATTCATCAAGGCATTCATTTTAGATAGTCGATGATAATTATATAGCGCAAGTATTCCAAAAAACGTAAATAATCCATATTCAATATAGGAATCAATAGACACTAATTTGACAAAAGAAGAAGAAAGCAAGGCACCTGAAAAAGCAACAATCAGATTGCCATAAACAAGCGTTTTTATGAGGTTTTGGATCAGAATCAAGATATTATTTCTGCCAATACTTTTTCTACTGAAATGGATGAAATGCAATCACACGATTTTTTCTTCTTGCATGTTTCGCAATTTTCGTCAAAAACCAAGGTGCGCACATTTTTTCCAAGCGGACTCCATCTACCAGGATGTATAGGCTTTCTTGGTGAAAACAAACCAATTGCACGAATGCCTGCAAATCCAGCGATATGCAATGGTCCTGTTGAACAAGCTACCAAATTTTTCACTTTTGAAATCAATACAATTAATTCGGGCAAGGATAACTGACCCGTAGTATCGATGATGTTTTTATTTGTTGGAATTGCCTGTCTGAATTGACTTCCTTCACTTTCTGTACCAGTAAAGAAAACTGTAAAACCTAGATCTGCCAAAATAGTTGCCAATGCCATATATTTTTCCGTTGGCCATTCTACAGCGCTTCCTTGTGATTTCGGATGCAAAATAATTGACTTGCTACTTTCTGAAAGAATGTTCTCAATTTCACTTGGTATATCAATCGAAGGAATGTGAAAAGCATTCAACATACTCGTCAACTCTTCCAATGATGGTATTTCTTTTAGGCCAAATGGCTTCAGCAGTTCAAAATTTAATTGTGCCTCATGGAATGCTGAATTCTTGCGTGTAAAATTCAATCGATGATTACATGTAAGAAGGTGAAAACTTCGGTGAGATGTTCCTATTCGCATTCCAATTTTAGCTTTCTTCGCCAATGAAGCAATTTCCTTGTTTGGAAAAACATGCATAATTGCATCCGCTTGCCACTCTTTAAAAATGTCTGCTCGCTGAGCAGTAGGCATTGCTTCTATTTCTTTCCAATCGATAAATTCATCAATCACCGAAAAACAAGCTACAACTGCCTTTGTGTAACCACTGCCTAAGAATACAAGCTGTGCGTCTGGATATTTATTTTTTAACCAAACACACATTGGCAAGGTTAACATTACATCTCCTATACTGTCGGTTCTTGATATGACGATTTTATTCATTTTCCCTTCTGCAAATTCAACAACTTGAGGTATTTCTGATAGGTTGCATAAGCACTAAGTCGCGAAATGGTAAAGCCTGTTGCCCCATCCAATATTCCCAGTTTTAAGAAGTAACTTTTTATAAACTGCGCAATGACCTTCGAAATAATTAGGGGCCAATTTGACTTCCCTCCTCGTTCAAATAATTCTTTGGCTGCAATATTACCAAAATAGTCGATTTGTTTGAGATGTTCGGCTTGTGAATAATAGGAATAATGCAGAATATCTCCTTTCAAATGACCAAAAGTTTCATTTTCCAACAAGTCTAAGCGGTCATGTGGATTAATGCCAGTCCAACGCGCAAAATCTCGATTCACCAAACGCACTTTAGTATCTGGATACCAACCACAGTATTTCACCCAATGACCGCAATAATTTGTGAGGCGATTCATTGAATATCCTTTAAACTCAGGCTGATTTTTGATTTGAAGAATACCTGCTTTTAATTCCTCTGTTAAAGCTTCATCCGCATCCAAGGAAAGAATCCAATTATTTGAAGCAGCATCAATGGCAAAATTCTTTTGTTGAATATGTCCTTCAAAAGGATGCTGAATGAATGTTACATTAAAACGTTTACAGATTTCCTCTGTTTTGTCCTTCGAAAAAGAATCCACAACAATTATCTCGTCTGCAACACCTTGAAGGGAAGTTAAGCAACGCTCTATGTTACGTTCCTCATTGAAAGTAATTATTACAGCTGAGAGAGAAATCGCCATTATTTAACCAATTCAACACTTTTTAGAACAGCTTGAAGTTCACGTAAGGGATGAGTCCAACTTGCCGTTGATGGTGCATCTACATATCCACTTACACAAATCAACTTTTTCTTCTTAGGATGAACAAAATGAAAAGCCCAAAACGCTCCACCAGTTGAATGCACCTTTTTACCCGTAAAAACGTACATCCCTCTCATTTCATATCCAGAAATATTGCTTTTATAGGTCGTCATTTCGTTGCCTTCAGGATAGACCATTTCAGCATATTGTGTTCCCATAAACAAGCCATCTGTTTCGTGAGGAACATTGTACTTAAGCATCGTATCGCGTGCCATCAATAAATTTTCCAATGCAAACTGACTTGAATCTTTATAATCATACTGATAAATCATGATTCCTGAAAAAATAGAACCTGCCTCTTGTGTTCCTGAACCGACAAATTCGATAGGTCGAGCACTTACAGGAAATTCTACACGGTAAAAATTTGTTCTTTTTGTGACTATTTTCGCTCCTTCTGGCAAGGATACGTCAATACCAAAATTCTTTTTAATCTCTGATTGAACATTATGGTTTTCATCCGACTTAAACTGCTTCAAAATCCGCTTCCATTCCATGAGATCAAATTCAGCATGAACCGCCTTTAAGCCCAATTTACAAGCTTCAAGTACTTGGTTGTAATCTTTTCCAACGATATCTACGACCAATTGATCGGTTGCCCAAACACCAATACGTTTATTTATATCCGCTCTATCCTTTTTGTGATTTGGATCGATTGTAACAAAAAGCGTATTTCTGAACCTTTTCACACCTTGTTCAAAATGAGAAGGAGTTCTATGTACTAATTCGAATGTAGTAACATCTGGAAAATAGGGCATGATAAACTGAGTCAGATTAGTATCAAGGTATTTCTTTATTTCGGAATCCCATATTCCCTGTTCACAAATGACTAAAATCTCACCCACATTTCCTGTAACTGATGGGCCACTCGATCTGAAACGTTTCGTTGTATTTTCTCCACATTGTTGAAAGAACAAAAAGGAACCAATAAGTAGAAGTGCAGAAAATAAGTATCTCATAACAATTTTTTTATGCGGCTCAACAAGAATCAAGCTAGAAATTATCTAATCCTAATTTTTTGACCGACTGTTAAGCGATTAATGTTGATTTTAGGGTTAAGTCTGCGCAATTCTGCTTGACTCATACGGTTTCTATCAGCGATTTTTGAGAAGGTATCACCTGATCTCACCGAATAGTATTTTTTAGCTGGCACCACTGGTGGGGGTGGAACAGATTTGTTTGCCCCTTTCACCTTTAATCGTTGTCCAGCATAAATATTTGTTGTACGCAATGCGTTCCATTCCATTAATTGCTCGACTGTAACAACATATTTGGTTGCAATGGCATTCATGGTCTCCCCTGTCTTCACCACATGATAAAAATAGGGTTCTGTAGGATTTTGATTTGAATCAATAGCCACAGTATCGCCTTCATCAGGAACGTCAACAACAACTACAGGCTTAACAACGGTTGTTCCTGAGTAAATACTTTTCTCCAATTTATACAAAGAATCTTCTAAGCCAACAAGTAAACCAATTCGATCTAAAGGTCCTGTGATACACTGCGCAGGAACTGTTTGCGGTACATATGACGTTTTATAAATTGGATTCAATTCTTTAATTTCTTCTGTTGGCCAATTAATCAAACGGGTAATTGTTGCCATATGTACACCCGAAGACAGACACATCGTATCTAATTGAGCGTTGTGTACTTTCGCTTCTACAGGGATGATATTGTGTTCCGCATGATACGTCATCAAGTAAGCTGCTGCGATAAAATTAGGCACGTATCCTTGCGTTTCTGCAGGTAAAAAGGGGCGAACCTCCCAATAATTTGTTTTATTCCCAGAACGGCGAATGGCTTTATTTACGTTGCCCGGTCCCGCATTGTAGGCAGCTAACACTAAATTCCAATCACCATAAATTCCGTACAATTGACGGAAATATCTACATGCAGCATCTGTAGCCAAAGCTGGATCCATACGTTCATCGATGTACGAATTCTCCTTTAAACCAAAGTATAATCCTGTTCGATACATGAACTGCCAAAGCCCTAAAGCACCAGCTCGCGATTTAACTTGTGGACGCAAACCACTTTCAATAACTGCTAGGAATTTAAGTTCTTTTGGCAGACCGTATTCTGCTAATTTCTCTTCAAACATGTCGAAATAAAGATCAGAGCGACCCATTGCAATGCGTATGAAACCTCTTCTTTTATCGACAAAAAACTTAATGGTAGAAAGTGTTGCTTGATTGCAGTCCAAATGAAAAGGACTCATTTTATTCATCTCCTCCAATCGAGCGCAATATTCTTCATCAGAAAATTTCGGAAGATCAGTCGACTCATAATTCAATAATTTAATGATTGAATCATATTCTTGCTTGCTGGCATAATCTTGATAAAAAAGCATTAAGCTTTGGTCTACGGTATTTATAAAAGCTTCTTTGTTCAGTGTGTCGCTCGGTTTTACGAGGTGTGCGGGTTTTTGAGCGAAAATAGCAACACTCAAAAAGACGAATAACACGGTAACAAATCCTTTCATATAATTATTTTACACAACTCTCCAAGTAGGATGAGAAATTAAACATTTTCTTTTCTTCGAAATGATTTGCCATGACTTGAATTCCAAACGGTAATCCATTTGAGTGCATACCTAACGGTAATGATATCGAAGGGTTACCTGTCAAATTGGAATGAACTGTAAAAATATCTTGCAAGTACATTTGAATTGGGTCTTTCACATCGTTCAAACCAAAAGCAGTTGCTGGTGTTGTAGGTAAAAGTATGATATCAAATGTGGATAAAATTTCATCTGTTTTATTGCGCAATACACGTCGTACCTTTTGACCTTTTGTATAATATGCGTCATAATATCCATGCGAAAGAACGAAGGTTCCAGCCATGATACGTCTTTTTACTTCGGGACCAAATCCTTCAGAACGTGATTTTTTATACGTTTGCTCTACACCTTGAGCATCTTTGCTTCTATAGCCAAAATGCACACCATCAAAACGTGATAAATTTGAAGATGCTTCAGCTGTTGTCAGAACGTAATACGTTGGAACCATGAAATCCAAGTAGGGGAAAGAGACTTTTTCTACTTCATGACCATCTTTTTTAAGTTGATCAATGATTTCTTCCATTTTCTGAATTACTTCTTTATCAATTCCTTCGACATCGAAGCTTTCCTTGATAACCGCAATCTTCAATTTAGCAGGTTGAACGAATTCAGTATACTTTTCTACTGGTTTTGATGAACAAGTAGAATCAAATTCATCAGCACCAGACATAACTTCTAGTAAGAGCGCTGAATCCTCAAGTGTATTTGTAAAAGGTCCGATTTGATCAAAAGAAGAAGCGTAGGCAATTAATCCATAGCGACTAATTCTACCATAAGATGGTTTCAAACCGTATGTGCCTGTGAAAGAGGCTGGCTGACGGATTGATCCACCTGTGTCACTTCCAAGTGCTACCGTGCACAGACCAGCCGCAACAGCTGCAGCTGAGCCACCTGATGAGCCTCCGGGAACTTTTGTTTTGTCTAATGGATTTAATACAGGTCCGAAAGCCGAGTTTTCATTGGAACTTCCCATTGCAAACTCATCACAATTCAAGCGACCAATAATAACGGCATCTTCATCAAGTAAACGCTGAACAGCTGTACCTGTATAAAGTGATTCGAATCCTTCCAATATTTTTGAAGAAGCAGAAACTTTATGCCCTGCATAACAGAAGTTATCTTTTAGTCCGATAACCATTCCAGCTAGTTTCCCTGCTGTACCATTTTTGCGTTTTTCATCTACAATCTGTGCGTTTTTCCTTACAGATTCTTCGAAAACTTCAAGAAAAGCATTAAGATCTTCTTGCGCGTGTATTTCCTTCAGGTATGCTTCAACAATACCCAAAACAGATTCACCCGAAGAAAGGGCGGACTTTACTTCAGCAAAAGATTTATACATTCGGAATGTAATTAACTGTTTTTTTCTTCCGGTTGAGTTGTTTCCTCACCTTTCGAAGCGTCTTTAAATTCTTTAACGCCTTTTCCAAGACCTTTCATTAATTCTGGAATTTTCTTACCTCCAAAAAGAAGTAAAACAACTGCCAAAATCACGATTACTTGCCATGGGCCAAATGCTCCTAAAATCATTGTACATCAATTTAATTCAAACAAAGTTACGGAAATATCGCTAATAGCGTTTTGAAATAAACGTTAAACTGTTAAAAAGCATAAAAAAGAAAGGGATCAACCCCTAAGATTGACCCCTCCAAATAAACTATAAAGTTCAATTACAATTTTCTTGCAACTTCAACCTCTTCGAATGATTCGATAATATCGCCTGGTTTGATGTCGTCAAACTTGTCAATATTCAAACCACATTCATAATTGTTTTTTACTTCTCGAACATCGTCTTTAAAACGCTTCAATGAACCTAGAACACCAGTATGAATAACGATTCCATCGCGTATCAAACGTATTTTGTTTGAACGCTTGATGAGACCATCCAATACATAACATCCTGCAATTGTACCCACTTTCGTAATGTCGAATGTTTCACGTACCTCAGCAGAACCAATAATTTTTTCTTCAATGTCTGGAGATAACATTCCTTCCATTGCCGCTTTAATTTCATCAATTGCCTTGTAGATAATTGAGTAAAGACGGATATCAATTTGTTCAGTTTCTGCTAATTTTCTTGCTCCAACCGTTGGTCGAACTTGGAAACCAATGATAATGGCATCCGAAGCAGAAGCCAAGTTAACATCTGCTTCAGAGATTGCACCAACCCCTTTGTGAACGATATTAATTTGAATTTCTTCAGTTGATAGACGCAATAATGTATCAGATAAGGCTTCGATTGAACCATCCACGTCACCTTTGATGATGATGTTAAGCTCCTTAAAGTCACCAATCGCCAATCGACGACCAATTTCATCCAAGGTAATATGTTTCGTTGTACGTAAACCTTGTTCACGGTACAATTGTTCACGTTTCGTAGCAATTGATTTTGCTTCTTTTTCGTCATCTAAGACGTGGAACTTATCACCGGCGCTTGGTGCACCGTTAATTCCAAGAACTGAAACTGGTTGTGATGGTCCGGCTTCTTTCAAAATCGCTCCTTTTTCATCATGCATTGCACGAACACGACCGTAATGTCTTCCAACAAGGATTACATCACCCACTTTCAAGGTGCCAGACTCAACAAGCATATTTGTAACATAACCTTTTCCTTTATCCAAGGAAGATTCGATTACGGTACCTAATGCATTTTTATCAGGATTAGCTCTCAATGTTAGCATTTCTGCTTCCAACAATACTTTATCCAATAATTCTTCAATGTTCAATCCTTGTTTCGCTGAAATTTCTTGTACTTGGTACTTTCCACCCCAATCTTCCACAAGTATGTTCATTTGAGAAAGTTGTTCGCGTATTTTATCAGGATTTGCTCCTGCTTTATCAATCTTATTGATGGCAAAAACCATCGGTACATTTGCAGCTTGTGAATGGGCAATTGCTTCTTTTGTTTGAGGCATTACATCATCATCCGCAGCAACCAAGATAACTGCAACATCAGTTACTTGCGCACCACGAGCTCGCATAGCTGTAAAGGCCTCGTGACCTGGTGTATCTAAAAAAGTCATTTTACGACCATCTTTCAATGTTACCGAGTAGGCACCGATATGCTGAGTAATTCCTCCGGCTTCACCTTCGATTACGTTTGCATTTCTAATTCTATCTAACAAAGAAGTTTTACCGTGATCCACGTGACCCATTACCGTAATAATCGGTGGTCGATTGATTAAATCTTCTTCTTTATCTTCATAAATTGGAATAGACTCTTGTACCTCCGCACTTACAAATTCAGTTTCAAAACCAAATTCATCTGCAACAATATGAATTGTTTCTGCATCTAAACGTTGGTTGATTGAAACAAAAATACCAAGAGACATACATACCGAAATTACTTGTGTCGGTTGAATGTTCATCATTGATGCTAATTCAGAAACAGTAACGAACTCCGTCAACTTAAGGATTTTTTCATCCATTTCGGCTGCCAATGCTTCGTCTTGACGACGCTGAGCTACGTTATCTCGTTTCGCACGTCTATTCTTAGAAGCTTTTGATTTACCCCCTTGATTTGACAAACGCGCCAAGGTATCTTTGATCTCCTTTTGAATATCTCTTTCGTTGATCTCAGGCTTAGCGAACTTATTTCCTCCTCTTGCTGGGGGTCTATTAGCAGTTCCTCCTCCTGTAGTTGGTGTATTGGTAGTTGGCGTTGTTCCGGCATTTGGTTGTTTTGCAGGATCAACTTTCTTGATTCTTTTACGTTTTTTGCGTGCATCCGCAGCAGCTTGACCAGCGGCAGATTTTTGATTGGGCGTTTTTGGTCGCTCAACAGGAAGTTCAATTCTTCCCAAAACTGTCGGTCCTGTCAACACTTTTCGTTCAACACGAATAGTTTCGATTTCTTTTGGGCCTTCCGAGTCAGGTTCTTCAACTTTCGCTTCAGGAACAACAACCTTAACATCTTCTGCCTTTTCAGCAACCAGTTTAACAGCTTCTACTGGTGTTGGAGCAACAGGTTTCGGCTTATTTTCTTCGTGTTTCTTTTTATCTGGTCGTGTTTTGCTATTGATTTTATCCAAATCAATTTTGCCGATAACAGAAACATGAACATCACCAGAGCTTACTGTTTTTTGTTCAGCCGCTTCTTCCACTATTGGTTCTTCAACCTTTACAACAGGTTCTTCTACCTTTGCAACAGGAGTTTCCATAATGATATTGCGCTTAATTTCTTCCGCGCTAATTGGCTCACCATCTTCTTCTTCTTCAACTTGAGGTGCGTGTGTTGTTTCTTCTTCTTTATCTCGAATAGAAACTGACTCACGCTTTTCTCTTTTCACTGCGCTGAACTTTGATTGCTCTTTCAGACTTTGATCTGCGGCAAATTCTTTCCGAAGGATATCATAATGCTCTTCCTCCAACTTTGTGTTAGGGCTGACATCAATTTTAATCCCTTTGGATCCAAGGAATTCGACAAGCGTAGACATACCCACATTGAGTTCTCCAGCTGCTTTTCCTAATCTTATTGGTTTTCCGGCCATATAATTTATGCGTCCTTCTTTTTGTTAATCAATTCTGTGTTACAAGATACGGTATACGGATCAATTATTCGAATTCAGCGCGAAGTATTTTCATTACTTCTTCGATTGTTTCTTCTTCTAAATCAGTACGGTGAACTAAGTCTTTTACACTCATTTCGATTACAGACTTCGCTGTATCCAATCCGATTGCCTTTAATTCATCAATGATCCATCCGTCGATTTCATCTGCAAATTCTTCTAAATCCACATCCTCTACATCTACTTCTCCTTCACGGTAAACATCCAGTTCATAACCGGTTAATTTGCCCGCAAGTTTAATATTGTGTCCACCTTTACCAATCGCCAATGATACTTGGTCTGGTTTAAGGAAAACTTTCGCGCGCTTATCTTCTTCATTGATATCAATAGAAGAAATTTTAGCTGGCGACAGTGCTCGTTGAATTAACAATTGAGGATTTGATGTGTAATTGATTACATCAATGTTCTCGTTTCTTAGCTCACGAACGATTCCGTGTATACGAGATCCTTTCATTCCGACACAAGCTCCAACTGGGTCTACTCGGTCATCATAAGATTCAACAGCAACTTTTGCTCTTTCACCTGGCTCACGTACGATTTTCTTGATAGTAATTAAACCATCAAATACTTCTGGTACTTCCAATTCGAACAAACGCTCTAGAAATTCAGGGGCTGTTCTCGATAGGATAATAACTGGGCTACTGTTGCGCATATCAACTTTTGCAACAACCGCACGAACAGTTTCACCTTTCTTGAAGTAATCAGAAGGAATTTGTTCAGATTTTGGCAATAAAAGCTCATTGCCTTCATCATCCATAACCATAATTTCTTTTTTCCAAACTTGGTAAACTTCACCTGTGATGATTTCACCAACTCTTTCTTTATATTTCTTGTATAAGTGGTCTTTTTCCAATTCCAAAATACGAGAAATCAAGTTTTGACGCAGTGAAAGAATGTTTCTACGACCGAAATCAGCGAAACGGAATTCTTCAGTTACCTCTTCCCCGATTTCAAAATCAGGTTCAATTTTAATTGCGTCAGAATAAGCAATCTCTGTATTCTGATCTTCTACTTCACCATCATCAACAATTTCTTTATTAATGAAGATTTGCACATCTCCTTTATCAATATTTACAATGATGTCAATATGCTCATCGGTATTGAATTTCTTTTTCAGCATAGATCTGAAAACGTCTTCCAACACATGTTGCATCGTTTGTTTGTCGATGCTTTTCAATTCTTTGAACTCCGAAAACGAGTCAACCAATTCAAGGCTATTCATGTTTACCTATTTAAATGAAATGATAATTTTTGTTTCTTTTATTTGCTCAAACGGGAACACATGTTGTTCCACAATCAATTCTTTTTTCTTTTTGGCTTCTGGTCTTTCCATTCTTGAATTTTCAAGAACGATTTGGTTTTCATTTACTTCCACCAATTTGCCTTCAGTTTTGGTTCCATCTTGCGCAACCACTTTTACTTCACGACCAATATTTTTAACGTATTGTGCATGTACACGTAAAGGTCTGTCTAAACCTGCAGACGAAACGTGTAATTCAAAATCTTCTACCTCACGGTCTAAGTTATGCTCTACATTTCTAGAAACTGACATACAATCGTTTACGGAAACATTTCCTTCATGTTTGTCTAATTCTACATGGATTACATTGGTTGCGGAGATCGTTAAATCAACCACAAAAAGCCCGTTTGCTAGCTCAGCAATGCGCTCATCAATTAAATCCAATATTGTCTTTTTTGCAATCATATGTTATGAAAAGAGGGGACTTTCGTCCCCTCATTTTGCGTTAATTTCTTCGTAAATGCACTGCAAATATACCTACTTTTTTTAAAAATCCAAGCGCCTACGTTAATTTAGTTTCTTGGTATCGTATATTTGAAAAAAATTAAAATGTTAATTGAGGTAAAAGACAAGGTGGTTTCGACAGAAATCTTCGAACGAAAATTTGTCTGCGATTTGAATGCATGCAAGGGTGCTTGTTGCATAGAAGGTGATTCAGGAGCGCCCTTAACATTTGAAGAAATTCACTTGTTGGAAGATAATTTAGAACATATCATTCCCTACATGCGACCAGAAGGCGTTGCAGAAGTAGAAAGAAATGGTGTTTTCTATATAGACCAAGACAATGAGCCAGTAACGGCTTTATTAAATGGTGGAGAAGAGTGTGCCTTTGTTTATTTTGATGAGAAAGGAATTACCAAATGCGCTGTAGAACAAGCCTACAATGAAGGGAAAACGAATTTCAAAAAACCAATTTCTTGTCATTTGTATCCTATTCGAGTAAAGCAATTCAATGATTTCGAAGCATTAAATTATGATGTTTGGCCAATTTGTGCTCCAGCTTGTGCTTGTGGTGATAAATTAGATGTTCCTGTTTTTAGATTTTTAAAAGAACCTTTGATTCGTGCTTTTGGTGAAGATTTTTATAAAGAATTGGAAGTGGTGGATAGGGAGTTGAAGGCTTCTAGGGACTAGGAACTAGATTTAGGCATTAGGCTGGAGACAGAAAATAAAAAAGCCCTGAGAAAATTCTCTCAGAGCTTTTGTTTTATCATTAAGCATAATAAAAAGAACACAATTATTAACTGCTACGAGAATATTATGACTAGCTAGCTTCTAGCCAGAACACATTTGGTTTCACCGAATTTAGCACCGGCCAGAACCTTGGCAGCTTCTAGCCACTGCACATTTGACTCGGCATAAACCCTCGTCGAATATGCTCATGTTCGAAACAGGCTTTCGCCGCTTTCTACCCTGAGCACATTTCACAATTCTCTGGATCATCCAAAGAGCATGCTATGGCAGCTTGTTGATCTTCTATTGTTTCAGCGATTGGCATTTCAGTTACTGTTTTTTCAACGGTGAACTTAATTGCATCTGTTGCTGCTTTTGTTCTTAAGTAGTACATCCCTGTTTTCAATCCTTTCTCCCATCCGTAGAAATGCATTGATGTTAATTTTCCGAAGTTTGCGTTCTCCATGAAAATGTTCAATGATTGAGATTGGCAAATATATGCTCCACGGTCAGCAGCTTGATCGATAATCGCTTTTTGCGAAATCTCCCATGCTGTTTTGTACAAATCTTTCAAGTTTTGTGGCACTTCATTGATATTTTGAACTGAACCATTTGCTTGCATGATTTTTTGACGCATGTCTTTGTTCCACAAACCAGCTTTTACTAAATCTTTCAATAAATGCTTGTTCACAATAATGAACTCACCTGACAATACACGACGCGTATAAATGTTTGATGTGTAAGGTTCGAAACATTCGTTGTTACCAAGAATTTGAGCTGTAGATGCTGTTGGCATTGGCGCTAACAACAATGAGTTTCTAACACCATATTGCTTCACTTCTTCTTTCAACACATCCCATTCCCAGCGACTTGTAGGTGTTACATTCCACATGTCATATTGGAAAATCCCCTTTGATACGGGTGAACCAGCAAATGTTTCGTACGGTCCTTCCACTTTCGCTAAATCTTTAGAAGCGGTCATTGATGCATAATAGATTGTTTCAAAAACTTCTCTATTCAATGCTCTTGCTTCTTCTGATTCAAATGGTAATCCCATCATTATGAAAGCATCCGCTAAACCTTGAACACCTAGTCCAATTGGACGGTGACGCATGTTCGAATTTTGAGCTTCAATTACTGGGTAGTAATTTTCATCAATAATTCTATTCAAGTTGATTGTAGCCTGGTAAGTAACTTCAAACAATTTATCGTGATCGAAAGTTCCTTCTTCAGTTACATATTTCGGCAAAGCCAATGAAGCTAAGTTACAAACTGCTACCTCATCTGGTGCTGTGTACTCAATAATCTCTGTGCACAAGTTTGAAGACTTGATTGTACCAAGGTTTTGTTGATTTGATTTTGCATTCGCAGCATCTTTGTACAACATATATGGTGTTCCAGTTTCAATTTGAGATTCCAAAATTTTGAACCACAAATCTTGTGCTTTAACCGTTTTACGACCTTTTCCTTCGTTTTCGTAACGTGTATATAATTCTTCAAATGCAGCGCTATGTGTATCCGAAAGTCCAGGACATTCGTGTGGACACATTAAGGTCCAATCACCATTATCCTTCACACGTTTCATGAATAAATCTGGAATCCAAAGTGCAAAGAATAAATCACGTGCACGTTGTTCTTCTTTTCCGTGGTTCTTTTTCAAGTCCAAGAAATCGAATACATCAGCATGCCAAGGCTCAATATACATTGCAAAAGAACCTTTTCTTTTACCACCACCTTGATCAACGTAACGAGCAGTATCGTTGAATACTCTAAGCATTGGTACGATACCATTTGAAGTACCGTTTGTTCCTTTGATATATGATCCTGTTGCACGGATATTGTGAATAGCTAAACCAATACCACCAGCTGATTGAGAAATCTGAGCGCAAGATTTCAATGTATCATAAATTCCACTAATACTATCATCTTTCATTGTTAATAAGAAACAAGAAGACATTTGTGGTTTTGGAGTACCAGAATTAAATAATGTTGGAGTAGCATGTGTGAACCAGCCTTCAGACATTAAATTATATGTTTTGATAGCTTCTTGGATATTCGATTTGTGAATACCAACAGCCACTCTCATCAACATTTGTTGTGGACGTTCAACGATTTGTCCATCCAATTTCATCAAATATGAACGGGTCAAGGTTTTAAATCCGAAATAATCGTATCTAAAATCGCGATCATAAATAATACTTGAATCCAACGCTTCCTTATTATCCATGATAATTTGGTAAACATCTTCAGCAACTAATGATGCGTTTTGACCAGTTTTTGGATCAATGTATTTGAACATATCTTCGATTACTTCAGAGAACGTTTTCTTTGTTTCTTTGTGTAAGTTAGATACGGCAATACGTGATGCTAATAAAGCATAATCCGGGTGATCAATCGTTTTTGCTGCTGCAACTTCAGCTGCAAGGTTGTCCAACACAGTTGTTGTAACACCATCATAAATCCCTTCGATTACCTTCATGGCAACCACTTCTGGTGTAACCAATGGGTCAAGTCCATAGCACATTTTCACAATGCGTGCTGTAATCTTGTCGAACTTGACAGCCTCCTTTCGGCCGTCTCTTTTTACTACATACATGGGCGCTCGTTTAATTTTTGTTTAATTCAATTTTTTAAAATTCTTCTTCAGTACTGAATGTGTGATTGTCTTTCCCGGACGACAATACACCAGCTTTCTGATATTCTGCAACTCTTTTTTCAAAGAAATTCGTTTTTCCTTGGATAGAAATCATATCCATGAAGTCAAACGGATTTGAAACATTGTATACTTTGTCGTTTCCTAATTCTTGCAACAATCGATCAGCCACGAACTCAATATATTGTTTCATTAGGTCACTGTTCATTCCAATTAATTTTACTGGAAGGGCATCTGTAATAAATTCTTTTTCGATTTCTACAGCATCCATGATAATCTCTTGCACTTGCGCTTTTGGCAATTGATTCACCAAATGTTTTGTGTACAAAAGGCAAGCGAAATCACAATGCAAACCTTCATCACGAGAAATCAATTCGTTTGAGAATGAAAGTCCAGGCATTAACCCTCTCTTCTTCAACCAGAAGATTGAACAAAAAGAACCTGAAAAGAAAATCCCTTCTACTGCAGCGAATGCAACTAAACGCTCTGCAAAAGAACCATTATCAATCCAACGCAATGCCCATTCTGCTTTCTTGCGCACACAATCGATTGTGTCAATTGCATTAAACAGGTTGTTCTTATCTGCAGTGTCTTTGATGTAGGTATCAATCAACAATGAATAAGTTTCAGAGTGAATGTTCTCAATCGCAACCTGAAATCCGTAAAAGAACTTTGCTTCAGTATACTGAACTTCTGACAGGAAATGCTCAGCTAAATTTTCGTTAACAATACCATCAGATGCAGCGAAAAATGCAAGAATATGTTTAACAAAATGGCGTTCATCATCATTTAATTTTGTTTCCCAGTCAATAAGATCTGGTGATAAGTCGATTTCCTCTGCCGTCCAAAAACTTGCTTCAGCCTTTTTGTAGAAAGACCAAATGTCATCGTGTTGAATCGGGAAAAGAACAAAGCGATTGTTGTTCCCTTCTAAAATCGGTTCTGCTTGTTGTGCCATTTTCGTATAAATATTAGTAGTGTATTATTCCATTGATGAAAAGTGTGATTTTTCATCATTGTTAACAAACCTCTAAGTTTTTTTGTTTCCTCTTAGTGTGAAATTCAATCAGTAGCATTGAATTCATTTTGTAAGTTGAGGCATACAAAAGTTGTCAAAAAACTCACCTTTCGCAATTAAAGAAATTCACAATCTTTCAATGTTATTAACATCCGAGGATTCAAACCCTTTAAGCATAGTGGATACCGACTTTATCAACATTTTATTTAAAAATATTCACAGTCAAGTATGTATGATTTGTCGATAAATTTTTTCTATTCGTCAAATGCCTGACTTCAAAGCACTTTGTGAATATTTCACTAAATTTAGCGTAGATTTAAACCAATATCAATTATAAAAAATTGTTATTTTGAACACAACATTGTGAATAGTAAATAGACCATGCACTACGACAAGGAAAAGACAAATTTTAACTTAACTAAATTAACAATTCTAGCAAAAGATATTGTTGAATTAATTCTGCCATCGACGTGTTTGATTTGTCAAAACGAACTCACTCGACAAGAAAAATTTTGTTGTTCTCTTTGCTTCAACGATTTGCAATTTACGCATTTTGAAAAGTTCAACGAACCAACTCCAATGGACCAATTGTTTTGGGGTCGATCACAAATTCACTCCACCTTTGCGCTGTTAGACTATGAAAAAGGAAAATCCACCCAGGTATTGTTGCACGAATTAAAGTACAATAACAATCCAGCGTTAGGTGAATTTTTAGGAGGACTTATTGCTAAAAAATTAAAAAACACGGCGATTCTTCAGGGTGTTGATGCCTTAGTACCTGTGCCCATACATCATCGTAAACGCTTTACACGCGGTTACAACCAAAGTGAAGAGATTGCAAAAGGGATATCTAAAAGCTCACTTATTCCTATTCAAACAAAATTCATCGCAAAATCATCGCATGTTGGTAGTCAAACCAAACGAGGAAGATTTCTTCGCTGGGATAATGTTTCGGATAATTTTTCACTACCCAAAAACATTCCTTCAACACTGCAGCACATTGCAATAATTGACGACGTTGTAACGACAGGTGCTACAATAGAAGCGATGGTAGCCTCTATTCACAAAATTTTTCCGAATCTTCGAATCACTATTATCAGTTTAGCCATAACCAAATAAGTTTTTAACTGTGAAATTGAGTTTTTATTAAAGCTAATCTTGGACGTGATTTAGCGTTAGATAATTTACGTTTGGCAAAAGAAACCACTAAAGTAAGAAGGTGGTGATCTATTGAATAGCGTAAACTGAGATTTATATTGCAACTAAAAACGCGTTATCTTTACGTTTCAATAAGTTAAGCAACAACAAAATAAATGAATCAACGACATTATTTGATTGTAGGAGCGGGATTATCTGGAATCTGTGTTGCTCAGCAATTAATTAGCAAAAATCAACGTGTTAGTATTATTGATTCCAACGAAAACAAAAGCTCAATTGTCGCTGCTGGACTAATTAATCCCCTGGTTTTTAGAAGAATGGCGAAATCATGGCGTGTAAACGAATTGTTGCCATACGCCCGAGACTTTTATCGCAAATTGGAACAAAAAACAGCTAAAGAATTTTATCATGAAATAGTCATTCGTCGATTTTTCTCTTCTGAACAAGAGAGAGGTTTTTGGGAAAAGAAACAGACTGAAGAAGAGTATCTCGATTATATGTTTCTCCTAACCGAAGAAGATAAAAACTATGCTGATTTCAAACTAAAAAATGACTATGGATCGGCTCGTGTAAAGCAATCAGCTTGGGTAAATGCATCTATTTTTCTTTTCGAAATGCATGAAGATTTGAAAAACAAATGTGCTTTTTTTTCTGAAAATTTCGATTATTCGTTGCTTGATGCTGAAAAAGCAGTTTATAAAGGAATTGCTTATGATGGGGTTATATTTTGTGAAGGTTATATGGCACAATTCAATCCTTGGTTTGGTGAGTTGCCTATTCAAAGTACTAAAGGTGAGGTGCTGACAATTCATTCAACTGATTTGCCAATGAATGAATCTATTAATCGGAAATGCTTTGTTCTTCCTGTTTCAACATCAATATATAAAGTTGGTTCAACCTATAAATGGGACACACCAGATACTATTCCAACTGAAGAAGGCAAACAAGAATTAATCGATCATTTTCATTTTTTAAGCGATATTGAACCGAAAATCTTGGAACATGGTGCAGGAATTCGACCTACAACTTTGGATAGAAGACCAATAATAGGGAGACACGACTTGTTTCCTAAACTATCAATTTTCAATGGAATGGGTGCCAAAGGTTATTTAATTGCGCCCCTATTATCAAAAGAGTTTGCTGATTACCTTATTGATGGGCAGCCATTATTGAGAGAAATAGATATCCAACGAATTAAAAAAAATAGTTCTAACTGATTTCATAACGGTACGCGCTTATTCGTAAATTTGTACACAATTAAAATTCAAACATATGTATCCACCAGAGTTAGTCAAACCAATGAAAGCAGATCTTACAGACGTAGGATTTCAAGAATTAACATCATCACAAGACGTTGATCAATATATTCAAAATGCAAAAGGAAGTTTTTTACTTGTTGTGAACTCAGTTTGTGGTTGTGCAGCTGGTAATATGCGTCCGGGAGTAAAACACTCGTTAAATCACGACAAAAAGCCTGCTGGACTTGCTACAGTTTTTGCTGGAGTAGATTCAGAAGCAACGGCTCAAGCTCGTAAGTACTTTTTGCCGTATCCTCCATCATCACCATGCATTGCATTATTCAATGATGGTAAATTAGTCCATTTCTTAGAAAGACACAATATTGAAGGAGTAACGGCGCAAATGATTGCTGAGAATCTGGCTGCTGCCTACGATGAATATTGTTAAGACACTTCAACTATTACAAAAGGCTTACATTTTCATGTAAGCCTTTTTTGTATTCGGTTAATTTATCTGAGTAGGTTGACATGACCTACATATTCTTCTTTATTGTCATTCTCAATATTTTTAAGAATGATTTTCCATGTATAAGTTCCATCCTGGCTTCGTTCTCCGTTGTACGTTCCGTCCCAACCAATGGATTGATCATTTGATTCAAAGACTAATTGACCCCAACGGTTGAAGATGAATAATGAATAGCCATCATCACTAAAACCAGAAGTAATTACAGGTCTAAATTCGTTATTAAATTGATCTCCATCAGGAGTAAACGTATTTGGAACGTAGATAATCAAATCCTCTTTCACGGTAATTACTCTCAAAGTTGAATCAATACAACCATATATAGATACTGCATATAACCAAACATCATATTGTGAGGTATTCTCATCAACAGAATATTCGTGATAAGGATTCTCATCTTGTGATAAAGGGCTATTATCCCCAAAATCCCAGAAATAGTTCTCAGCATTTACTGAGCTATTATTGAAATTAAGACCGGGATTGGTGAAGGAGACTTCATATTCACTCGGGGAGAAACTAGCCACTGGATTTGGAACAACACATATAAAGTCTGTGATTGACGTTGAATTTATACAACCTTGTTCATTTATAACTGTTAATTGCATATCATAGCACATTTCTTGTTCAGGGAAAGAAACATAAACTGGACCACAATCATTAATTGTTTGACCATCTGAAAAAACCCAAGTACAAGAACTTGATGGTTCAGTATTCGAATTAATAGAAACTTCATATCCTTCACAGCTATAAATAACTGGAGGCAAGTCAAACGTAGGCAGGGGATTTGCTTCCAAATCAACTTGATCTTCCGCTGCACATCCATTGGCATCCATCACTTGTAATGTTGTTGTTCCAACTCCTAAATTGTTAATTGGATTCAACGCTGTAAATGGACCACCATTCCATGAATACTGATATCCTGGTGTTCCCCCAGTTACATCTCCATCGACAATACCATCAGTTGCACCGACACAACTTACAGCTTGACCAAAATAATTTGAAATGATGTTCGCATCCAACGTTAGAACCGCAGGTTGAGTAACAATTACATTCGTATTGTAAACACAACCATTTAAATCTGTTACTTGAACGGTTAAATTACCCGCTCCCACATTGTTTACATTTTGATTGTTACCTGCGTTAGCGCCTGTTGTTAAGTTTGTCCAAGAATACGTGTAACCCGGAACGCCACCAGTTGCGTTTACAGTAACCGAACCATCTAAAGAGTTAAAACAACTTACATCCTGGCCATTATAATCACTAGTTACTGACGCTATTCCCCCTAATACAGGTGGTTCTGTTAAGGTAATAGCAGTTGTAAATGTACAGCCATTCGCATCTGTCACTAAAACATCGTATTGTCCTGAAGGCAATGAGAATGGATCTTGAATAGTGCTTACAACTGCATTTGCCGCATTTGTCCATGAATAAGTATATCCTGGTGTTGCTCCGTTTACTGTTAAGTTTATTGCACCATCTGACGCTCCGAAGCAAGAAATATCTTCGCCATTATAGTTGGAAGCAACGTTAACATTAAATATAAACGCTGGAGGATCTGTTAATACGATATCGTCAGAAATAATACAACCATTCTGGTCAGTAATCTCTACTGTATATAATCCAGCAACTAATCCACTTGGAGATTGTAAATTACTCACGACCACTCCTAAAGCATTTTCCCAAGAATACGTGTAAGGTCCAGCACCACCAGCAGGAACTACCGTAATTGCACCATCCGAAGCTCCAACACAACTAATATCTTCGCCATTGTAATTAGAGGTAACAGAAGTGACAGATGTCATATCTGCAGGCTCTGTTAAGGTTTCAGTTAAAGTTGATTGACAACCATTAATATCTGTAATTGTTACTGTATAAGTTCCAGCGGCAAGATTAGAAATATCTTGTGTTATAGCACCATTGCTCCATACATATGTATAAGTTGGACTTCCACCTGCAGGTGTCAAATCAATAGATCCATCATCAACACAACCTGAGACATTAAATCCTCCTGCATAAACAGAAACCACATCACTTGAAGTTAAAGCTGTTGGTTCGTCTAATGTAATTGTTGAATTAATAATACAACCATTAATATCTGTAACCACAACATCATATGTTCCAATTGGCAAGCCTACTAAATCTTCAGTTATAGCTCCATTTGACCAAACATATGTATAGCCTGGACTTCCGCCGCCTATTGTTAAATCAACGGAACCGTCGCTTAAACCAAAGCAGCTGATATTATTCCCACTTGGATAAGTGTCAGCAATACTGTTTTCTGTAAGAACCGTAGGTTGATTTAGCGTGATAGATGAAGGGATTGTACAACCATTGATATCTGTTACTACTACACTATATGTTCCGATTGGCAAGCCTGAAATATCTTCAGTTATTGCGCCAGTATTCCATAAGTAAGTATAACCTGGATTACCACCGCCGATTGATAAATCAACTGAACCATCGCTGAATCCAAAGCAACTAATATTTGTTCCACTTGGATAAGTTAATCCAGCTGCATTTTGAGTAAGAGCTGTTGGTTGCACCAATGTTATAGTACTTGTAATTTGACAACCATTTTGATCGGTTGCAGTGACATTATAAGTCCCAGCTGGAACTCCTACTAAATCTTCAGTTATTGCACCGTTGCTCCATAAATATGTATACCCTGGAGAACCGTTGCTAATTATCAAGTCGATCGATCCATCACTTAAACCTATACAACTAATATTTGTACCACTTGGATAAGTAAATGCTGAAATTGTTTCACTTAAGCCAACAGGTTGAGTTAATGTAATTGAATTCGTTGTTTGACAACCGTTGATATCCGTGATTGTTACATCATATGTTCCCGCTGCAAGGGCAGATAAATCCTGGTTAGTTGCGCCATTTGACCATAAGTAAGTATATCCAGGATTTCCGCCTGAAGGAGTCAAATCAATTGTACCATCATCAATGCAACCAGAAACATTAAATCCGCCTGCATAAACTGAAGGAACGACATTCGAAGTTAATAATGTTGGTTCTGTTAAGGTTATTGTAGAAGGAATTGTACAACCATTAAGATCGGTCACAACTACACTATAAGTCCCTACTGGTAAACCAACAAGATCTTCCGTAATTGAGCCATTCGACCAAAGGAATGAATAACCAGGGTTACCTCCTCCTATCGTTAGATTTACAGAACCGTCACTCAACCCAAAACAACTAATGTTTGTTCCGCTTGGATAGGTAGCAGCAACAACATTTTCAGTTAGTATAGTTGGCTCAGTTAGTGTAATGCTAGAAGGAATTGTACAACCATTAATATCCGTTACCACAACACTATATGTTCCTGCGGCTAAAGACGTCAAATCTTGTGCAATACTGCCATTCGACCAAACATACGTATAACCAGGGTTACCTCCACCAATCGTTAAATCGATTGATCCATCGTTTAAACCAAAACAACTAATATTTGTTCCACTTGGATAAGTGAAAGCAGTAACTCCTTGCGTTAATGCAGTCGGTTCTGTCAAGGTAATACTTGAAGGTATTGTACAACCATTGATATCTGTAACTGTTACAGTATATGTCCCTGCAACTACTCCAGTAATATCTTGCGTTCCAGCACCATTCGACCATACATACGTATAGCCAGGATTACCTCCACCAATTGTTAAATCAACTGAACCATCGCTTAAGCCAAAGCAACTTATGTTGGTTCCACTTGGATAGGTAACTGCTGTTATTCCTTGTGTTAAAACAGCTGGTTGTGTAAGGGTAATCGTTGAAGGAATTGTACAGCCATTCACATCAGTTACTACCACACTATATGTTCCTGCTGTTAGACCAACTAAATCTTGCGTAATTGCACCGTTAGACCAAGCATAAGAGTAAGCTGGATTTGCACCATTCACTGTTAAATCAATTGAACCATCACTTAAGCCAAAGCAACTAATATTCGTTCCACTTGGGTATGTTGCAGCAGTAATTCCTTGCGTTAATGCTGTCGGTTGTGTTAGGGTAATTGTGGAAGGAATTGAACAACCATTCAAATCTGTAACAACTACACTATAAGTTCCAGCAGTTAATGTGGTTAAATCTTCTGTGATTGCACCATTCGACCAAACATATGAATATCCAGGATTTCCACCATTGATTGTTAAATCAATTGAACCATCATTTAAACCAAAGCAACTAATATTCGTTCCACTTGGATAGGTTACTGCAGTAATTCCCTGAGTTAAAAGAGCTGGCTGTGTTAAAGTTATTGTTGATGGAATTGTACAACCATTGATATCTGTTACTGTTACATTATACGTTCCAGCTGGTACATTTGATAAATCTTGTGATATCGCTCCATTTGACCACATATACATATAACCAGGATTTCCACCACCAATAGTTAAATCTACCGACCCATCACTTAAACCAAAACAACTAATGTTTGTTCCACTTGGGTAGGTTGCAGCAGTGATTCCTTGTGTTAATGCAGTAGGTTCTACTAGTGTAATACTAGAAGGAATTGAACAACCATTAATATCTGTTACTGTAACAGTGTATGTTCCTGCACTTAATCCCACTAAATCTTGAGTTATCGCTCCATTTGACCATGCATATGAATATGCAGGGTTCCCACCATTAATTGTAAGGTTAACTGAACCATCACTCAATCCGAAACAACTAATATTCGTTCCACTAGGATAAAGTGCTGCAGTTACATTTTGTGTTAAAACTGCCGGTTGAGTTAAAGTAATCGAAGCAGAAATTTGACATCCAACCTGATCTGTTACTGTTACCCCGTAGGTTCCTGCAGGCACGTTTGTCAAGTCTTCAGTTACAGCGCCTGTATTCCATAGATATGTATAACCAGGTACACCAGCACCAATTGTCAAATCGATATTTCCATCACTTAATCCAAAGCAACTAATGTTCGTTCCACTTGGGAAGGTAGACGCTGTAATAGTTTGTGTCAATCCAGCAGGTTGAGTCAAGACGATTGATGCCACTTCTTGACATCCATTCACATCCGTAATTGTTACAGTATAGTTTCCAGCACTCAAATTTGATAAATCCTCGGTTGTTGCACCATTAGACCACAAATATGTGTAAGCTGGGTTACCGCCACCTGGTGTTAAATCAATTATTCCATCTGGAGTACAACCTGAGACATTGAACCCACCTGCATAAACTGATGGATTTAATGCAGAAGTCAAATCAGTTGGCTGAGTTAATGTAATTGAACTTGTAATTTGACAACCATTTAAATCAGTAACAGTTACACTATATGTCCCTGCCGGTAAACCAATAATATCTTGGGTTACAGCACCATTTGACCACAAATAACTATACCCTGGTACACCGCCACCTATTGTTAAATCAATTGAACCATCACTTAAGCCAAAGCAACTGATATTGGTTCCACTCGGATAAACTGTAGCTGTTATTGATTGAGTCAGTGCTGGTGGAGCAGTTAATGTTGCTGAACTAGTAGTAACACATCCATTCACATCTGTAACTGTTACATTATAGGTTCCTGCTGTTAAAGTTGCAATATCTTCAGAAATCTGACCTGAGGACCATGCATACGAATAGGCTGGATTACCACCGGCAACCGTTAAGTTAATTGAACCATCATTCGCACAACCAGATAAGTTGAATCCACCAGCGTACAATGAAGAAACAACATTCGATGTTAGTAATGCTGGCTGAGTTAAAGTTATTGATGAAAGTATAGTACAACCGTTTAAATCAGTGACGGTTACATTATATGTTCCAGCTGGTACATTTGTCAAATCTTCCGTTGTTGCACCATTACTCCACAAATATGAGTATGCTGGATTGCCTCCTCCAATTGTTAAGTTGACAGATCCATCACTTAAGCCAAAACAACTAATATTTGTTCCACTTGGATAAGTGAATGCTGTGACATTTTGAGTTAAAACTGGTGGCTGAGTAATTGTGACAGTTGTCGTTGCGAAACAACCTCCTGTCAAACCATTTACATCATTCACATTCACTGTATATGTTCCTGCTGCTAGACCTATTAGGTCTTGCGAAACAGCGCCATTACTCCAAGAGTAAGTGTAAGGTGCCGTACCTCCAGCTGGAGTTAAATCTATTGCACCAGTTGTTGCACCATTACATAAAACGTTAGTTTGTGTAAAAGCCAAAGACAATGCAGCAGCTGGTTGGGTAATTGTAACAGTTGTTGTAGCTGCGCAACCTCCAGATCCTCCGTTGGCATCATTAACAATTAAGGTATAAGTCCCAGCGGCAATACCAGCAAGATCTTCTGTTAATGCACCATTACTCCATGAATAAGTGTAAGGAGCTGTACCACCTGAAGGTGTAAGATTGATAGCACCTGTTAAACCACCATTACACAGTACATTCGTTTGAATAAAATTCAACGTTAGTGGTGCTAAAGGCTGAGTTATGGTAACACTTGTTGTTGCTGTACATCCGCCAGTTGAACCATTTGCATCGGTAACAATTACAGTATAAGTACCAGCAGTCAAAGTTGTTAAATCTTCAGTAACAGCGCCGTTGCTCCATGCAAATGAATAAGGCATTGTTCCACCGGCAACAGTTAAATTAATTGCGCCCGTGTTTCCACCGTTGCAAAGTATGTTTGTTTGAGCTGTTGCAAGAGATACAGCAGCAGCCGGTTGAGTTATTGTTAGTGTTGTTGTTGCAGCGCATCCAGCGGCAAGTCCGCTCGCATCATTCACATTTACTGTATAAGTTCCCGCAACGATTCCAGTCAAATCTTGAGTTACTGCACCATTACTCCATGAATAGGTATAAGGAGCTGTTCCACCTGCTGGTGTAAGGTCTATTGCTCCAGTTGTTCCACCAAAACACAAGACATTTGTTTGCGTTGCGCTTACGGTAAGTGCAGCAGCGGGTTGAGTTATAGTTACAGTTGTCGTAGCGGTACATCCACCTGTTCCACCGTTTGCATCATTTACAATTACCGTGTATGTTCCAGCAGCCATACCTGTCAAATCTTGTGTAATTGCCCCATTGCTCCATGAATAGGTATATGGTGCCGTTCCGCCTGAAGGGGTCAAATTAATTGATCCTGTTAACCCACCATTACATAAAACGTTTACTTGTGAAGTACTTAACGCCAATGGAGCCGACGGTTGAGTAATCGTTACACTTGCAAAAGATGCACATCCTCCAGCAATTCCATTCGCATCGGTTACGTTTACGTTGTAAGTTCCTGCTGTTAATGCACTTAAATCTTCAATAATAGCGCCATTACTCCATGAATACGTATATGGTAAAGTACCTCCAGCTACTGTTAAATTTATAGCGCCAGTATTTCCTCCATTACATAAAATATTTGTTTGATTTGTTGCTAAAGAAACTGCTGCAGCCGGCTGTGTAATTGTAACACTTGTTGTCGCAGCACATCCTCCTGCTACACCATTCGCGTCGGTTACGTTAACGGTATATGTTCCAGCAACTAAACCACTTAAATCTTGCGTAATTGCTCCATTGCTCCATGAGTAAGTATAAGGGGCTGTTCCCCCAGAAGGTGTTAAATCAATACTACCAGTTGGACCCGCGAAACATAGAACATTTACTTGATTTGTTGCAAGTGATAATGCCGCAGCAGGCTGAGTAATTGTTACACTTGAATTTGCTGTACAACCCCCGAATGAACCGTTTGCATCATTTACTACAACAGAATAATTTCCTGCCGCCAAACTTCCAAGATCTTGAGTAATAGCTCCATTACTCCACACATACGTATAAGGCGCAGTACCGCCAGCAACAGAAAGATTAATTGAGCCAGTAGATGCACCATTACAAGGAATGTTTACTTGTGTAAAACTTGCAGATATAGCAGCTGCAGGCTGGGTAATTGTTACATTTAATGTTGCTGTACAGCCACTATTAACACCCGCCGCATCATTAACAACTACAGTATATGTTCCAGCAGGGATCCCGCTTAAGTCTTCTGTAATTGCCCCATTACTCCACGCGTAAGTATAACCTGGTGTTCCGCCAGATACTGTAATATTAATTGCTCCGGTTGAACCACCATTACACAGAATATTCGTTTGAGTAACTGCAATTGAAACGGGCGTTGCAGGTTGAGTAATAGTTACACTCGTGGAAGCAGAACACCCACCTGAAGAACCATTAGCATCGTTCACTGTAACAGTATAAGTACCCGCAGTTAGTCCACTTAAATCTTGTGTTATTGCGCCATTACTCCACGCATACGTATAAGGTGCAGTGCCGCCAGATGGTGTTAGGTCAATATTACCTGTTGCTGCTCCATTGCAAAAAATGTTCGTTTGAGTTGTATTTAGTATTAGTGCCGCAGCGGGCTGGGAAATCGTTACAGTTGTCGTTGCGGTACAACCACCTATTGAACCGTTTGCGTCATTGACTGCCACGGTGTAGGTTCCAGCTGTTATTCCACTAAGGTCTTGGGTAATTGCTCCATTGCTCCATAAGTAAGTATAAGGTGCTGTTCCTCCTGATGGGGTTAAATTTATTGCACCAGTTGAAGCACCGAAACAAAGCACGTTCGTTTGTGTTGTTGCTAAGGTTAAAGCCGCAGCAGGCTGGGTAATTGTTGCACTAATGGTAGAGGCACAACCCGTTGCAGTTGTCACCACAACTGAATATGTACCAGCTGGAACTCCTGCTAAATCCTCTGTAATGGCTCCATTACTCCATGCATAAGTATATGGTGCATTTCCACCAACCACAGTTAAGTTAACTGATCCAGTGTTGCCACCGTTACATAGTACATTTACAAAAGTTCTGGATAATGTTGGCAATGCATAAACTGTTATTGGGGTAGTTATTGTACTAACACATCCGTTGGTAGACACAACGGTCAATGTAACATTGTATGTTCCGGCTGCAGCATATGTATGCGTTGGAAGAACATAAGTTCCAGTTGTGTTTAACACACCAACCATTGCTCCACTGGATGCAGGAGAAATAGTTCCGTCACCAAAATTCCATTGATAGGTTGCAATAACACCTGGGGCGGGAATGCTTGATGTACTTGTGAATGTGACAGGTGTTCCAAAACAGGCTGGCGCTGTTGAGGTAAAGGCTGCCGATGGTTCGGGAAATTGTGTAACAGTTGTATTTAAGGTTACCGCGCACGCAGCTCCTTGCGGAGGTGTTAGCAACACACTGTAATTTCCGGGAATTGACGTGTTTATCGACTGTGTTGTGGCTCCTGTATTCCAAGTAAATGTCCCAACACCTGAAGGCGCCGTGATTGTTGTTGTTTGCCCTGGACATATTGTTGCTGGGCTTGCAACCAAGGCTTGTAAGGCACATGAAGCATCCACGTAAGCGTAACCATAATGGCCACTAAGTGAACAATCGCCGGTAGTAAACTCTACTGTAACATTTTGACCAACATAAGCAGACAAGTTTGTAAAAACACTTGTCCAATTCTGGTAAAGAACAGTATTCCCTCCAACCACAATTGATTGGTAAGTTGATGCATTGGCCGCGTCTGCATACACTGAATATTCACCGCATGGAATATTATTTCCCGCTTGGTCATAAACTCTCACCGAAAAATAAGGTCTTTCATTTGCTGTGTGACCATTAGGCGATTGAAACACTACAGCATACTTATAAGTAAAATACATATTGGTTGCATCGACCATAAACGGTTGAGACATCCTAGCTGCGCCCGATCCAGTAGTAGTTCCATTACCTAAACGACATGAAAAAGTCCCTCCAGGAGCAACCCTAGGTATGCCAACAACAGCATCAACACCTCCACTGAAAATTTGATGATTAGCACCTGGTCCAACTGGCACAGGTGAAGAAAAATTGTATAACGTTGCTGCTGTTCGCGTTCCTCTAAATAAGTCCCATCCGGTTAAATTACCCGTTTCAAAATCCATATTAACACAAGGACCGTTCAATATTTTAGGTGTGCCAGGAACTTCTTTTTGTCCTTCAGGTAAACGTTTAACATCCGATGCTAATTTACTTAAAAACACGGAGAACATTTGTTCTGCATCTGATTTAGAAAATGCAAGGTTTTGAGAAATCAATTGTTTAATTTGACCTTGAAAAACCATGTAATTTGAATCTACAAAATTCTGAACAGCAATTTCAGAATGATATCGATCGAAAGCTCCTGCATCATCAATAACCTTACTTAGTGTCCAAGGACCAAAAATTTCATCAAATCTACCGTGGTCATGATTGTGTTTCTCTTGGGCAAAAGATACTTGCACATTGAACAACAATACTAGTAACATTATTAGGCTGTAGATTCCCTTCATAACGAAAAATTTTATCTTGTAATATCCCTAAATATGATAATCAAAATTTGTTGGTAATAAATCACCATAATATCACTTTGAAAAAAGAAATCTCAACATAAAATATCAACTAATACTCTTTAGGTTTTTACAATGGCGACAATTCAAGTAACGCATTGAATTTTAATAAGTAAGAAAAATTAGTTTTTACGTGGTAGTTTCTTTTATCGTAGTGTGTAAATGTATATTATCAAAACGAGACTATCAAGTATCAGTTGCCTAAAAGAAGAAAATAGTAGGTGAAAACCCCAGTTTTTTCGATCAATTAAGTATTAATACATAGAAATTCAAGGAGAAGGCAATAAGCAACCATATGAAATAGGGTGCTATTAATAAAGTATTAAATTTTCTCCACCCAGAAAAATTCAAATGAATAATTACAAGAATAGCGATAAGAAGAGTTAATACCAATAATGCAGGGAAAACCAAATGCCAATTAAAAAAAAGAGGATTCCAAAGTACATTGGTTAAAAATTGAAGGGAAAAAAGAATCATTAATTGTCTTAATAATTTTCCTTTAAATTCAACAAAAACTCTCGCCATATATACACTAAAACAAATCATAATTAACGTCCAAGCAAAACCGAAAACCCAACCAGGTGGTGTCCACGGAGCCTTGTTTAAACTGCTGTACCATTCATTTTCGGCCGGACTTCCACCCATCAAAAGAGCCCCCAACGCGAGGGCTCCAAAATTCACTACTAAAAAAAACAAGGTTCTAAAAATCATTTAATCAGTACTTTAATTGTTTGGCTAATGCCCTTTTCATTCGTAATATGAACAATGTAAACTCCGTGATTCAAGGACAAATTATCAAATTTCATATGACTTGTCTTTTCTGATTTTGTAGCTTGCAATCTTCCTGCTAGATCAAGTATCTGAACTGTGTAATCTTCTACATTTCCCATTTCAATTTCAAATGAACCGTCAGACGGATTTGGAAATAAAGCATATAGATTTTCTTCCTGTTCATTCACCCCAAGTCCTGTACAATCTGAATATGGAACATTTGAAGCACAATCTGTGTAAGCGTATAAGCTAGCTGTACCGAAAGGTGTGTTTTCTGCTTGCAAAATTGGGTTTGTACAACCCAGCTGACCGATTAAGAAATCACGCACAAAATTGATGGTTGTGTCCATATATGCTGCAGCTGATGGAGATGTCCCAGCAAATGGATTATGATTAGCTCCATACCACGTATAAAATACACTTGAAACTCCCTCTGCCTCAGCTCGTTCGTGAATCATTCTGCTTCCGTCTAAATACATTAAAGGGACACCAGGATTTACAATTCCTCTGCTGTATTTTACAGTTCCATCGACTGTTCCATGCATTGAACACAATGGCACTTCACCTGCCTCTAACCATGCGTAAGATGCCAAAGCACCGCAAAGATTAATTACACCTTTCACATCTGTTGAATAACATGGATTACCACTAATTCCCTCCAGACCTCCAATACCATTAAGGGTTGTTTGATTCACATAAGGATTGATTTCACATGTTCTATCCAAGTACGCATAATGCAAAGCCGTGATTGCCCCAGCTGAAGTCCCACCAATAAAGATATTGTTGGTGTCAATTTTAAACTGGTTAATTTGATCTGCTTGATCTTTATAGAAAAAACGCACTGCACCTTTTAAATCGTGCACTGCTCTCATAACTGCCTTTACAGAATTCACAGAATCAATTGGGAAAAATCCAGTTCTATAATCAATTGAAGCGCATGCATACCCCTTTTTCGCAAAAGAAGTCGCTAAAGCGATCATATCACCATCTGTTTTTGTCCCGCCTAAAAAACTACCCCCATGCACCCAAACAATCAATGGTCTTTTGGCCATTGTGTCTCCTGTAGGTTCATAAAAATCAAGTTTCAATATTTTAGTTGATCCACTAAAATTCAAATTTGAACCGTAAGTAATGTTGCTTGTCACAGTTACGTTTGGATATACATCTGAAGAAAAACGACCTGTTGCGCATGGTTCTTGACCAAATGAAACAAAAGCAAGAGCCAGAGTAGATAAAATAGTAGTGAGTTTTTTCATAGTTAAGCGTTTAATTAGTTTTCGAAGTTAAGGAAAAATTACACCGTTGTATTTACTTACATCGGCAAAAGGTATTTTAGCATTGTATTTTTTATTCATTGCATCAATAAACTGATTTGCAAACAAGGCATTTCCTCTCGGATTAAAAGTAATTCCGTCAAGTGAATATGCGCCACCAGATACAAGTCGAGCATCCATTGCAATTCCATTGTAAACAATTCCAGCTTTTATTTTTGTATAAAAACTTTTAGTATCAACTAACGCTAAACCTTTTTCCGCTGCTTTGGCAGTAATTATTGCATTATATTGATTTGTTGCTGATTGTATTTGCGCAATTTCTGTGTTGGTTAGTACAAATTCATTTCTAAAAGGAAACAACGACCCCATTTTGTAACACTTTACAGAGTCGAGCGGAACACTCAGTAATATTTTTTCTCCAGGTTCCATTTTACGCACACCAAATACACCTGCGCTCGGATCTTCAATTACAAATGGGTTGGCGCCCACAGTAAAAAATAATCCAATTGGATTATAAACTTGATTCAGCGATTCAGCTCCTGCCTCATCCAAGTTTAAGCCATTGTATGGAATTGTTGTAAAATAAGGCATATCTGTAACATCCGGCAATGTTGAAACAATACCTTGATTGCAGACCGACGTTACCTGATCAATTATTGGTGAATAAAGCACTTGAAATTGCGATTCTGTCAATAAAGTCGCGTTTTTTCCTCCCGCTTTTGCATAGGCCATAACTTCATCTAAACCAACATACAATGAGAAAAATGTCGGTGTTGAATTCAAGGCATCACCAATTACTGAAGCGCTTGTCGAAGAGGCCATGCGCTTGAAAAAGTTATTTTGACTTGAATACGCAGGACTAAAAGCATACGCCATATAAAATCCTGGAATTCCATAATTTCCATATGGTTTCGTTGCATCATACAAGTTATCAGAAAATATAGATGCGTCTCCAGAACTTGCTTTTCTGACAGGTGAAAGACTCGTAACATTTAAACAATCTGTTTTGTATCCTAAAATCAGTTTCGCTAAATTATCTGCATTGATTCCAACAGAATTCTCTGCAACAAACGGCTGATAGAACATTCCTCCCCCAACGATTTCGAATTGTTTTGCTAGAATTGCTCCCAAGGAATTTTCTTGACCTTCACGGTACAAGGCGTCATCCATGTAGCCGCTTGTGGACGTCCCACCAATTGCAACGAAATTTGATAAATTCAAATCGCCCGCTGTATAATCCTTCTTGCTTTCTTTAGGTTTACAAGCAGCAACGAACAAAGCAGCAACAAAAAAGTATGTTATATTTTTAAAATTCGTTTTCATAGTTCCTAAAATTTGTAGATGATTGCCAAACCAGGAGCTATAACAATCGTTGTAAAAGTACCACTCATATTTGTTTCTAAATTGGTATCTGTTCGAGACAATTTTGTAAATAAAAGCGATGCATCAAACTCAAAATGATTGCCCAGTAAATAACCTAATCCACCCGTAACATTAATTCGATTTGCATCTGGTGTTTCTGGAGTCACAAACCCATCTGGAACTGGTGTTAAACCGTAGGCTAAACCTACTCTAGTGGTTAAGTTATTTATTACTTTATATTGAGCACCAAGTCTAAAAGCATACGTGTTTTTATAATTTCGAGCTGATTTAGTATCTGAAAGAGAAGACGTATTTTGCTCATAATCGAAAGCTAAGGTATCGTAAGCGCTCCAACCAACACGATTTATATCCAAAGCAAAAGCTAATTTTTCATTCGGCGTCCATGCAATTCCAAGTGTTAAAACTTGAGGCAAAGGCAATGAACTCGAAAATTTACCTGAAGGAAAGTTCGGTTCAAGTGAAGTTGGGACAGTAAACGTTGCTTCTCCATCAGAAACCGCCATATTCACTTGCGATTTATAGGTTAAACCAACGGACCAGTTTTCTGCCGGTTCCAAATAGATTCCCGCATTAAAACCAAAACCCTGCGCTTTACCCGCCAATTCAGCATGACCATAAGTGCCTTCTACATCCATTACTGGAATGTCCTTCTGAAGATTTACTTTTCCATTACAATAAACGAAACCAGCGCCAAAGCCTAAATAATCAGTAATCTTATACGAAACTGTCGGTTGAATAAAAATTGATTTTAATTCTAAGCGAGTTATGGCAAAACGTCCTTCCCAAGCATCTTCCCATTGAATGGTGCTTCCAAATGGTGTATATGCTGCTAAACCCAAGGATAATTTTCCGTCCTTTTTTAACTTATAAAGTGCATAAGCCGAAAATGGTGTACCCATTGGAGAATTCGTGCGGGCCGATTCATAGGTGTTTGCCTCTTCAAAAAGGGTATTCCCGAAAACTGGGGTTATGGCCACATTAATGGCGTTTTCCTTTACAAAAACGGCCGATCCTGGATTAAAAAACAAGGAGGCACCATCCTGCGGTAAAGCAGCGCCAGCACTCCCCATACCCTGTTGTTTTTGACCTTGAAAATTCACTTGGAAGCCTTGTGAATAAGTAAAAACAGCTGGCAGCAAAACAAATATGAATAGTAACTTTTTTATCATAACACGAAATTATCAAAATATTGTTACGCACTCTTTTATTAAAATTTATTTTTTTCTTCATCCTCAGCCTAATCCCATTATTAGCGGTATTTCTTTAGAGGTCAAGCGTTAAAATTTTCAGTATTCTTACAATTATTTTGTTAATAATCTTTTAATGTTGCATTTTTGCGAACAAATTATTTAAAATACAGACACATGAAAAAATTCAAGTTAACGTCAATTATCAAAAGTTTGCTCTTTGCATTCCTAGTGATTGGTAGTTTTAATTATTCTTATGCTCAAGTAGATGTTGCCGCAACAGCTGGAACTCCTGCTGGAACATACGCCACACTTAAAGGTGCATTTGATGCTATCAATGCCGGAACTCATCAGGGAAATATTGCGATTGGCATTTCGGCAAATACTACCGAAACAGCATCTGCTGTGCTTAATGGCTCTGGTGCTGGATTAGCTTCTTATACCGCAATAATAATTTCTCCTAGTGCAGATGGTGTGGTAATTTCTGGAGCTACACTTGGTGGCAAAGGAGTAATCGAATTAAACGGAGCGGATAATGTTACAATTAATGGTGACAATCCAAATACTCCCGGTATTAATAGAAATCTAGAAGTTCGAAACACAGCTGTAAGTACGACTACTTACACTTCAGTTGTGCGTATTGCTGCTTTTGCTACAGTTATTACTTCAGCAGACAATAATACTATTTCTAATTTAATAATTACAGGAAGTGCATCCGATCGTAATGTTTCTACTGCTACATCTACAACAGGCTCAGAATCAACTACAAATGGTATTTATATCGGTTCATTTGGTTCAAGCGCGCCTGCATCTGCTACTGCAACTCCTTTAGCAATTACATCTGTTAGCACTACTGTAGCTACTGGAGCAACAATGAATAACTTAATTATTACCAATAATCAAGTTACTGGGTGTGCAAGAGGAATTTCAGTTCAAGCTTCATCAATCACTGTTATCAACAACTTGACTATCTCTAATAATGTAATCGGTGCCGCAACAGCAGGTTCTACCACAACTGTTTACAGAACAGGTATTACTGCTCAAGGTTTTACTGCTGCGTTAATTTCAGGTAATACAATTAGAAATATTGAAGGTTTTATTGGAACTAGCTCAGGTGCGCTTGCCATAGGGGATATTTCATCTAATGGAACAAACGCAGTCATTGAAAACAATATTGTATCGAACAAATTTTCAAAATCACTGACCACTTATGGGTCTTATGGTATCAACTTTGTTGGTGGAAATGGTGCAATTATTAGAAATAATTTCATAAGTGATGTAAAAAATGATATATCTGGTGGTTTTGCCTTTTCAACAAGTTTTGGAGTTTTTGGAATTCGAATTGCGGCTGGAACTAATCACAAGATCTACCACAACTCTGTTAATTTATTCGGGGCAAGAATTGGCACCCCTACAACAACTCACCTTGCGGCTTCGTTTGCAATTACTGCTACAGCTGTAACTGGTTGTGACGTTAGAAATAATATTTTTACGAATACAATGGGCGGTGGATCAGGGACAACGGCAAGTGTTTGCGTCTATCTTCCTAACGCAGCAACTTCTGCTTTGAACCTAACATTAAACAACAATGCTTATTACACTGGATCAGTTGCAGGAGTTAATGGAATTGCTCATTGCGGTACAACTTATACTTCACCTGTAACAGCAATTGGCGTAGGATTGTATGCGGCTGCAGACTTTAATCCTGCTGTATCAACAGGTGTTTTAAATTTTAGAAATTACACAAATACCTTAAGTGCAGCTGCAACTAACGATAATGCATCTTTTGCATCTTCTAATGCTGCACCATTCATCAGTTCATCCGATCTTCACTTGTTACCTATTTCACCTGAATTAATTAATGTTGAACAAAAAGGTGCGGCAGGTCTAGTCGGTGTAACAACAGATATTGATGGTAATACACGTCCCGATGGAGCGACTACTTTTCCTGACATGGGAGCGGATGAAGTAACTGCTCCATTAGCTTGCTCCGGAACTCCAACAGCGGGAACAATCTCAGGAACTAGTACAATTTGTCAAGGAGGTTCTGTTGTTCTAACATCAAATGGTATTCCTGCTGAAGCTGGATTATCTTTCCAGTGGGCAAGTTCAACAACGCTTGGCGGGCCTTACACAACTATTTTAGGAAGTACTTTAACTCAAAATACAGGTGCATTAGCCGCTACAACTTATTATGTTGTAACCGTAACATGTGCAAATGGCGGATTATCAGCATCAACTCCAGAATTTACGGTGAACGTTAACGCTAACCCTATTGTTGCCGTAACTCCAAGTTCTGCAACATATTGTAATCCAGGAACAGCTGTTGATTTAGCTGCAAGTGGTGCATCAACATATGCTTGGACACCATCTACTGGTTTGTCTGCAAATATTGGCGCTGCTGTAGCTGCATCACCAACTACAAGCACTACATATACTGTTACAGGAGTTGACGGAAATGGGTGTATTGGAACGGCATTAGTTCCTATTAACGTTGTAAATACTCCGACAATTTCTGCTATCACAGCAACTCCAACTGCGGTTTGTAATAGTGGTAACTCTCAACTACAAGCAAATGTTTCCGCACCACTTGCTACTGACTATCTATTTAGTGCTGGAACCAGCGCAAGTCTAGATCCAATGGTTGGCGCAACTACTGTGATTAATTCTCTTAACGATGATACTCCAACGGCTGCACCCTCAAATATTGGATTCAGTTTCCCTTTTAACGGAACAACTTACACTCAATATTCAGTTTCTCCTGATGGATGGTTATTATTAGGTGGAGCTGTTGCTTTAAGTGATTTTTCCAATCAAGTAACAGACCCTACTAATATACCAAAAATATACCCTTTGTGGGATGATTTAGCGACTGGGACAACAGGTAATGTTCAAACATTAGTTACGGGAACTGCACCTAACCAAATCTTTATTGTTCAATGGTCTGTTACTGTGCCACGTAATACTACTGGTCCTGCTAACTCAACTTTCCAAGCGTGGCTGTATGAAAATACAGGTGTTATTGAATTCCGATATGGAACTATTGGAGTTGCAACAGGAACAATGTCTGCAGGTTTAACTGGTTCGACAACAAATTATAAAAGTATTACATTTGTAACGAATACCGCATCTTCATCAGTGCCTAATGACAATAACACTGTTGTTCCGGTGAATGGTACAATTTATACTTTCACTCCACCAACATATACTTACTCTTGGTCACCAGCAACATTCTTGAACTCAACAACGATTACAAATCCGTTGGCGACAGGATTGAATGCAACAACAAATTATACCTTAAGTGCTTTAGCAAATGGATGTACAACTACCGCAACTGTTACAGTAACTGCGAATCCATTGCCAACTGCACCGACTACAACAAGTAGTGCACAATGTGGAGCTCAAATCCCTACTGCATCTGTTGTTTCTACATCAGGATTGCCAACACCAACATTTGTTTGGTATGATGCAGCAGTAGCCGGAACCGTATTGCAAACAAGTACATCAACAACATATACTTCTGTTGTTCCATCAACAACTACGTTATATGTAAGTGAATTGAATACAACTACTGGATGTGAGAGTACACTTACTCCTGTAACAATAACGGTGGCATCTGCCGATTTAGTTCAAGCTTCAATTGATTTACCAACTATTTGTATTGGACAATCAGTTAATTTATCTGTTGTTAACACAAATCCATCACCTCTGCAGTCTTATACTTACACTTGGTCAAGTACTACAGGAAATGGTTTAGTTACTTCTACAGGTTCTGCAGTAACAGCGACGCCATCTACTCCAGGATCATATGTGTTTACTGTAAATGGTGTTGACGGAGGATGTAATGCGGTTTCTTCTGTTAACTTAACTGTTAATCCATTTACAGCAACTTTAGCAGCAACTAATGTTACATGTTTCAATGCTGGAGATGGTTCATTCTCTTTAACAGGATCTTCTTGTGGAACTGCACCTTTCTCTTACTCAGTTGATGGTGGTGCTTTTGGACCAATACCAACGAACCTTACACCTGGAACTTATTCAGTTGTTACGCGTGATGCAAACTTATATACCGTTGCACCACAAACTATTGTTATTACTCAGCCAGCTGCTGTTAATCAACCAGTAGGTATTACAAATGTGAGTATCTGTGAAGGTGTACCATCTGCACAATTGGTTTATACTCCAGTTTCAACAGGTTCTGTTACTTTGCCTTTTGCTTTGTTAGCGCAACCAACTGAAGTTAGTAATTTCCCTGTCGGAACAGTTGCAGTTGATCCTAACATTATCAGCTCTGCGACTATGCCTGCTTTACCTGCAAATGCTGTTATTACGAGTGTGAATTTCACATTTAATAATATTACTGCAACAGGTGGTTCATGGAGAAGTGATGTTAACTTCGGCTTCAATGGAGCAGTATCTTCTCCTTACGCAGTTGGTGCTGGTGCTTTAAATTCAGCGGGTAACTTTAACTATACATTAGCTTTATCACCGGCGTCAGTTTCAATTGCAGGTGGAGTTGTTAACTTGCATTATTTTGATGCATATAATGACAATGCAGGATCTGAAGCAACTTTCCCAATTGGAGCTAATGTTGCTTCTATGGTGATTAACTACACATATACCCCTGCTCCATCTGTTGCATACTATGCGGCTCCAACAGGAGGAACATCATTGGGCACAGGTACACCTTTCGAAACTGTTGGAACTTCAGTTTTGCTAAACACTAATACGCCAGGAGTTTATAACTTCTACGCTGCAGGTGTGAATGGTATTTGTGAAAGTGCTGCACGTTCTTTGGTTACTGTAACAGTTAATGCATTACCTGCAGTTAATGCTGGTACAGATCAAACCGTTTGCGAAGGAGATGCTGTAACATTAAGCGGAACTGTTGCTGGCGGAACTTGGTCTGGTCCAGTTGCTGTAACAAACGGTACTGCATTCACGCCACCTGCTGGTGTTCACACATTTACTTATTCTGTAACGAACGTTGCTGGTTGTACTAGCACGGATGATGTTGTCGTTACAGTTAATGCACTTCCTGTTGTAAATGCTGGTACTGATCAAACTATTTGTGAAGGAGCTTCCGTAACATTAAGTGGAACTGTTGCTGGCGGTACTTGGAATGGTCCAGTTGTTATCGCTGATGGTGTTGCGTTTACACCTCCTGCTGGTGTTCATACATTTACATACTCTGTAACAAATGCTGCAAGTTGTACAAATACAGATAACGTTGTCGTTACTGTAAATGCACTTCCTGTTGTAAATGCTGGTACTGATCAAACTATTTGTGAAGGAGAAGCGGTAACATTAAACGGAACGGATGCTAGCGGTACTTGGTCTGGTCCAGTTGCTGTAACAAACGGTACTGCATTCACGCCACCGGCTGGTGTTCATACATTTACATACTCTGTAACGAACGTTGCAGGTTGTACAAGTACAGATGACGTTGTTGTTACTGTTAATACACTTCCTACAGTTGATGCTGGTGTAGATCAAACCGTTTGCGAAGGAGATGCTGTAACATTAAGCGGAACTGTTGCTGGTGGTACTTGGAATGGTCCAGTTGTTATCGCTGATGGTGTTGCATTTACACCTCCTGCTGGTGTTCATACATTTACATACTCTGTAACAAATGCTGCAAGTTGTACAAATACAGATGACGTTGTCGTTACTGTAAATGCACTTCCTGTAGTAAATGCTGGTGTAGATCAAACCGTTTGCGAAGGAGATGCTGTATTATTAAGCGGAACTGTTGCTGGTGGTACTTGGAATGGTCCAGTTGTTATCGCTGATGGTGTTGCATTTACACCTCCTGCTGGTGTTCATACATTTACATATTCTGTAACGAACGTTGCTGGTTGTACAAGTACGGATGACGTTGTTGTTACTGTTAATACACTTCCTACGGCTGATGCTGGTGCAGATCAAACTATTTGTGAAGGAGAAGCTGTAACATTAAGCGGAAACCCTACTGCTGGTACTTGGACTGGTCCAGTTACTATAGCTGATGGTGTTGCATTTACACCTCCAGTAGGAATTCATACATTCACGTACTCTGTAACGAACGTTGCAGGATGTACAGATACTGATGACGTTATCGTTACTGTAAATGCTGCACCAGTTGCAGATGCAGGTGCTGATTTAGCTGTATGTGACGGTGAAGAAGTTACGTTCAATGGAACTGGTGGAACATCACCAACTTGGACAGGTCCAGTTGCTGTAACAAACGGTACGCCGGTTGTATTACCTGTAGGAGTTCATGTTTTCAATTTAACAATCACAGGATCAAACGGATGTACTGATACAGATGCTATTCAAGTAACAGTAAATGCTCTTCCAACTGCTGTTGCGACAGACAACTTAGATGCTACAATTTCAGCTTCTGCTGGTGCAACATACCAATGGATTGATTGTGCTACTAATTTACCAATTGCAGGTGCAACGGCACAGACATACACAGTTACCGCAAATGGTTCATATGCTGTTATCGTGAACAACGGAACTTGTGAAGACACTTCTGATTGTGTTGTGATTGATTACATCGGAATCAACGAAGTTTCACAAGATATGATCAGTGTATACCCTAATCCAACTAGAGATTTTGTAACGGTTAACATGACTGCAGCTAATGCTTCTATCGAAGTAGTTGATGCACAAGGTAAAATCTTACAAACATCAATCGTTGAGAACGGTGGAACGTTAAGTCTTGCTTCATACGAAACAGGAATGTACATCTTCAGAATTACAACTGAAAATGGAACAAGCATCCACCGAATTTCGAAAAACTAAGATTCAATTCTTTAAATAAAGAAAGGCTGTCCATTGGGCAGCCTTTCTTGTTTTTCTGAAATATCACATCGACCAATTAAGGCAGAACAACTGTTGTAATCTACATAAAATAAAAATCATGAAACACTTCTTCAAAATTCTATTTGTTTTGCTTATCCAACAAGCTACATATGCCCAAACTTCCGTTTCAGGGGGAATTTATCAAAACACAACTTGGACACTTGCCAACAGTCCATACATTGTCACTGGATCAATTGTAGTTTTCCCAGGAAAAACACTTACGATAGAACCTGGCGTTGAAATAAAAATAGACAATCAGGCAAGCAATAGTATATACATTGAGACCAGAGGCACGCTGAACTGTGTTGGCACAGATGCCCTTCCCATTAAAATCCACGCAATGTACGACACATTGAACCCAGTTGGTTGGCAAGGTTTTACTTGTACAAGCTCTCAAGGGGGTGTCCTCAATGCAGATCGCTTCCATATTTCGAACGCTCATACTCCATTTAGCTATGAAACCGCATTGACCAATTATCAATACACCAATTGTACTTTCAGTCATTGTTTTCAAGCAGTTACGGTGGCCAATTCAGTTAATTTGCAAAATTGTAAGTTCATTGATAACGAAGTTGGTGTTTATGGTTGGAGCTACTTTACGATTAACAATTGTTTATTTAAAGACAATACGACTTCCATTTTCGCATACACTACGGCGATTGAATTGACAAATTCCACGTTCGTCGACAACCAAATCGGTTTAACATTCGCTTCTTATGTGTTTGAAAATATGACGATTACAGATTGTCAATTTCAAAACAATGAACTAGCATTAGGTTCTCCAAATAACGGAACAGTTCAAAACTGCCAATTCAGTGACAACACCACTGCCATTCAAATGGCTTCTAATTGTGAAATCTTTAATAATGAAATCTTATATAACGAACTTGCCTTAGAAGCTTCTGTCGATGCTAATATTCACGATAATCAAATCAATAACAATTTTGGAGGCTTGCTTATTTCGAACGTATCGAACGCGCAAGATAGCCCACTTATTTACAACAATGAAATTTGCAGTAATATCAATTACAATGTGAATAATAATACCAATATGAATTATTCTTTGCTAAGTAATTGTTTTTGTGGAATCGATTCATCATCCATAGAACAAACTATATTGGATGGATATGATGACATAACGAAAGGTCTTATAAACTTCGCAATCTACGACGATTCATGTAACTCAATTTTAAGTTATGTTATAAAAATTGATTTAAATGAAACCGCAGCATTAAATGCACAGAATGCAAATAATATCAGCTTATTCCCGAATCCTACAAGTGATGTTGTTTCAGTTAATATGATAGCTGCAAATGCTACCATCGAATTAGTTGATGCACAAGGTAAAATCTTACAAACATCAAACGTTAAGAACGGTGGAACATTTAGCCTTGCTTCTTACGAAACAGGAATGTACATCTTCAGAATTACAACGGAAAACGGAACAAGCATTCACCGCATTTCGAAAAACTAAGTTAACGTCAAGGTTTCCTAGGTATAAAAGGATAACAGCGCATTACATTCAACGTTTTAACATTTATGGTTCTTTGAATATGCTTCGCTCGTAAGTGCAAAGTTGTGCTAGCTTGACTATCGGATTTTTTATCGATTTGAATAAGGCCCTTTTCAGTAAAATGGACTTTTCAAGAAATAGCAAGGTCTAGCAATTAGATAGAATTAAATGGGTGCACCTAAATGCAGCCATTTTAAATTTATAACAAAATCTCAACTCTCAATACTCTTCAAAAGGATGTTATTGAATGCAAATTTTTGAGTTTGTTGCATCTTTTCCATCTTGTTGGATAGTCATTTGATAAATTCCTTTATCAAGCGTTAAATCCGCGATAGTAATTTTTTGAGCCCCTTTGAAAGTTTGACTATACATCAACTTTCCTTGAAGCGAATAGATTTCAACCTTTACTAAATCAGCTTTGTCATCATTAAACTGGATTGTCAATGCATTATTTGTAGTTGGATTTGGATAAACAACTGGTTGCGCATCGGAGAAACTCCCTGAACAATCGTCATGAACAAGCGCTAAAAAGCTTTCACTTCCATCAACATCGTATTGCCACAATTTATAATAAGTTCCTCTAGATTTTTCAATATCCGCTATGGTATAATCAATTCGTTCTGTTGAATTCCCAGCAGCAGCTACTGTCGCCAAAATAGACCAATTGATTCCATCAATTGATTTTTCAATTTTGAAATAGTCTGAATTGTGCTCGGATGCTGTAGACCAGTTCAAAACTGTTTCGCTCGATTCATTGCACTTAGCTGTGAATTCAAGAAATTCGACAGGTAGTGGAGAACCTGTATATCCAATTGTAAATGGAGAGAAAGATAATACCTGACTTTTTTCAATAAAATAAGGGGAATCGCCTTGATTTGTAGCGCCTAACTCTTCCCATATTGAACCATTATGGTGCATCACATTCATTGAGCCTGGTGAATAAATAAATCCATTAAATTCTTCACCTGCATTCCAATACATTTTTAAAGTAACATCACTTCCACCAACGAGAGATTCACTAATCATCCACGTGCGGTTTACTGTTTGTCCACTTGTCTGCACTCCTCCTTCTGCACCCGTTGCAGAAACGTAATCGTAAACGCGCAAACTAAAGAGATCTGCATCGCCGCTGTTTGTTAAAATAGCAGGATTGTATGCACTCTTTCCTACGGGGAATACTATAGGTAAAGTTGATACGTCTCTTTTTAACACTCCATTTCCAGAAGTTCGAACATAACTGCTTACTGAGCCACCATTTATTGCATTGGAAGCCATGTTTAAGTTACTCGCTTGTAAATCAACAATACCACTAGTAAGATTTAACTCATTTGCTATTGTAACATCGTTAGACAGTAAAACTACTCCTAACGCTTTGTTGATTGTTAATTTATGGAAGGTTTCTCCTGCTGAATTAACGATCGATTGATCTGATGTTCCAACCAACGCAACCGTTCCTGTTCCTGGCGTAAACGTTCCATTATTTTCCCAATTTCCGGCAACAGATAGAGTACCACTTTGCATGGTTAATGATGCCCCCGTTTGAATTGTAAGGTTCTTTACGTTACCCCCATTTGTCAAAGTAGTTGGTTGTTGTAATACACAAATTGATTCATTTGCAGGAATAATAATATTCGTAGAAATTGAAGGAATTGCTGAAGTAGTTGTAAAAGCGGAACCATTATATTCATACCAATTAGTGCTTATTCCGAAATTTGAATCCGTGCGCCCATTCCAAATGAAATCTCCGGTTGTCGGGGTAACAGTAAGGGTAAGGTTGTCTACCGCGATGGCAACTGATGCACGGCTACTTTCACATGCGCCTTGTGTTTGTGACACATAATATGTTCCAGATGTAACTGACGAAACTGATGTCAATGCAGATCCACCTGTTGCAGCAGTATACCACTGAATGTTAGAACCAGATGTTGTGGTCAAATCCGATACTGTTGGGTTGTTCACTGCACAGAATGACTGGTTGGAGGCGGTTGGTGCCGATGGGGTAGCAGGCTGAGCATCAATAGTAACGCTCACAGAAACAACTGAAGTTCTTCCTGTATAAGACGTCACAATGAACGTGTACGATCCCGCACTTAATCCGCTGATAGTTGTGGAATTTCCTGTACCAACAGCACCTCCTGACGGAAAACCATATACTCTCCATTGTCCTGATGGTAAACCTGTGAGTTCAACCGATCCCGTGGCTGTTGCGCAAGTAGGCTGTGTAATGGTTCCAATAATTGGCTCACTTGGAGCTGGCGCAGGAGTAAAATCGACTCCTCTAAAAATGTAATTCGTAGCAGCAGTAGCTAAGGTTGTTGAACTTGCACCTGAACCCGTATCTATTATTTTGATAATTCGATTTGCAGATCCCTCAGCAGTGGTTGCATAGATAATTGGGTCAGATCCTGAAAAATCAACCATCAAACCTCTTGCACCAATACTAGAAACTCCAGTACCTAATAAATATGCTTGAGACCAAGTGCCTCCTGATTTGGTAAACTTGTAAATTCCACCTGAAGCGGACGGTCTATCATCTGCAACATACATCGTGTTTCCGTCAGGACATAATACAAATCCATAAGGACTCGCGCCTGTACCCATATTAATTTCTAATGTTGCAGTTTGGTTGGAAGATGTTGGTAAACCTGTTCCTAATTTAGAAATTCCTAAATAAGTTCCTGTAGACGAGGATAAATATAACTGGTTGTTGTAAACTTCAACGTTTCGACAATTCACCGGTTGACCAGTTGTCGTGCTGCTAATTTGGGTTAATCCTGTACCATCAAAATACCATACCCCTCCAGTATTTGGGGTGCCAGAAGCGGTACCAGAAGCATAAAATGCTGTTGAAGAGATTGGAACAACACTTCTAAAATTGTTCCCGGAAAACGGTGATGGTGGAGTTGCTAAAGGACCTCCAGTTGGAAATACAACCCGAGATGTAACACTTGCTCCAGTTCCAATAAGATTAGTCGCTTTGGTGTTTAAACTCGCTACACTCGGAATTCCTAATGTGGTATTATAACCCGGCACACCTAAAAACGTATTATAAGAATTCAAAAAACCATTCGATGTAGCTGACCCTGATTCTGTTAAAAGGTTTGAACCGGTGAATATAGTACTCAAGGTTTGAATTGTAGTACCTGAGGTATTCAATTCTACCAAATTGATAGTAGAAGCCGCATTGCTTAATACAGTGGAACCGTTACCAATTCTCTCAACAACAAGGTTACCCGCTGTGAAACCAGCCACAATGATCGCCCCTGAACTATAGGTAATGGAATAATTGGATATATTGAAGGTTCCCCCGGTTGCTGCTGAAGGTGTGACCTGATCACTATAAGTACCTGCTATTGCACCCTGACCTGAAGTTCCTGCGGCAGCACCATAGGTTATCGTCACAGAGCCAATGGTTTCACTTCCTGCAAGCCCGCTTGATGCAAATGCCGTTGACCCAGGACCTCCTGTTAGCAGCACTCCCATTTCTTTTGATACATCAGACGCGGTGATTGTCAACGATTTTAAGGTAATATCCCCAAACAAGCCTGTTGGCTGTGTGAGTGAGTAATTTCCGGCATCTGCTCCACTCAAAGTCGCTATTGAAGTTACGCTAATTGCTGTTCCAACGTTGGCAGTGGCAAACGTTCCTGTGCCAATTAGAATCACCACATCCCCTGACTCAACAACACTTAATGTTCCTGTAACGGTCGCATTGGTATTCCCGTCGTAGGATTTGGAAGTTACAGTTGGTGAGGCAACTGTCAGTGATTTGGCAGTGATATCTGCTGTTAATCCTGTTGGCTGTGTTATGGAATAGTTTGCGCTCGGTGCAGTATAACCGCTTACTGTAATTGGTTTAGCTGTACCAGCATTTTTATTGTTGAAACTTGCACTTGGTGATCCAGTTACAGGAAATGATTGTCCATTGACTAATCCTGAATATGCTGCTGTTCCTGAAATGGAAGCGGTGGTGTTTCCATCATACGTTTTATTGGAAATAGAAATCCCTGTAATGGTTAAGTCTTTTGCCAAAACGTTGTTCCCAGTAGCTGATGTTGTTACATTTTGTGAAATTGCTCCTGTGCTTGAAAGAACAACCGCAGTTGAACTATTGTAAGAGCCAGCAACTTGTGTTGCCGTGAAACGCACATATACCATTGTTCCACTTGAGACAGAAACAGAAGATCCAAAATTACTATTGTCTGTTGATACTTCAAAACCTGTTTGTGCATCTGCTGTAATGTTAACGCTTAAGTTTGAACCACTTGCTGTAAAGCTTGCATCCGATGACGCGGTTCCATAGGTTGTTGATAACGCAGTTGCAAGTGTCACTGGATTTATTGTTGAAGTCGAAACCACGGTCCATTGAGCATACAAAGTGAAATTTGCAGTTTGTCCGTGAGTATACGGAAATGAAATTGCCGAGCCTCCGCTTGAAGCATCAAACCAACCGTTGAATGAATAACCGCTTCGCGTTGGATTTCCTGGGTTAGAAACTGTACCTCCGGTTGTAGTAGAACCATTTGAAATAGCGCTTCCTCCTTGACTATCATATGTTACCGTTAATGAATTTGCCGTCCATTGGGCATAAAGGGTAACATTTGCTGTACCCATTGTATAAGCTACCTGGTCGGTATAAGAAGTACCAGTTCCATTTGCTAATGTGTTCCAACCCGCAAACGTATAGCCCGCTCTGATAAATCCATTGGCGGTTAAATTTGCAGAAGCTGCCGTATTAATATTTTGTGCTGCTGTTGAGCCTCCTGTGGAGCCATTTCCATCAAAAGTTATCGTGTTGCTGTTGGCGGTCCATTTAGCAAAAAGAGTTGTATTGGCAGAAATTGTAAAAGTTGAACCGGCTGCTCTATCCGTTCCAGAGCCGTTTGCCAAAGTATTCCATCCAGCAAAAGTATAACCTGTGCGTGCAAGTGTACCTGTGTTTCCTAAAACTGTAACTGTTGCACCAGAAACATATGGACTTGCTGCATCCACCGGCACCGTGCCAGAAGTATTACCGTTGCCGTTGTAGGTATTGGAATAAGTAGTAATTGCAGCTGTTACTGTTCCATTAATGGTAACATCATCGACTCTAAAAGACCCGGTAGCTGCAGCGGCAGTTGCGGTTCCATCACACCTTGTTACTCCAAAAGGATAGATCCTAAAGGTAACTGTGCCTGCTGCTGGGGTTGAAAAATCAGTGAAATTCCAGGTCAAAACTGTGCCTGTTGTTGGTGTAACTGCTGCCGAACCCCATGATGTTGAGGTTGCAAAACCATCAGTGCTATACCTTACTTCTAATCTATTAGGAGCGGTATTAGTTCCCTGTCTAAAAAAACTAAGGCTAGTTACATTGAGAATATAACCAGCATTTGCAGTTGCGGAAAACTCAATATAAGAAGTATTCGAAATACTACTTGTATTGTTTAATGTCGTGGAATTAAAAACATTTGCGGTACTATTACATGTTATTGTGGTTCTAGATACGGCCGTTCCAGTTGAATTTGTAGCCATTGTTGGCGTGTTTCCATTAGTTGGGCAAGCGCTAACACCTGTAAAGGTGTTTGTGTATATCTGTCCCACCCCCATCTTACTAACTAAAACAGATAAAACAATGAGTAACGTAATTTTAAATTTCATATTTTTTCGTATTAATTAACCGATAAGTTTGGTGGAGGCTTTTTTTCAAGCACGAAATTCACGTTTACATATTAAGCCTATGTCAACGCATCAATAAATAATGTAGTAGCGCGAAAATTTAATAATAGCCGTTATACAGTGTAAATCGTATCTCTCTGATTAACTAAGTAGCCACTACGACGCATGTTAAATAGAAGGTTTGTTTGCTGCGTTTGCTATGTTCAAACTAATGGTTAGAAAAAATAGCGGTAGAATTGCCAATTCATTCCTGGAGAATCGAGTGTTTCCGTACTTTCATGGCTTTCAGATGCGTGCTCTTGAATCAACTGGGCAATAATTTCTTCTGTTGAATCGTTGAATTCTAGTTGAATTGCTTGAGCAAATTTGAGCCAATTATACATCGCTCTGTGGTTAATTAAATCCAATTTTGGTAAAACAGATACTCCCAAGCGTTTTAAACTTTCAGCGTTGCACTGCTGCTCAAACTGGTTTTCCATCGGAATTACCATTAACTTCTTTTTCAAATAAATTGCTTCTGCAGGCAATTCAAATCCAGCACCACACAGAACTCCACTGCAAGAAGCTAGGTTTTCTAAAAACAATTCATTTTCAACGGGTAAAAAAGTGACATTATCTTTGGTATACTTCGTTGTTGTATATTTCGAAAAAACAGTCCAACGTGCAGAAAAATTCCACAGAAATTGATGCAATGCCTCATCGTGATAGGCCGGTAAATAAACGACATATTGACCGTCATTCCGTATGTCTAATTCCCTCACTTGTTTTCGAATGACAGGCAAAAAAATGGATTCAGCATACTTCTCAAAATGAAACCCATAGTTTACATTGGACGGACAATAATGATTCAAGACATAATTTCCAACTACATGTTTGATTGGCGGCTTAGGACTGTTCTTATGCATAACTGCAGCTTGGTGGCTCAATTGTACACATTTAATATTGCGAATAGCACATGCCCAAGCAGAAATTGGCTCGAAATCACTAATCACTAGATTATAGCGCTCGACTTTCAGTTTGCGGATTTCATTGATTAAGCGCACCAACTTAATGTTTAAGAGCGATTTAAAATAGCTAATTCCTCCCGACTTCGAAGCGACAAAACTCAAGCCATGAAAACGATAATACACATCAAAAGGTAAGGCTACTTGAGATTGATTTCCACTAATCAAAATTTCCACTTCGCCGTATTGCTGCAAAATGGGAATAATTTCTAACGCGCGACTTAAATGTCCATTTCCTGTTCCTTGTATTGCATATAAAATCTTCATCCGTATTCTAATTTACATGAGTAGCATGCTGTATCACTTCTTTAAACAGCGCTTCATAATTCAAGGCCTCTTTAAAGTTTTCTTTGTGACTGATTCGATCCAATTGGTTCATCAGGTACTCTTTTTCATTATACCGTTTCAATTTCCATTCTTTATTGGTGTATTCCAGTGATGTTAAATTTTCAATCCAATCTCCAGAATTCAAATACATCACTTTTTTATCTTTTATATGAATGTCTTTTATTGCCGGTTGATGTATGTGTCCACAAACAACGAAGTCGAATCCGTTTTCAATTGCAATTTCAGCAGCCGTTTCTTCGAAGTTATTTACATACTTTAAAACGCCTTTTACGCTATCCTTTACTTTTTTGGAAAGCGAAACTCTACCTCTTCCAAATTTTTCACTGACCCAGTTCACCACATTGTTCAAAATAATAAGTAGATCATATCCTTTTCCGCCCAACTTAGCAAGCCATTTGGAATGTTTCATAGCTGTATCAAATACATCACCGTGAAATAACCACGCTTTACCTGCCTCCAAGTTCAACACCAATTTGTTTACAATATGAAACTCGCCGATTGAAAAGCCATTGAATTTCCGCAGCATTTCATCGTGATTTCCTGTGATATAATAAATGGTGGTTCCATTAGACAACATGCTTGTAATTGTTTTGATTACCTGCATATTCGAATTCGGAAAGTAATGTTTATTGAAATTCCAGATGTC